>JBAPMF010000076.1:0-24190 GCA_049278475.1 Herbaspirillum sp. | reverse complement strand
CGTTGTGTCAGCGGCTCTTAACGTCAGCCGGGAAAGATGAAGATGGAGACGCCGATTGCATCGGCGGCATCCGCGATACGCCGGCGGTATTACCGTCGAAGACCTGCACGAAGACTTCGCCCCGCTTGATCATGCCAAGCTCGTAGCGCGCACGCTCTTCCACCGAACCGGTGCCCAGCCTCAGATCCTGCACTTCGGATTCGAGCTTGGCGTTGCGCACCTTGAGTTCTTCGTTCTTCTGTTGCGCCTGCAAGACCTGCTGGTCGAGATCCCATACCCGCAACCATCCCCCTTTACCCAGCCAGAGCGGGTATTGGATCAGCATCAGCAGCGTTGTGAGACAGAGAATGATCAAGCGCATCGGAAGAATGCCGGGTCAGCGTCCGGCAGATGCATGCTGCCGGACGTCTTGCCTACTTCAGATTGTAAAAAGCTGAACGGCCAGGATAGCTGGCGATGTCGCCAAGATCTTCTTCGATACGCAACAGCTGGTTGTACTTGGCCATACGGTCCGAGCGCGACATCGAGCCGGTCTTGATTTGCAGCGCGTTGGTGCCGACAGCGATGTCGGCGATGGTCGAGTCTTCGGTTTCTCCGGAGCGGTGCGAAATCACGGCGGTATAACCGGCGCGCTTGGCCATTTCGATGGCGGCGAAGGTTTCTGTCAGCGTACCGATCTGGTTGATCTTGATCAGGATCGAGTTGGCAATGTGCTGATCGATACCTTCTTGCAGGATTCTGGTATTGGTGACGAACAGGTCATCGCCGACCAGTTGCACTTTCTTGCCCAGCGTCTCTGTCAGCAGCTTCCAGCCGGCCCAGTCGTTCTCGGCCATGCCGTCTTCGATGCTGATGATCGGATATTTGTCGCACCACGATGCTAGCAGGCCGGCCTTCTGCGCCGGTGTCAATACCATGTTTTCGCCTGCCAGATGGTAGTTGCCATCCCTGTAGTATTCGCTGGCGGCGCAATCCAGCCCCAGAGCGATCTGCGTGCCGGCCTGGTAGCCTGCTGCTTCGATCGCTTGCAGGATCAGCTGGATCGCTGCTTCGTGACTGGCCACGCTCGGTGCAAAACCGCCCTCGTCGCCGACCGATGTCGCCAGGCCCTCGGCGTGCAGAATTTTCTTCAGCGTGTGAAACACTTCGGCGCCGTAACGGATCGCTTCGCGAAAATTCGGCGCACCAACCGGAATGATCATGAATTCCTGCAGGTCGAGATTATTGTCTGCGTGCGCGCCGCCGTTGATGACATTCATCATCGGCACCGGCATCTGCATAGAGCCGCTGCCGCCGAAATAGCGGTATAACGGCAGGCCTGCTTCTTCAGCAGCGGCTTTGGCGACTGCCATGGACACTGCCAGCGTGGCATTGGCACCCAGGCGGGCCTTGTTTTCGGTGCCGTCGAGATCGATCAAGGTACGGTCCAGGAAGGCCTGTTCGTTGGCGTCCAGACCCATGATCGCTTCGGAAATCTCGGTGTTGATATTTTCGCAGGCCTGCAGCACACCTTTGCCGAAATAACGGTTCTTGTCGCCGTCGCGCAGCTCGATCGCCTCCCGCGAACCTGTCGATGCGCCGGAAGGTACGGCGGCACGACCGAGTACGCCGGATTCCAGCAGAACATCGCATTCGACAGTGGGATTGCCGCGCGAATCGATTATTTCGCGGCCGATAATATCAACGATTGCACTCATTCAGACATCTCCAGGGATTTGCAGCAGATAGTATAAAATTGACGGAAGGTCGCAATTGGCTCAGGAAAAATCGCTTTCCGGAAAAGCCGACTTTTTCACGATACGGTCCAGTTCGACCATTGTTCCCAGCAACTCCTCGATACGAGCCAGTGGAACCGCATTGGGACCATCGGATTTGGCCTCGGCCGGATTCGGGTGGGTTTCCATGAACACACCGGCAACACCTGCTGCGATCGCCGCGCGGGCAAGCACGGGGACAAATTCGCGCTGCCCGCCCGAAGAAGCGCCCTGCCCGCCCGGCAACTGCACCGAGTGGGTAGCGTCGAACACCACTGGCGCGCCGGTCTCACGCATGATCGCAAGACTACGCATATCGGACACCAGATTGTTATAGCCGAAGGAAACGCCGCGCTCGCACGCCATGAAATTGTCTTCCGGCAGACCGGCTTCCCTGGCTGCCGCGCGCGCCTTGGCAATCACGTTGATCATGTCGTGCGGCGCCAGGAACTGGCCCTTCTTGATATTGACCGGTTTGCCCGCCTGCGCACAAGCGCGGATGAAGTCGGTCTGGCGGCACAGAAAAGCCGGCGTTTGCAACACATCGACGACCTCCGCAACCGGCCTGATCTCGTCGATTTCATGAATGTCCGTCAACACCGGCACGCCGATCTGCTGTTTGACCCTGGCCAGGATCTCCAGACCTTTTTCCATCCCCAGGCCACGAAACGATGTGCCGGACGAACGGTTGGCCTTGTCGAAAGACGACTTGTAGATGAACGGAATACCCAGTTCAGCCGTGATTTCCTTCAGGGCGCCGGCAGTGTCCAGCGCCATTTGTTCCGATTCGATCACACAGGTGCCGGCGATCAGGAAAAAAGGCTGATCCAGGCCGATGTCAAAACCGCAGAGTTTCATGCTTTTCCTTTCCTTGCCTCGCGATGCTTCAGCGCAGCCTTGATGTACGAGATAAACAATGGATGACCATCGCGCGGCGTCGATTTGAACTCCGGGTGATACTGCACGCCCAGATACCATGGATGCGCATTGTCGCTGCCGGCGCGCGGTAATTCCATGATTTCACACAGACCTTCGGTCGGCGTGCGCGCCGACACGATCAGCCCCGCCTGTTCGACGCGCGGCAGATAAAAATTGTTCGCTTCGTAACGGTGACGATGACGCTCCGTGACCCTGGCGCCGTAAATCTCCGCAGCCAGGGTGTCCGGCTTGATATCACAGGTCTGCGCACCCAGACGCATGGTGCCGCCCAGATCCGAAGCGGCGTCGCGTTTCTCGACTTTGCCGTCGTGGTTTTGCCACTCGTCGATCAAGGCCACGACCGGCTGCTCCGTTTCCGGGTCGAATTCGGTCGAGTTGGCCCTGGTCAGACCGGCCTTGTTACGCGCATATTCCAGCAGCGCCACCTGCATGCCCAAGCAGATGCCGAGGTAAGGCACTTTATTCTCGCGCGCAAACCTAGCTGCGGCGATCTTGCCTTCCACACCGCGCTTGCCGAAGCCGCCCGGCACCAGAATCGCATCGTACCTGGCCAGACCGGCGGTACCGGTGGTTTCGATTTCTTCCGAGTCCAGATACCCGATATTGACGCGACAGCCGGTATGAATACCGGCGTGGCGCAATGCCTCGGTCAGGGATTTGTACGATTCGGTCAGATCGACGTACTTGCCGACCATGCCAATGGACACTTCATGCACCGGATTTTCCTGCGCATGAATCAGTTTGTCCCAGACCGACAGATTTGCCGGCTTCAGTGACAAGAGTAATTTTTCGCAGATGATGTCATCCAGACCCTGATCGTGCAGCATCTGTGGAATCTTGTAAATGCTGTCGGTGTCCCATGCCGAAATCACAGCGTTGACAGCCACATTGGAGAACAGCGAAATCTTGTCGCGCTCATCATCGGGAATGCGACGGTCGGCACGACACAACAAGGCATCCGGAGAAATACCGATTTCGCGCAGCTTTTGCACGCTGTGCTGGGTCGGCTTGGTCTTCAGTTCACCGGCAGACGCCAGATATGGCACCAGCGTCAGATGGACGAAGGCAGCCGCGCTGCGGCCCGCGCGCAGACTCAACTGGCGCGCGGCTTCGAGGAATGGCAGTGACTCGATATCGCCGACGGTACCGCCGATTTCGACCAGCGCCACATCGAAGCCTGCGGCGCCGCGATGGATGAAATCCTGGATTTCATTGGTGATATGCGGAATGACCTGCACGGTCTTGCCCAGATATTCACCGCGGCGCTCCTTGCGGATCACGGACTCATAAATCTGGCCGGTGGTGAAATTATTCACTTTCTTCATCGTGGCGGTGATGAAGCGCTCATAGTGGCCCAGGTCCAGGTCGGTTTCGGCGCCGTCGTCGGTGACAAAGACTTCGCCGTGCTGAAACGGACTCATGGTTCCCGGATCGACATTGATATAGGGATCGAGCTTCAGCAGAGTGACGCGAAGACCGCGCGATTCGAGGATCGCAGCGAGAGAAGCGGCGGCAATCCCTTTACCGAGAGAAGACACGACACCGCCGGTGACAAATACGAACTTGGTCATTACAGAGAGGCGCCGAATGGCACATGCGGGAAATGCGGATTGTACCGCAATCCGCCCCTTCCTGCTCCTCCTGCCATCAGGGAAGTTGATTCAACAGCCGGAGACTATCCGATGCCTTTCACGCGCTAACGACCGTACCAGTAACGCGCATGCTCACGCCTATATTCCTCGACACCCACTCCAGCGTCGAACACGAACGTGATCGCACCTGCTTCATCGTTACGCACACGGCGGATGCCCAGGCGCGCGTAGCGCTCGAACACCTCGGGCTTGGGATGGTTGAAGCGATTACGATAGCCGGCCTGGAACACGGCGACTTCGGGATCGACCGCGCGCAGAAACGCTTCCGTGGACGACGTACCACTGCCATGATGCGGCGCTAGCAGCACCGTCGCCCGCAAATCAGCGGCCACGTCGCTATTCACGAGTTCGCTCTCCTGGACGGCTTCGATGTCGCCCGGCAGCAGGATGGCACTTTTGCCCAGAGCGACTTTCAGCACACAGCTGCGCGCATTAGGCTGCCACTTCCCGCTGTCGTAAATGGACTGGACCGGATACAGCATGCTGAACGCTGCGCCATCCCAGTTCCAGCGCTGTCCCGCAAGGCAGCGCCGATGATCCGGCGCGACCTGCGCGACAGGATGCGTGAGCGGCAGGGAAGAATAAACGCGATCGACAGCAATCTCACGTAGCACCGACAACGCGCCGCCGGCATGGTCGATGTCGCTGTGCGAAATCACCATCACATCCAGATGATGAATGCCGCGCATCCGCAGATACGGCAGAATGACCCGGTTACCGGCATCCGACTCCGTCGACCAGGCCGGCCCGGCATCGTAAAGCAGACGGTGCCGCGCAGTTTCCACCAGCAGCGCCATGCCTTGACCGACATCGAGGGCAGTCACCCGCATCTGCCCTTCTGCTGGCCAGGTCGCGCTGTTGAACGCCAACGGCAACCAGCCGAACCATCCCAGCCAGCGCGCCGGCCACCCGCGCGGTGCCAACAATAGCAAAGTCCCCGCCAGCGCCAGCAAAAACATCCATGATGACGGCAGCGGCGTTTCCCAGACTGCGAAAGGCTGGCTGCTCAAGCAGCTCAGCAAACCGACCAGCCACTCCAGCAACGCATGCGCCAATCCCAATACCCATGCCGACAGCGGCGCCGGCAAGATGCTACCGAGCAGCGACAAAGGCGCTACCAGCAAAGTGATCAGCGGAATCGCCAGCGCATTGGCCAGTGGACTCACCAGGGAGTACTGGCCGAACAACAGCAAAGTCAGCGGCAATAAACCGAGCGTCACGACATATTGCGTCCAAGCGCCCTCGCGCAACACCCGCCACAGCCGCGCCGCCCTGCGACGCCGTTGCATGACGATAAGCGCTTGCGCTTCCATCGCGGTGTCGTTGCCGACCCGCCCGGACGATGCATACAGAATGATCGCCACAGCGCCGAACGACAACCAGAAACCCGGCCATAACAGCGCCCAGGGGTCTGCCAGCAGCACCACGCCGAGCGCAAGACACATCACACAGGAAATCGGCGTCAACCGTCCCATCCAGAACGCCGCGCCGACCACCGCCAGCATATACAGCGTGCGCTGCGCCGGAATACCGAAGCCAGCCAGCAAGGTATAGAGCAAAGCGGACAGGAGACCAGCCAGCACGGCGACTTTTTGCGCCGGAAAAAGCAAGGGCAATTGCGCCCGCGTGAAAAAAGAACGGCGCCACAAAAAGCCGGCGCAAGCCGCGAACAGACCAGCAATCATGGTGATATGCAAGCCTGAAATAGCCACCAGATGAGCAATCCCGGTTCGATTGAAAACAGTCCACTCGGACTGGTCGATGGCACGCTGCTCACCAATCACCAGCGCAACGATGACGCCAGCATAGGCTTGCCCAGGCAGGGCCGCGACAATACGCTCGCGCAACCAGCCCCGGCAATACTCGATGACATGGCCCGGCGTCCAGACGAAGGACTGCAAACGACGATTCCTGGTCGCCGGTTGCGCGTCAGGACGCACGCTGCCGGTCGCGCGTATGCCCTGCTCCAGCAACCATACTTCATAATCGAAGCCATGCGGATTGGCGCTGCCATGCGGACGCCTGAGACGCACGGTCAACTGCCAGCGCTCGCCGGGCCGCAGATCAGGAACGGCAGCCGCAGACACCGCATTGCCCTTGCTGAACGACCCGGCCGCATACCAGGCGAGCGACAGGCGGGCAGGGATCTGTGGTGTTTCCGTGCCCTGCGGCGCAATTTTTTCCACCTGGAAATTGAAACGCACACCACGCTCGAAGCGGTACGGCAAACTATCCACGGTGCCCACCACCGTCACGTCGCGCCCCTCCCAGGCAAGCGGCAACGCTTCATCCAGATAGTGCCGGGCATACAGGCCGCCCCAGGCAAACCCGAAACCCATCCCGGCGAGCGCAAAGGCCACCATACGCCACACGACATGCACGCCAGTCCGGCGCAAACGCCAACCAGTCAACAACAGGATCGCCGTCACGGCCAGCAACACCCCGTACCCTGCGCCAGACAGCAGCCGAGCCTGCATCTGCAACAACGCTATTCCTGCGGCAAAACCGAGAATCGCGCTGCGCACGGATCAACAGAGCGAGGCCAGACGCGGCAACGCCGCACACGCATTGGCGCACGTCGCCTGCGCCACCCGGTCGGCGCTGATGCCGCGCAATGCAGCCAGCGCCTCGCCGATGCGCGGAATCTGGTCCGGCGTATTCCGTGCCGGATGCAGCCAGGCGGGAGCCATATCCGGCGCATCGGTTTCCAGCACCATGGTGTCCAGCGGCATGCCGGCAGCCAGACGACGAATCTGCAAGGCACGCGGAAAAGTCATGGCGCCGCCGAATCCCAGCCGAAATCCCAGCGCGACAAAGGCCCCGGCCTGCTGGACACTACCATTGAAGGCATGCGCGATGCCGCCGGGCACAGCGATGCGGCGCAGGTATTTGAGAATGATGTCCTGCGAACGCCGGACATGCAGCAGCACCGGCAAGTCATATTCATGCGCCAGCTTGAGCTGTTCGCGATAAAAATGTTCCTGCTTATCACGCAAGGCGCCGTCTTTCAATGCCGGCACGAAAAAATCTAGGCCGATTTCACCAATAGCGACAAAGCGCTCGTCCTCCAGCGCCGACTCGATCGCCCGGCGCAGCAGCAGCAGATCGCTTTCTTGCGCAGCGGGTACATGCAGCGGATGGATACCCAGCGCATAGACGCAATTAGCGCGCTGGGCAGCGAGCGCGGCGACCGCCTGAAACTGACGGGCCGACACCGCCGGCACGACGATCATGCCGACACCCTGCCTTGCCGCATCATCGGCGATGGCAAGCGCTTCACCAGCGAATTCGCCAGCATCGAGATGGCAGTGCGTATCGATCCAGTGCGCGCAACCGGGAGACACGACAGGGTCACCCTGATCAGGCAATCTGCATGGAGCGCCCCAGTTTGCGCAGGAATTCTTCGCAGCGCGCCAACTGCGCGATCGCCACGAATTCATTCGACCTGTGCGCATGGGCGATCTCACCGGGACCGCACACGATGGTGGGAACGCCGATGCGCTGGAACAGGCCAGCCTCGGTGGCATAAGCCACTTTGCGCTTTTCTTGGTCTTCGGTCAGTGCGCGCACCAGCGCGGTAATGGCTTCCTGCTCCGCTGTTTCCAGCGCTGGGCTGGAGGCGACGCTGTCGATATCGATCCGGGCATCCGGATATTCGGCCTGCATTTTCGGCAATAAACGATCGCGCACGTAATCGGTGATTTCCGCCTGCATCCTGTCCGGCGACATACCCGGCAGATTGCGGAATTCATACGTGAACTCACACAGATCAGGAATGGTATTGATCGCAATGCCGCCGCGAATCTGATTGGTCGTCATGGTGGTGAACGGCACATCGTACAGATGATCGTAAGGACCATCGACCTTGTAATCATCAGCAAAATCGCGAATCGCGCAGATCAGGCGCGCAGCGTATTCAACGGCATTGCAGCCCTGCGGCGTGAGCGAGGAATGCGCCGATTTGCCATGCACGCGGCAACTGAAAGCATTGATGCCCTTGTGCGCCACCACCACCTTCATATTGGTCGGCTCTCCGACCACACAGCCTTCCGGACGAATACCACGCTCCTGCAATTCGGCCAGCATGGATGGCGCGCCGACACAACCGACTTCTTCATCGTAAGAAAACGCCAGATGCAAAGGCTTGCCGCGCGGCATTGCCAGGAACTCCGGCACCAATGCCAGTGCGGCGGCGATGAAACCCTTCATGTCGCAACTGCCGCGGCCATACAGCACGCCATCGCGTTCAGTCAATATAAATGGATCGCTGTCCCATTTCTGGCCGTCCACCGGCACCACGTCGGTATGACCGGACAACACGATACCCCCCTGGGTGCTGCCCGCCTCGGAACCCTGCGTTGCCGGCAGCGTCGCAAACAGATTGGCCTTGGTGCGCTCCTCGTTATGCACCAGCCAGGGCGTGATGCCCTGCTGCTGCAAACTGTCGCGCACAGTGGCAATCAGATCCAGATTGGAATCACGGCTGGTCGTATCGAAGGCGACCAGTTTTTCCAGCCATTGGCGTGTATTCATGATGCATTCTCCCTGTTTCAGTCAACTACGTTCAATTCACTATGCTGCAATTCATCAGGCAGCATACGGCGACAAGCCGTTTTCAGCCAATCGTAAAACACGACCGCAGCGCCGCGCCAGCGCGATGTCGTGCGTGACGATGACAAAAGCCGTGCCCAGCGTTTGCGACAGTTCTATCATCAGCGCAACAGTCTTGTCGGCGGTCACGCGGTCCAGATTGCCGGTCGGCTCATCGGCCAACACACAGGCCGGCCGGGTCACTAGAGCGCGCGCCAGCGCGACACGCTGACGCTCGCCACCGGACAACTCGCCCGGTACATGCCGGACACGGTTTTCCAGACCGACCCGCGCCAGGATGGCGCGCGCCTGTTCCTGTGCCTGATCGCGCCTGACGCGACGAATCATCAGCGGCATGGCAACATTGTCCAGCGCGGAGAACTCCTGCAGCAAATGGTGAAACTGATAGACGAAACCCAATGCCGCATTGCGCAGATTGCCGCGCGCTGCTTCCCCCAGACCGGCAAAATCCTTGCCTTGCAGACTGACGACGCCACTAGTCGGCGTATCGAGACCTCCCAGCAAATGCAGCAGCGTCGATTTGCCGGAGCCTGAAGCGCCGACGATGGCGACCTGCTCGCCGGCATCGATATCGATATCGATGCCGCTGAACACCTCGACCGTATATTTTCCCTGTGTGAAGGTCTTGCGCAAACCACGGCCGGACAGCACGGGATCGACGGCAGCACCGGTCATCACATCACTCATAGCGCAGGGCCTCCGCCGGTTTGACGCGCGCCGCCGCCCAGCTCGGATACAGCGTCGCCAGGAAGGCCAGCACCACTGCCACGCCGCCTATGGTCCACACATCCGACCAGATCAGGTCGGATGGTAATTCGGAAATGACATAAATGCTCCTAGGCAAAAACTGTACGTGAAAAAGACGCTCGATGGCCGGCACGATGACGTCGATATTGAGCGCCACCAGCACGCCGAAGCCAACGCCCAACGCAGTACCGATCAAGCCGATTAGCGCACCCTGAATCACGAAGATTTTCATGATAGCCCCCGGCGCTGCGCCGAGCGTGCGCAGGATGGCGATATCGGCCTGCTTGTCGGTCACCGTCATCACCAGCGTCGACACTAGGTTGAAGGCCGCCACGGCGACGATCAGCGTCAGGATGATGAACATCATGCGCTTTTCAGTCTTGACAGCGGCGAACCAGTTGCTGTTCTGTTGCGACCAGTCACGCAGATAGAAATGACCGCTGAGCGTTTGCGCCAGCGCATGAGCCACCTGCGGCGCCTGCAACATATCCTGAATGCGCAGACGCACGCCGGATGGCGCAACGAGACGGAACAATCGCTTGGCATCTTCGATCTGGATAAACGCCAGCGAAGCGTCGAACTCGTAATGCCCCGCCTCGAAAATACCGACCACCGTAAACTGCTTCAAGCGCGGCAGCACCCCGGCCGGCGTCACCTGCCCCTGCGGCGCAATCAGCGTGACCTTGTCGCCCAAGCCCACACGCAGACTGCGCGCCAGTTCGACGCCCAGCACAATGTTGAACTCGCCCGGCCTGAGATCGGAGAAGCGGCCCTGCGTGATCCGCCCGGCGACATCCGACACCTTCGGTTCCTCCTGCGGCAGCACGCCGCGAATGACCACGCCGCGCACATTGTCGTCGCGCGTCATCATCGCCTGCGCCGTCACATAAGGTGCAGCGCCGATGACTTCCCTGTTTTGCAAGGCCTGCCTGGCCACCGCCTGCCAATCCTGCATGGCGCCGGAAGCATCGAATATTTCGATATGCGCCAGCACCGACAGCATGCGGTCGCGCACTTCTTTCTGGAAACCGTTCATCACTGACAGCACAACGATCAGCGCGGCAACGCCGAGTGCGATGCCGGCCATGGAAATCAGGGAAATGAAGGAAATGAAGCGATTACGGCCGCTACGCTTGCCGGCGCGCGTATACCGGATGCCGACCAGCCACTCAAAAGGTAAATTCTTGACCAAACTCAAATCCGGACTCACTTTTCACGAAAAAAGATTAGCGCAAGGACTGCAACAATGCGGAAAACCAAGCAGACCTGCCAGTTTGCCACACTCTCCGATATCTTTCACCGTCGTCGCAGCACGCCGAAACCGGATAATCCTTCGCGACTGGACGCATCGCGTAAAAGGTTTTCACCTACAATCGCGGCATGAATCATCTCGACATCCTGCTCCCTTTCGGCCTGCCGCAGGCCGGGATGGCGCCTGATCTGCTGCGCGCGTGCCAAACCCCCGCCCTTGCCATGCTACTGGCGCGCGGCAAACCATCCCAGCCGCTGCAACATTTCGATCCGTTTGCCCGCGCCCTACCGCATGAACACTGGCTCAGCCACCAGTTCGGCCTAACCGGGGCCAACAACGCGGACGAACGCGGCAACAGCCCATGCGCTGCCGTCCCGCTCCTGCAGGCACGCCATCCGCCATTGCGCGAAGGCCACTGGTTCGTCCTGCAACCGGCGCACCTGCACGTGGCCCGCAGTCATCTGGTGCTGACCAACACTGGTCAATTGGAACTGGAGGAGGCCGACGCGCGCCGCCTCTTCCAGTCCGCCCTTGCGCCATGTGAAGAAAGCGGCCACACACTGCTCTACATCGACGCCGCTACCTGGCTCCTACGCGCCGATAACTGGGCCGGCTTGCTCACCGCATCGCCGCAAGCCGCCAGCGGCCGCAACATCGACATCTGGATGCCGGCAGGTCCAGGCGCGCGGGCCTGGCGCAAACTGCAAAACGAAGTGCAGATGCAATGGTTTTCGGAGTCGCTCAACGAAGAACGCGAGATGCATGGCAAGACGCCGGTCAATTCGCTCTGGCTCTGGGGCGGCGGCGATGCCGGCGCCCCCTCCAGTACGGCCGCCTATCAGGCCGCCTTCAATCTGCACGGCTGGCCGCGCGCGCTCAACGCAGCACAACAGTCCGACGCTACCCTTGAAACTATTCTTGCCACTCCCGGCGAACGCGGCTTGCTGATGCTGGAAACCCTGCTTGAACCGGGCCTGGCCCAGGAATGGGGAGTCTGGCTGCAAGGCATGGAAACACTGGAGCGCGACTGGTTCGCGCCACTACGGCAAGCGCTGCAAGATAAACGCCTGAACAGGCTATCGCTGATCCTGACCGGACAGGACAAGCTGCTGCATCTCACCGCAAGCGCTTCGTCGCTGCGCAAGTTCTGGGTGCAGCCTTCGCTGGCGAAGCTGGCGGCATGCATCATGGCGAATTGATTTTTGAGGATGTGTCAGTTCGATAACCAACCATCGTCGTGGCCGGAAATTCCAGAAAATCCGGTCACCGACCATGACGACAAGAGGCCATGCGTGGCCTCTGGAAAACGCTACGCCGTTGGCTTTGACGGCGAACGGCGTAGCTGAAGTGGTTGCGGGGGCAGGATTTGAACCTGCGACCTTCGGGTTATGAGCCCGACGAGCTGCCAGACTGCTCCACCCCGCGTCTGAGAGGGGAAATTATACGATATTTCTTGAAATGATGCAAACACGAGCTTCTCATATCTTTTTACCCGGCTCACCCGGTCCGAATGGAAATACGCTGAATAAGCTCCTGGTTTGGCTTTGCATCTGCTCCTGCATCTGGATGAACAAACTCTTGCTTTGCTCGATGTAATTGTTCATCATGCCTTGCATGATCGGCCCCTGCACATTCATGAACTGGGTCCACATTTCCGGACTGAAGGGCTGACCCTCATAGAGGCCCCTGGAATTTTCCGCCAGCCCGTTCTGAATATCGATGAAAGCCTGGATATTCTTCTCCAGGTAAGATCCCATCATGCCCTGCATGGCATGACCGTAGTAGCGGATGATCTGCGACAGTGCGTTGCTGGAAAACATCGGTGCGCCATGCGACTCTTCTTCCAGGATGATCTGCAGCAGAATGCTGCGCGTCAAATCATCGCCGTTCCTGGCATCGACGACGGCAAATTCTTCGGTAGCAAGGACTAATTGCTTCACATCGGTCAAGGTAATATAAGAACTCGTCTGCGTATCGTACAGGCGGCGATTGGGGTATTTTTTAATTAAACGCGCTACAGCTTTTTTTGCATTTGTCATCTGAACTTCCAGTTTGCCTCCAGCCATCGAGCAGGCCATGTCATGGTAAAACGGGGCCGGCGAATCAAGCGACGCCGGCCGCACAAACAACTCAACCCATATGTAAACCCCCGTTGAGCGAAAAGTCGGAACCGGTGGCGTAGCCACCTTCATTCGATGCGATCCAGGCAACAATGGAGGCGATTTCCTCCGGTTCGCCCAAACGCCTGAGCGGAATGCCGGCGACGATTTTTTCCAGTACTTCCGGACGAATCGCGCGAACCATGTCCGTGCCGACGTAACCGGGCGAGACGGTATTGACCGTCACACCCCTGGCCGCCACTTCCTGCGCCAGGGCCATGGTGAATCCATGAATGCCGGCCTTGGCGGTCGAATAGTTGGTTTGACCAAACTGTCCCTTTTGGCCGTTGACGGAAGAAATGTTGATGATGCGCCCCCAACCACGATCGAGCATGCCGTCAATCACCTGCTTGGTCACATTGAAAAGCGAGTTCAGATTGGTGTCGATCACCGCATCCCAGTCGCCCTTGCTCATCTTGCGGAACTGGCCGTCGCGCGTGATGCCAGCGTTATTGACCAGAATGTCGATTTCACCGATTTCGGCTTTGACCTTGTCGAACGCGGCCTTGGTCGACTCCCAGTCCGATACATTGCCCTCGGATGCGTGAATGTCGAGACCCTGTTCGCGCATGGATGCCAGCCATTTTTCCTTGCGGGCAGAATGCGAACCGCAACCGGCCACGACGGTATGACCATCTTTGCAAAAATGCGCGCAAATCGCAGTTCCGATGCCTCCCATGCCGCCTGTCACATAGGCAATTCGCTTTACCATGCCCTACCTCCTTGTTGATGGAACCTCTATCCGGTTCTGACCTTGACATATCGTCCCGGGGCTGACTCGATCGTCTTGTATCTGGCGTTACCTGCGCTTTCCGGCGCGGCAATCTGCTTGCCGGCATGCCTGGCGAGAAAAGCCGACCACTCCGGCCACCAGCTTCCGGGATGTTGCCTGGCGCCGACGAACCAGGCCTCCGGATCGGCGCCGATTCTGTCATTGGTCCAGTAGCTGCGCTTGTTCTTCGATGGCGGATTGATCACGCCGGCAATGTGTCCGGAAGCGCCCAGCACGAAATGGTTGCTGCCCGGTTTCTTCGCATTGAGAATCGCTGTCGATGCATAGGCCGACGCCCATGGCACGATATGGTCTTCGCGCGATGCGTAAATGAAGACCGGCATGTCGAGTCTGCGGAGATCGATCTTTTCGCCGGCGATGGTCAGCCTGCCCGGCTCCCTGAGCGCGTTCTCCAGATACAGATGGCGCAGGTAGTAGCAAAACATCGGTCCCGGCAGATTGGTGCTGTCGGCATTCCAGTACAGCAGGTCGAAAGCTTGCGGCGCTTCGCCCTTGAGATAGTTCGATTCGACGTAATTCCACAGCAAATCATTGGGGCGCAGACTGGAAAACGCCGCGGCGAAATCGCGCCCCATCATCAAACCTTTCTTGCCTATCATTTGCTCGTACAGCCTGATCTGCGCATCATCGATGTAAACATCGATGATGCCGGTATCCCGAAAATCGAGAAACGCCGCCAGCAAGGTCAGACTAGCAACCGGCTCCTCCCCGCGCGCAGTCAGCACTGCCAACGCACTGGAGAGAATCGTGCCGCCAATGCAAAAACCCAATGCATTGATCCGGTCCTGCCCGGAAATTTCCTGCGTGGCATGAATGGCGCGCACCACCGCATCATCGACGTACTGATCCCAGGTTGCCGTTTCTATCGAAGCATCGGCATTGCGCCACGACACGAGGAAAACAGTATTGCCCTGTTCCACCGCGTAACGCACCAGCGAATTGTGCGGTTGCAGATCGAGGATGTAGAACTTGTTGATGCACGGCGGCACGATCAGCAACGGACGCGCATGAACCGTTTTGGTCAGCGGCCTGTATTGTATGAGCTGGCACAAGGCATTCTCGAACACCACCGAACCTTCGGTCGTCGCCACATCCTTGCCAACCTCGAACGCGGTTTCATCGGTTTGCGAAATGTGGCCTTTCTGCAGATCGGCAAACAATTGCACCATGCCGCGCGTCAGGCTCCCCCCTCTGGTATCGAGCATCTTTTGCTGGGCTTCAGGATTGGTAGCCAGAAAGTTCGCCGGCGACAGGGCATCGATCATTTGCTGCGCCGTGAAACGCAGTTTCCGCTTGACCTTGCTGCTCGACTGAACAGCCTCGACCAGGGCCATCAAAAACCGTGAGTTGAGCTGGTAAAGCGCCGCCTGAAATGCAAAAAACGGACTGGTTTTCCAGGCTGGCGTCGACATGCGCCGGTCGGAAACCGGCGGCACCCCGGCATTGACCACGATGTGCCACAAAGAGGTAAACTGATCAGCGTAATCTTTTTGCAAACGAAGCACTTCGGCGGGATCCAGAGTCGCCCCCAGATCGTCCAGTTGCGCCTGCACCGATTGCATAGGGATATTCTGCTTATCCATGCTCGCTTCTATATCTTTCGCGGTTACAGTTTGCCGCCCAGCCTGTAAAAACGGAGAGCGCAATGCGCATCATCGCCATCGCCTGGCTCTATGTCATCTCCATGATATCGATCACCGAACAGTCCGCCATCGCAGGAATCATGAGCTTTTTTCTCTACGGTGTATTTCCGTTGACTATCGTTTTATACCTGATCGGGACGCCGCAGCGCAAGCGGAATCGGCATCGTCAAATAAAAAGCGGCACACGCGTCGACAACAAAAACGGGAAATCGTGAACAGGTTCCAGGCTCATCCTGCAAGCACCGGTTGGCGAAGCCAGATCAGCGAAGCCATGCGTCCCGTGATCGCGTCGCGACGGTAGGAATAAAACCGCGTATCGCTGACCGTACACCAGCTGCCACCCGATACGCGCCGCACACCGACCTGCGCCAGACGCAAGCGGGCAAGCCGGTAAATATCCGCAAAAAACTGACCCTCGCGCCCGGCACTCGCGGTAAAGGCAGCGCGGCTGGCGGCATCCTGCGCGACGAAAGCGTCCAGTACCTCCTGCCCGACCTCAAATTGCTGCGGCCCGATGGCGGGGCCGAACCATGCCAGAATTTCGCCGGGGCCGCGCTCACGCATTGCCGCCACAGCATGCTCCAGCACGCCGGCAGCCAAACCGCGCCATCCGGCATGCGCCACGCCAACCACCGTGCCGGCCAGGTCACAGAGCAGCACCGGCAAACAGTCCGCCGTCATGACTGCGCACACGACACCGGCCTGCGTCGTCACGCAGGCATCAGCCTGCGGCGCCTCTGCAACGCCCGCTGCTTCGGCAGCATCGACTACGTCGACGCCATGCACCTGCCTCAGCCAAAGCGGCTCCGACGGCAGGATACTGCGCAATACATGGCGATTGCGCGCCACGTGCGCCGGATCATCCTGCACATGCGCGGCCAGGTTCAGGCCGCCACGGCCGCAGCCATTACCATACGGCCCCTGGCTGACGCCGCCCTGGCGCAAAGTCGTCAGCGCGCCAACATTGGCAGGACGGCCGTTCCATTCGGGGATCAGCAATTCCATCGTCTCCGTCCGTTTATTTCCCGATGGCGCCAAGAACGCCGGCATCGATCTCCGCACGCTCCAGCAGTTCGGCGAAATCCTGTGGCAAACCGGCTTCCCATTCGCGCTGCCTGCGGCTGACCGGATGCACCAGACCAAGCCGCCAGGCGTGCAGCGCCTGACGCGGGAAAAACGGCATCAGATGCGCCCTGCCGTACAAAGCATCACCGACCAGCGCAAAACCGAGCGACTGCATATGCACGCGAATCTGATGCGTGCGCCCTGTTTCCAACTGGCAATGCACCAGACTGGCCACGCGTCCGTCCAGCGCTCCCACGGCAAGACGTTGATAATGGGTGATCGCCGGCTTGGCAGTCACGCTTTCCGATACCGCCATCCTGATCCGGTCACGCGGATGACGTGCCATGGCAGCATCCACGATGCCAGACAATGGCGGCAGCCCCCAGACCAGCGCCAGATAACGGCGCCTGACTGTCCGCGCCTGCAACTGCCGCACCAGATCGGTCTGCGCCTCCAGCGTCTTGGCCACCACCATCAAACCGCTGGTGTCCTTGTCGAGCCGATGCACGATGCCGGCGCGCGGCACGCCGGCCAGCGTCGGGCAATAATGCAGCAAGCCATTCAACAAGGTCCCCGACCAGTTGCCCGCAGCCGGATGAACCACCAGTCCGGCGGGCTTGTCGAGTACCAGAATGGCCTCGTCCTCATACACGATCTCCAACGTCATGGCCCCGGGCTGGAAGGCATTTTCTTCCGCTGCGGCCTGGGGCGTCATGATGACGACTTCATCGCCCAGCACCGTCATTCTGGCGCACGCGGACTTGCCGTCCACGGTCACATGACCGGCTGCGATCCATTGCTGGATGCGGCTGCGCGAATACTGCGGAACCAGTGTCGAGAGTACCTTGTCCAGCCTGCTACCGCCATCCATGGCGCTCAGTTTCAGGACAATCGGGCTGTTTTCTTCATCAACCTCGTCGATGACTTCGTCGAGCGCACCTGCGTCAGCAAGATCGGCTGCGCAGGTTTTTACAAGCCCAGGTGGAGTAGTATGTGACATCAGTTATAATTAGCGGCGTAAAATCCCTGTTTCTTTGCACACGCTCAAACTGCTCATACGTCATGCAAAAAATCTTGTCGAGCCTGCTTACCGCCGCATTCATCCTTTCCCTGTCGGCGTGCGGCCTGCTGTCCGAACGAAAAGACGAAATGGCGGATTGGCCCGTGTCGAAATTATACTCGGAAGCCAAAGACGAACTGACTGCGGGCAGTTACGAGAAAGCCATCAAGTACTTCGAGAAACTTGAATCGCGTTATCCCTTCGGCGCCTATGCGCAACAGGCGCAGATGAACATCGCCTACGCCTACTACCGCCTGAACGACCAGCCGCAAGGCCTGGCAGCGGTGGACCGGTTCATCAAACTGTATCCGAACCACCCCCATCTCGACTATATATACTACCTGCGCGGATTGATCCATTTCGATGGCCGCACGATGATCTTCGACACCATCACCGACCAGGACAGTACCGAACGCGATCCCAAGGCGATACGCGACGCTTTCGACTCGTTCAAGCTGCTGGTGGAACGCTTTCCGGACAGCACCTATACACCGGACGCCACACTGCGCATGAAGTATCTGGTCAATGCGATGGCGCAATACGATGTTCACGTCGCCAGGTATTATTTCCGTCGCGGCGCCTACCTCTCCGCAGCCAACCGCGCCCAGACTGCGGTCAAGGCATATCCGGATGCGCCAGCAGTCGAAGAAGCGCTGTTCATCATGATGCGTTCTTACGATGCGCTGGGACAACAGCAATTGCGTGACGATACGGAGCGCGTCATTCAGGCCACTTATCCTGACAGCGCCTACCACAGCCCGGAAAAGACCAAAAAATCCTGGTGGAGAATCTGGTAGTCGCCGTCCCCGGCATCGAACCGGTCGAATGCTGTATCTGACTGTCTGCGCGCTTGTCTGCTAGCAGCTCATATATAATGTCGGACCTGCACGGCAGGCATGAAAATTGGGAAGCGTGGCAGAGTGGTCGATTGCACTAGTCTTGAAAACTAGCAACGGGCAACCGTTCGTGAGTTCGAATCTCACCGCTTCCGCCAGTAAAAACAAGCGCTTACGCGGCAAAATGGGCCATCATGGCATGCAGTAAAACGAGAGGATTTCAGTGAGTGACTGGAGCATCGAGGCAGTGAGCGGCGCAATCGACCGTAAGCAGACCGTAAGCGATAGCGACCAGTCGTCACCACAAATCGTCTCGAAGGATTGCGGGCCTGCATTCGCTGCCTACCAGCGGGAAACAACCCTGCGCCCACTGCTGCTCAACGGCGATGTGCTCGCCGTTCTCAAGTCTCTACCCGACGATTGCATCGACTGCGCTATGACTTCCCCGCCGTATTGGGGAAAGCGGGAGTATGAGAACGGGGGCATCGGCCTTGAAGCCGATTACCGGGACTTCGTAAAGGACTTGGCTGCAATTTTCTTGGAATTGAAGCGAGTTCTGAAACCTACGGGGTCGTTCTGGCTCAACATTGGCGACACCTACAACGGCAAGGGCTTGGTCGGGATTCCATGGAGGGTGGCTTTTGAGTTGACCAACGCCCAAGGCTGGACGATGCGGAATAGCGTCGTCTGGAACAAATTGAAGGGTGGCATGGATAACAGCAAAGATCGCCTAGCCAATGTCCACGAAAATCTCTTTCATTTCGTGAAGCAGCCGAAGGGCTACTATTACAACGCCGACGCCATTCGGTCGAAACCGCGCGAGGCGAAAGTCGTCAACGGCGCAGTTGTTTCTGCCACAGGCGTCTCCGGCGTCCGCTACAAGAGGCAGCTTGAGCTTTCCACGGCCCTCGACGAGAGCGAGAAGAAGGCCGCCTTCGCTGCGCTTGACCGCATGCTCGCCGATGTGGCGGCAGGTAACGTCTCGGACTTCCGCATGATTATTCGTGGCCAGCAACGTGCCACCCATTCGGATAGCGAGAAAGTCTCAGGTCGGGCGAAAGAGCTTCGAGACAAGGGCTTCTACTTCCTCAAGTACCATCCCAACGGAAGCAAGCCGGGTGACGTGTGGGACATCATTCCCGAGGATACGCAGCGACGCGGTGCGCACTTCGCCCCTTATCCTCTGGATCTCTGTCGGAGACCTCTGCTTGCCACATGCCCACCCGGCGGCATAGTGCTTGATCCCTTCTGCGGGACTGGCACAACGCTGCTTGCTGCCCGTAATCTTGGCCTCAAGTCAGTGGGCATCGACATTTCGCGCCACTATCTCAAACTTTCGCAAGAAAGGTGCGATAGTCTTCTATGAGCAAAGTTGTCGAACTGTTCGGCAAAGCCGCCGACGCGCCGGATATTGACTGGCAGAGGGTGATCGCGGATCAGCAGTGTCCATTTCTTGGCAGGCGCTGCTACAAAGTTCGGAAGTCTAACCCGGAGATTTCGATTGGTTCCTGCACAGTTCTCTATGGGCGAGAGCCAGAGCCGATCATCATTTGCCCAACACGTCTTATTCAACGTGGGCAGATTTTCACCGATTGCTTACACCTGCTGACCAGTCACGAGCCGGGAAACGAACTTCACCTCGTTTCGGAAGTGACGGTGCCGGGTGGCAGCATCGACTATGTACTCGTATCGGTTCGGGACGGCAAGGTTCGTGACTTTGTGGGTATCGAGTTGCAGACCCTCGACACTACCGGAACCGTGTGGCCGGAACGTCAGCGCTTGCTTCGGGAGCTTGGCGTTGACCGGAACGATAACGGCGAGGATTTGGACAAGTCGTTCGGCATAAACTGGAAAATGACGGCGAAAACCATCCTTGTTCAGATGCATCACAAGGTGCAGACCTTCGAGCACGTCAACCGGAAATTGGTGCTGGTCGTGCAAGACAAATTCCTTGCCTACATGACCAAGGAGTTCAAGTTTGACCATGTTCACAGCCCGGCGGTTATTGGCGATTCAATGCATTTCCATTCGTACCGGATGGCGCGCGCTGATGACGGGAACTTTCGTCTGTCGATGGCTGCCAGTACTGAGTACTGATGCCAATGGCATTGCAACATGCCTCGGCCTACAGGCTGAAGCACGTGTGGAGTTGGAGCAAATCATCGCAACTCTACAGGCGAAGATTTCGCCCGCCACACTGTTCCGTCCCGTTTGATTTTAGGCAACATCATCCGATGACGCCACTTCTCAACGTGGCGGGTCTGGCTCCCATCTCCGCGCCTTGTACGACGTCCAATAACGACTTTCGCGCGTCAGAATTGTACGCCTCCCAAATGAATTTAAGCTCTTCGCGTATGGCCTGCACAAATGCGCGAACTTCATCCTGGCTTCGTCGTTCGGTGTCCCGACACTGACAGTGATATATCCATACAGCGATAAGAATGGCCACGACTGAACCGATAGCTTGGCCCCATGCAGCGACATCGGAAGGATGTTCTATGAAGCAGTGGAAGAACGCAGATATCATTTTGGGTTCTCGTGTAAATAAAGGAGTAGCAGGGTTGTCAGGGAGGTTGTACCCAATCGCTGGCTCAGAGTTACCCTTGTTTTCCCCTGGAGCAAGAAATGCCGTCACGGTTGACAGCATCGCATAGAACTGCCAGTATTCCCGGTCCATTTTCCGCGCCACCAGCGCCATTTCAACCATTCTCTGGAGTATGCGTGAATCACAAGAGTTCTACGACAACCGGTAATGATGCGGCTGCCAGGCCTCATCCGCAAACCTGGCGTGCCGTCATTTCATCCTCGATCGGCAATGCCCTGGAATGGTTCGACATCCTGATTTACGGCGCTTTTGCCGTGATCATCGCCAAACTGTTTTTTCCGACCGGCAATGATACCGTCTCGCTGCTGGTGACTTTCGCCACCTTCGGCGTGTCGTTTTTCATGCGTCCGCTGGGCGCGGTCATTCTCGGCGTCTATTCCGACCGCGTCGGCCGCAAGGCGGCCCTGTCGCTGTCGATCGCCCTGATGACCATCGGCACTGCGCTGATCGCCTTCATGCCGACCTATTCCAGCATCGGTTTGTGGGCGCCAGCCGGCATCGTGCTGGCGCGCCTGATCCAGGGCTTTTCGGCCGGCGGCGAATTCGGCAGCTCGACGGCGTTCCTGGTGGAGCATGCGCCGCATCGCAGCGGTTTTTTCTCCAGCTGGCAGATTGCCAGCCAGGGCTTGAGCATGGTGATAGCGGCAGCTTTCGGCGTCGGGCTGAACAGCCTGCTGACGCCTGAACAACTCTATTCGTGGGGCTGGCGCCTGCCTTTCCTGTTCGGCCTGCTGATCGGTCCCGCTGGCTTTTATATCCGCCGCCATCTCGACGAATCGCCGGAATTCACCGCCATCGACCATACCGCGACGCCATTGCACGATATCCTCACCAAACAAAAGACACGTCTGCTGATCGGCGCCGGCAGCGTCGTCATGGCGACCATCTCGGTCTATCTGTCGCTGTACCTGCCGACCTACGCCATCAAACAATTGGGCATGCCGGCATGGTCGTCCTACGCAGGCGCGCTGGTGTCGGGACTGATCATGATGCTGGGATCGCCGCTGATAGGTCATCTGTCCGACCAACATGGCCGCACGCCATTCCTGATCGTCAGCAGCCTGGCATTTCTGCTTCTGACCTATCCGATGTTCGTATTCCTGACCGAAGCGCCCAGCTTCGTCAGCCTGCTGCTGGTGCAAGGCGTCATCGGCATCTTCATGACCATGTATTTCGCCGCCGTGCCGGCGCTGCTGGCGGACATTTTCCCGGTCCAGACACGCGGCACCGGCATGTCGCTGAGCTATAACATCGCGGTGATGCTGTTCGGCGGCTTTGCCGGGCTGATCATTACCTGGCTGATCGAAGCAACTGGCGATAAACTCTCGGTGAGCTACTTCGCGATCTTTGGCGCCGTGCTCAGCTTCATCGCCTTGATGGCGGGGCGCCGCTGTCTGCAACTACGCTAATCGGTCAGAACCTGTCCAGTTCCCTTGCCAGCGCTTCGACATGGCGTTCCGCTCTGGCAACGTCATCCTTCATGCCGGCCACGCGCTCCTGGTATTTGGCGTAGTTGCGTTCATCGCCGCGACGTTCAGGTTCGCCATGATTGAAGTCTGCCTGCAATTGCGCCAGCTTCTTCCGTTCCGCCCTCAGTTCCTCCTGCAGGATCAGCGCCCGGCGGTCGCCGGCACGCGCTGTGCCGTCATGGGCCTGCGGAAGATTTGCCGCTGTTGCTGCCGCCTCCTTGCCAGCCGGCTTCTGTTGCGGCATGGCCAGCGATAACGCCATTTTCCGGCAACCCCTGGTCACACCAGTGTTTCTGTATTCCCTGGCGCCATCAGCGCCAAGGCACACATACACATCGTTTTGCGCTTGCGCGCCGACTATGGTTACCACGCATGACAGCGCCGCGAATAAAAGAAATTTCATCTGTCAGTACCGGAAAAATCGACATGGTAGTGTATGACACACTATACGCGTAGACAAACGAATGCGCCGGTAGCCGATGATGACCGGCAATGTCGTTATAATCTTTCAGGGTCCATCCTATGCATAAAGCAGCAAATCATTGATTTCAATGAACGATAAAGATCACTCCTCACACACTCCCATGATGCAGCAATATTTACGCATCAAGGCGGAATACCCGGCCACGCTGGTGTTTTACCGCATGGGAGATTTTTACGAACTGTTCTTCGACGATGCCGAAAAAGCTGCACGCCTGATGGGTATCACGCTGACCCAGCGCGGTGCGTCCAATGGCGCGCCGATCAAGATGGCGGGAATCCCCTTCCATGCCGTGGACCAATACCTCGTCAAGCTGATCAAACTCGGCGAATCGGTCGCGATCTGCGAACAGACAGGCGATCCGGCCACCAGCAAAGGGCCTGTCGAACGTAAGGTCGTGCGCGTGATCACGCCGGGTACGTTGAGCGATTCCGATCTGCTGCCGGAAAAGTCCGAGCGCCCGTTGCTGGCAGTGCATGTCGTCAGTGGCAAAGCGCGCCAATCCGTCACGGTCGGCCTGGCATGGTTGTCGATGGCCAGCGGCACACTCAGGCTGATGGAGTTCAATACCGGACCGACGCTGCTGGAGACACGCCTGAAGCAGGAACTGGAGCGCATTGCCCCCGCTGAAACGCTCATCGGTGATGCCGGGGAGACGCTTCATCTGCATCTGCCCGGCGGCAAGCTGACCACGGTGCCGGACTGGCATTTCGACCGCAGCGAGAAAGCTTTGCTGGATCAATTGTCAGTGGCGACGCTGGACGGTTTCGGCGCGCAAGGCATGCATGCCGCCATCGGCGCCGGCGGCGCGCTGTTGCGCTATGCGCACTCCACCCAGGGCAAGGATCTGCAACATGTGCGCACGCTGACGGTGGAGTCAGAAAATGAATTCATCGGCCTCGATGCCGCGACGCGCCGTAATCTGGAGCTGACGGAAACCATCCGCGCTCAAGACGCCGGCGCGCTGACGCCGACACTGTTCTCACTGCTTGACCATTGCCGCACGGCGATGGGCTCGCGCCTGCTGCGCCACTGGCTGCATCATGCGCGCCGCGATCAGCGCATTGCCCAAACCCGCCACGCTGCCATCAACGCGCTGATGCGCGCCGACGCCTGCTCGGGCC
>JBAPMF010000075.1:0-2150 GCA_049278475.1 Herbaspirillum sp. | reverse complement strand
GTACCTGGCTGATGGAAACCGCCAGGCGGCGCGGTGTTGCATAAGCCGCGGCGACAGCATCGTCCGCCAGGAAGCCACGTGTTTTCAGGCCGCTGAAAATGCCGTCGGCAAATGCGTCGCCCAGCCTGGCGAGCGCCCTGGGCGGCAATTCTTCGGTCAAGAGTTCTACGAGGAGTATTTGCGTCATTTTCTGTTTTCTTGCTTGTCAGGCCGCCTGGCGGGAGGTGGCCGTCGCGTCCAGCATCGGGAAGCCGAGGCGCTCGCGTGACCCGAAATATGCCTGCGCCACGGCGCGTGACAGATTGCGGATGCGAGCGATGTAAGCGGCGCGTTCGGTGACGGAAATGGCGCCGCGCGCGTCCAGCAGGTTGAAGGTGTGCGCCGCTTTCAGAATCATTTCGTAAGCCGGTAGCGTCAGCGGGACTTCCAGCAGACGCTGGGCTTCGGATTCGTAATTGCCGAACAGCGAGAACAGAAAAGCGGTATTCGAGTATTCGAAGTTGAAGGCTGATTGCTCGACTTCGTTTTGATGGAATACATCGCCGTAAGTCAGTTTTCTCTTCATGTCATTCTCGACCCATTCGGTCCAGACCAGATCGTAAACGTTTTCCACGCCTTGCAGATACATCGCCAGACGCTCGATGCCGTAGGTGATTTCCCCGAGCACCGGCTTGCAATCGAGGCCACCGACCTGCTGGAAGTAGGTGAACTGCGTCACTTCCATACCATTGAGCCAGACTTCCCAGCCCAGGCCCCAGGCGCCGAGGGTGGGGTTTTCCCAGTCGTCTTCGACGAAGCGTACATCGTTCTGCTTCAGATCCAGGCCGAGCGCTTCCAGCGAACCGAGGTACAGGTCGAGGATATTTTCCGGCGCCGGCTTCAATACCACCTGATATTGGTAGTAATGCTGCATGCGGTTCGGGTTTTCGCCATAGCGGCCATCCCTGGGACGGCGCGAAGGCTGCACATACGCCGCACGCCAGGGTTCCGGACCGATGGCGCGTAGAAAGGTTGCGGTATGCGAGGTGCCGGCGCCGACTTCCATGTCGTAAGGCTGGAGCAGCGCGCAGCCTTGCGCATCCCAATAGGCTTGCAGCTTGAGGATGATCTGCTGGAATGTAAGCATTTTTTGTGGCCGCCGCTGAAGACGGGCAAGGAATTGCGGAAGCCCTGAATTCTAGCTGTTTTCAGGGGATTTATGCACTTCGCCTGTAAAACTGGCGCGGCGGCGCGACAGCAGCCAGGCCGCCGCCAGCGCCGCCAGCGTCAGCGCCAGCACCAAGCTATTGCCGAGCAGAATGTAGGGAGTGTGGCCCTGATAGCCCTGTATCGATGCCGTAAGCACATTGCGCGTGTAGGGTTGCAATGCGGACAGCAGCCGGCCGTCCGGGCCGATCACGGCAGTGGCACCGGTATTGGTCGAACGCAGCATCGGCCGGCCGGTTTCGAGCGCGCGCATCTGCGAGATTTGCAAGTGCTGCGGCAGCGCGATGGAATGACCGAACCAGGCGATGTTGGACAGGTTCAGCAGAATGCTGGCCTGCGCTTGTCCGGCGGTGGCGCGGATCTGTCCGGCGATTTCTTCGCCGAACAGATCTTCGTAGCAGATATTCGGCATGATCCATTGTTGCTTGACCTGGAAGGGCGGCTGCAGGGACTTGCCGCGCGTCATGTCACCCAGCGGGATGCGCATCATGTCGACGAACCAGCGGAATCCGGGCGGGATGAATTCGCCGAAAGGCACCAGATGGTGTTTGTCATAGCGATAAGGATTGCTGGCGCTGGCCGGATCGGGTGAAAAACCGATCACGCTGTTGCTGTACTGGCCGGCAGCGTCCGACAAGGGCATCCCCAGCGCCAGATGACTTCCCGTGCTGTGCGCGAAGTGTGTCAGGCGCGTCAGATAATCCGGCGGTAACTGTTGCGGCAGCAGCGGCACAGCGATTTCTGGTGTGGCGATCAGGTCGGCAGGCGCGTTGCGGATCATGTCGTCGTACAGCATCAGCGATGACAGCAGCGCCTCATTCGAAAACTTCATCTCCTGCGGGATGTTTCCTTGCAGCAGGCGCACCGAAATCGGCTTGCCGGCCGGCGTGGTCCAGCTGACCGACTGCAAGGCCGCGCCCGCGCCCGCCAGCACGACCGTCAGC
>JBAPMF010000074.1:0-4789 GCA_049278475.1 Herbaspirillum sp. | reverse complement strand
GGCCACATTTGCCCGTCGCGCTAGAATTTTTTCTATTTTTTTCTTTAGCGTCGCTGCGTTGAACGGTTTGACGATGTAACCGTCGACGCCGGCCTCCGCTGCCTCGATGACGTTTTCCCGCTTTGCTTCCGCGGTAAGCATCAGTATCGGTAGGTGCGCCAGCGATGACGTCGCGCGGATTTTCTTGATCAACTCCAGGCCATTCATCACCGGCATGTCCCAGTCGGTCAGGACAAACGTAACGGGTATCGTGCCGGACTCCAGCATCTTCATCGCAGTAGAACCATCTTCTGCCTCGGCCATCTTGGTAAACTCGAGTTCTTTGAGCAAACCGGTAACGATGCGCCTCATTGTGGAAAAATCGTCCACTACCAAGAAATATTGATCATCTGTCATTTGAGTAATTGATAGCTTGCAAGTCAACAGAAGGAAGGTTTATCTGGCGTCTTTCGATTTCTGCCAGTGTAAGGCATTTTGTGCATTCTTCATACTTTACACTATCTGCGCGGCTCTATCGATGAAACATGTGGCGACCGGCCCCCGTAAAAGCGCACGGACAGCAATCAGAGGTAAACCGGTTTCCAGAGAGGAACAAGCCGCTCAGCAGCACCGTCCCACCCGTCCCTTGCCACTATAACGCGCTTCTTGGCGCTCACGGAAGAAGGCTTCATAACTCATGACTTCGGCCTCAGGGTGGGTCGTCCGCATGTGCGCGACGTAAGCATCGTATTCAGGCAAACCCACCATCAAACGCAGGGTTTGGCCGGCATAGTGCGTCAATTTCATGCATTCCTGCAAAATACGTGGCTTGTCCATTGCATGTTTTCCCGTTCTCGTGATGGTGTCTTGTCATCTGGCCAATGTGCTGGCCGGCATGTTTTCGTAAGCAGACTCTTTGACGCTGGGACTCTGGGACGCCCGCGCCTGCAGTATGGTGCGGATCCCGAACAACAACATGCTGATCAGCACCAGCATGAACACCACTGTCAGACCGGCATCTACGTAATCGTTGAAAATGACCTGCCGCATCTGTTCGATCGACCTGGCCGGCTCCAGCAGCTTGCCTTCGGAGAGTGCGGCCTGATACTTGTACGCATGTGTCAGGAAGCCGATGCGCGGATTGTCGTCGAACACTTTCTGCCAGCCGGCCGTCAGTGTGCAGAACAATAACCAGACAGTCGGGATGATCGTCACCCAGGCAAAGCGATCACGTTTCATGCGAAACAGCACGCAGGTCGCCAGAATCAATGCAATGGCAGCCAGCATCTGGTTGGAGATGCCGAACAGCGGCCACAAGGTATTGATACCGCCCAGCGGATCAACCACCCCCTGATACAGAAAGTAACCCCAGCCGGCGACACACAGACCGGTCGCAATCAGGCTGGCAAGCCACGATTCAGTACGTTTCATGGCCGGTATGAAGCTCCCCAGCAGATCCTGCAGCATGAAACGGCCGGCGCGTGTGCCCGCATCGACGGCAGTCAGGATGAACAAGGCTTCAAACAGGATCGCGAAGTGGTACCAGAACGCCATCATCACTTCCCCGGTCACGCCCGACAGAATGTGCGCCATGCCCACCGCCAAAGTCGGCGCGCCGCCGGCGCGTGAGATGATGGTGTGCTCGCCGACCGCCTGCGCGGTGTGCGTGAGCATGTCAGGTGTGAGGTGAAAGCCCCATTGCGAGATGGCTGCCGCCACTTGTTCCGGTGTGGTGCCGATCAGTGCTGCCGGACTGTTCATCGCGAAGTAGATGCCCGGCTCGATGCACGAGGCGGCGATCAGCGCCATGATGGCGACGAAGGATTCCATCAGCATCGCGCCGTAACCGATGAAGCGCGCATGCCATTCATTTTCCAGCAGTTTGGGTGTGGTGCCCGAGGAAATCAGCGCGTGGAAACCCGACACCGCGCCGCAGGCAATGGTGATGAACAGGAACGGGAACAGTGAACCCGACCAGACCGGACCGCTGCCATCGATGAATCGGGTGACAGCGTGCATCTTCAGATGCGGCGCGAGGAACACGATACCGATGGCCAGCCCCAGGATCGTGCCAATCTTGAGGAAGGTGGAGAGATAGTCGCGCGGCGCCAGCAGCAGCCACACCGGCAGCACGGAGGCGACGAAGCCGTAACCGATCAGCATCCAGGTCAGTTCCGTGCTGGTGAAGGTGAACATCCGCCCCAGCACAGGATGCTCCTGCACATACTGGCCGCCGACGATGCTCAGCATCAGCAGCACGAAACCAATCCACGATACTTCACCGATGCGGCCCGGACGCAGGTAGCGCGTATAGATGCCCATGAACACCGCGATAGGAATCGTCGATGCCACAGTGAACGTACCCCATGGCGACTCGGCCAGCGCCTTGACGACGATCAGCGCTAGCACAGCAAGGAGAATGACCATGATCATGAAGGTGCCGAGCAGGGCGATTACACCCGGCGTGTCGCCAAGCTCGGACTTGATCAGATCGCCCAGCGAACGGCCGTCGCGGCGTGTCGAGATGAACAGCACGATGAAGTCCTGCACCGCACCGGCAAACACCACGCCGGCCAGAATCCACAGCATGCCCGGCAAATAGCCCATTTGCGCTGCCAGTATGGGACCGACCAGCGGACCGGCGCCGGCAATCGCTGCGAAGTGGTGGCCGAACAGGACATATTTATTGGTAGGAACATAGTCGAGGCCGTCGTTGAACTTGTAGGCCGGTGTCATGCGCGAGGCATCCAGACTCAGGATTTCATTGGCAATATAAAGACTGTAAAAACGGTAAGCGATCAGATAGACGCAGACTGATGCGATGACGATCCAGACCGCATTCACTGATTCACCACGCTGCAAGGCGAGGTAAGCCAGTGAACAGGCGCCGAGCAGGGCCAGCGCCAACCAGCTCAATTTTGACAGCAATGGATTCATTTGCCCCCTCCTTGAGGGAATTTCCAGGATTGAGATTGTCGAGATTATTTTTTGCTTTGAATTATACGGTGTTCATCTGATGCGTCACGTCGCAACGTAAGGGAGGAACGTCAGTATAATCTGCGCGGATACAAGTATTCCCCGCGTCATTGATAAAAACTGGAGACCCCCGCAGCATGGAGACACAACACCGCCCGGCGCAAGATAGCGCTGTAAACGATCGGGCGCGCAAGGCGGCGCTGGGCAGTTTCGTCGGCGCTGTAGTCGACTGGTATGACTTTCTGCTGTACGGCATCACCGCTGCGCTGGTGTTCAATACCCAGTTTTTTCCGGGCACCGATCCTGCTCTTGGCACACTGGCGGCGTTCGGTACGTTTGGCGTGGGCTTTTTGTTTCGTCCTTTGGGCGGCATTGTTTTTGGACATTTCGGCGATCGGCTGGGCCGCAAACGCATGCTGGTGATTACGGTGATCATGATGGGCGTCTCCACGGCGCTGATCGGTTTGCTGCCTACTTACGACAGCATAGGCTGGTATGCGTCGCTGGCGCTGGTGACATTGCGCGCCTTGCAGGGTTTTGCCGTGGGCGGCGAATGGGGTGGCGCGACCTTGATGTCCGTGGAGAGCGCGCCGGCAGGGAAAAAAGCGTTTTACAGCAGTGGCGTGCAGGTCGGTTATGGCGTGGGTTTGGTGCTGGCAACCGGGATGGTGTCGCTGCTGACGCATGTCATGGATAACCAGGCTTTCCTGTCCTGGGGCTGGCGCGTGCCGTTTCTGGTCAGTATCGTTCTGGTGCTGGCCGCCTTGTGGATACGCACGACGATGGAAGAGTCGCAGGAGTTTGTCGAAAAAGTCGCCGTCAAGGGTGAGCGCAGGATCAAGCTTCCCGTTCTTACCGCATTGAAAAAGCACCCCAGGAGCTTTTTACTGATCATTGCGCTGCGCATGGCGGAAATGTTTACGATGTATATCGTCACTGCGTTTGCCTTGTCGTATTCGACAGCCAATCTGGGCATGTCGCGTGATCTGTTTCTCAATATCGGTTTGCTGGTGGGGGCGATCAGTTGCTTGACGATTCCTGTCTTTGCCATATTGGCTGACCGTATTGGTCAAAAGCGTATTTATGTCACTGGCGCAGTCATCGGCTTGTTGTCTGCCATACCGTTTTTCATGGCGATGGAAGCGCGTTCGGTGTTCTGGATCGTCATCTTCTCGGTGTTACTGGCCAATATTGCACATGATATGGTCGTCAGTGTGCAACAACCTTTATTCACGGAATTTTTCGGCGCTGCATATCGTTATAGCGGCGCCGGTGTCGGTTATCAGTTTGCCAGTGTGGTATGCGGCGGGTTCACGCCATTCATCGCCACGGCCCTGCTCGGTATCGATGGCTCCTGGCATGCAGTGGCGGCTTATCTTGCCGGTGGCTGTCTGGTATCGGTCGTGGTGGCCTCCAGAATGAAGATGGGGACGCAAGCGTGATCGATGGTAAAACCAGACTGATCGCCCACCTCGGTTTTCCGACCGAGAGTTTCAAGGCGCCGATGATTTACAACCCCTGGTTTGAGCAACAGGGTATCAATGCAGTGGTTGTGCCGATGGGGGTTCTGCCTGAGGATTACCCAACCACGCTGGCGCCTTTGTTCAGGATGAGCAATATACACGGCGCATTGATCACCATGCCGCACAAGGTCACAACAGTGGAACTGGTCGATGAAGTCAGTCCGGCAGGCCGGATCGCAGGCGCCTGCAATGCGATCCTGTTGCGCCCGGACGGCAGCTTGCTGGGCGATCAGTTCGATGGCGCCGGTTTTGTGCGTGGCGTCGAACGCAAGGGTTGTCGACTTGCCGGCAAGCGCGTGCTGGTGTGCGGC
>JBAPMF010000073.1:0-2094 GCA_049278475.1 Herbaspirillum sp. | reverse complement strand
GGAAACAGCTGGGTGGCGCCCAGCTCAGGATCGCGCAGCAGCGCTCTGGCGATGCCCTGGCGCTCCACGCACAGGGCGATCGCGCGCCTTACCCGCACGTCCGACAGAAAGGGATGGCCGGTATTGAGCTTGATGAAGGTCGTGCGCGGCAGCATGACCGAGACCAGCGTCGCCTTCGGGCTGTGCTGCAGAACGCGGATACTGGGCGGGTCGAACGAGAAAGCCAGGTCGGCCTGCCCGCTCTGGACCAACAGCATGCGCGTCTCCGAACGGGCGACGCTGATGTAGCGGGCGCGCTGGACGCTTCTGCCTTTCACACCCTCTCTGTAACCGGCGCAGCGCTCCACATTGAATTGCTGCGGCAGTGACAGCGAGCTGATGCGGAACGGGCCGCTACCGATGATGCGGACGACGCTGCCGTCCGCCGCGAACGAGGACGGCGCCAGGATCTGCGCGGAATAATGCGTGAAGAGATAGGACAGGGGGCCGAAGGGATGGTTCAGGCTGACCACGATGTCACCGCCGTCTGCCGCGAGTGACTTGATCGCGGCCAGCCGCAGTACGCCAGGACGGGAATGGGCGCGTCTGAGGCAAGCCAGCACGGTACTCACCGTCACCGGTGTGTCATCGTGATAGCGCCGCCCGGCGTGCAGCGTGAAACGCCATTCCGAGCCATCCGCAGAAACCTGCCAGGATGAGGCCAGTCCAGGCTGCAACTGCCCTTTGTCATCGACCTCCAGCAAGGTCTCGGCGACTTCCATACGCGTGAACAGGTAGCCCGCGAGCGAAGGGTCGAGGCCGGTCATCTCCCATGGCCCGACGACGGTCAACACATCGGGCGAAACCACTGCGACCTCATGCGCATGTGTGCTGTCATCGCCATGAGCCTGCACCGCCCGCCAGGGCAACAGCGGCAAACCGGCGCTGAATGCCGCCAGCGCCAGGCACAGGTCACGCCTGCGGGAAGGTTTTTCGATCGGGCATCGCATGCTTCAGAATTTCAGGTTAGCAGGATGCGGGCGCGCGGAGACTTCGACTTCATTGACTGATTTCCCCTGAGGTGACTGCTGGCCGTGTCTATCGTAGCCGGATGCAGAGAGTTGGATGTGAGCCTGGTATTTTATGCAACTATGTTGCAAATATCAAATGAGAGTATCATTCCCCATTTTCTTTCTGCCTGGCCATCATGATCGGTCGCCTTTTCGGAATCCTGCTCGAAAAAAATCCTCCGCACTTGCTAGTCGATTGCAACGGCGTCGGTTACGAAGTCAGCGTGCCGATGAGCACTTTTTACCATCTGCCGGGACTGGGCGAGAAGGTCGTGCTGCTGACTTACCTGGCGGTTCGCGAAGATGCGCACGCGCTGTTCGGTTTCGGCAGCGCCGAAGAGCGTCATGCCTTCAGGGAACTGATCAGGATTGCCGGCGTCGGCGCGCGTACCGCGCTGTCGGTGCTATCGGGCATGTCGGTCAGCGATCTGGCCCAGGCGGTGACGTTGCAGGAAGCCGGTCGGCTCACCAGAGTGCCGGGTATTGGCAAAAAAACCGCCGAGCGTCTGCTGCTGGAGCTCAAGGGCAGGTTCGGCGCTGATTCTGGCGCCGTCGGCGGCGCAGCGCGTCACGACGCGACTGCGGATATGCGTAACGCCTTGCTCGCGCTCGGTTATTCCGACAAGGAAGCGACGCTGGCATTGCAGCAGGTGCCGGCCGGTACAGCGGTGCCGGAAGGTATCAGGCTCGCGCTCAAAGCCCTGTCCAAAGCGTAAACCATGAGCATCCGGACCGACGATTTTTCCGAACAGCGCATCATCGCCGCCACGCCGGCTTCAGCCGGCGAAGAAGCGCTCGAACGCGCGCTGCGGCCGAAGCAGCTGGATGAATACGTCGGTCAGGAAAAAGCCCGCGGACAGCTGGAAATTTTCATCTCGGCGGCGCGCCAGCGCGGCGAAGCGCTCGATCACACGCTGCTGTTCGGGCCGCCGGGTCTGGGCAAGACCACCATGGCGCACATCATCGCGCGCGAAATGGGCGTCAACCTGCGCCAGACTTCCGGCCCGGTGCTGGAACGCGCCGGCGACCTCGCCGCTTTGTTGAC
>JBAPMF010000072.1:0-3453 GCA_049278475.1 Herbaspirillum sp. | reverse complement strand
CCAAAAGACTGCGTCTGGCCGGCGCGCGCCAGGTGCATGTGACCGGCAATATCAAGTTCGACGTCGCAGCGCCTGCCGGCATGATGGCACTGGGAAGACAATGGCGCATGCAGTCCGGAGCGCGTCCGGTGCTGCTGTGCGCCAGCACGCGCGAAGGTGAGGAAGAACTGATTCTGCATGCCCTGAGCCGGATCGGGTGCAGAGATTTTCTGACCATCGTCGTGCCGCGCCATCCGCAGCGTTTCGATGCAGTGGCGGCCATGATCGATGCACGCGGGTTTACCATGCAGCGACGTTCGCATGGCATGCAGGCCGGCATCGCAGCGGCAACAGACATCGTGTTAGGCGATTCGATGGGGGAAATGTTCGCCTACTATGCAATGTGCGATGTCGCGTTCATAGGCGGCAGTCTGTTACCGCTGGGAGGACAGAATCCGATCGAAGCATGCCTGCTTGGCAAACCGGTGCTGACAGGACCGCACACCTTCAATTTTCAGGTAATCAGTCATGCCGCGGTTGCGGCACAGGCCGCGCTGCGCGTCACGGATGCCGCGCAGATGCTGCATCAGGCGCAGTCGCTATTTCACGATCACGACCGCCGCGCCGCCATGTCACGCCATGCCGCCGCTTTCGCGCAGCAGCACCAGGGCGCCACTGCACGCACCATGGCGCTGATAGCCTCCATGCTGCATTAGCGGGGTGAGGCTCCCATTGACCTCGCCGCATCGTAGCGATACCGCAGCAGCCTGCCCGTCGCACCCGTCTGCATTGGTACGGAAGAAGGGGCAGGTCAATCAGCGTTGTGTTAGCGGCTCTAAAACATCGAGAAGATGCTGGCGGGCTTTTCGTGTGATCGTTAGAATGAGGGCATGCAACTAGACAATCGCGCTCAAACCCTGCTCAAAACCCTGATCGAACGATATATCGCTGACGGTCAGCCGGTCGGCTCGCGCGCGCTTTCCAGGATTTCGGGGCTGGAACTGTCACCGGCCACCATCCGTAACATCATGTCCGATCTCGAAGACATGGGCTTAGTTGCGAGTCCGCACACTTCCGCCGGACGGATTCCGACGCCGCGCGGTTATCGCGTTTTCGTCGATACGCTGCTGACCGTCGAGTCGATCGACGAAACGGCGCTAGAAAACAGGCTGCAATCGCACCCGACGCTCAACTCGCCGCACAAAATCATTGCCAACGCCGCGCAGGTACTGTCCTCGCTGTCACAATTCGCCAGCGTGGTCATGACGCCCCGGCGCGAATCGGTCTTCCAGCAGATCGAATTTCTGCGCCTGTCCGAAAAACGGATTCTGCTGGTCATCGTCGGCCCCGGCGGTGACGTGCAGAACCGCCTGCTGCAAACCGATATCGACTACACGCCATCGCAACTAGCGCAGGCCGCCAGTTACATCAACCAGCATTACGGCGGACTCGGCTTCGACGAGGTGCGTCTGCGCCTGCAAAACGAACTGCGCCAGTTACGCGATGACATGACCAGCCTGATGCAGGCTGCGCTCGAAGCCGGCAGCGACGCCATGACCGACGATGTCGTGATCTCGGGCGAACGCAATCTGCTCAGCATCGCCGACCTGTCGTCGAACATGACTTCACTACGCAAGCTGTTCGACATGTTCGAACAAAAAACCAGTCTGATGCAATTGCTGGACATCTCCAGCAAAGCCAGCGGCGTGCAGATTTTCATCGGCGGCGAATCGGAACTGATGCCGATGGACGACATGAGCATGGTCACCGCGCCGTATGCAGTCAACGGCAGAATCGTCGGCACGCTGGGAGTGATCGGCCCGACGCGCATGGCCTACGAACGTGTCATCCCGATCGTCGACATCACCGCCAGACTGCTGTCGGGCGTACTCAGTAACAACTAAGCGCCGCTGACACAACGCCGCTGGCTGCGTTGCGACAAAATCATGCAACCAAAAACATCGCTTGCAGATCGTTTAAAAAACGGCGCCCCAATCCGGTCGGACGAATCGTCAGATGGTCGCGAAATAACAGCCCCTTTTTCTCGGCCTCATCGAGCGCGGCTTCGATATTGTTGATGCTCAGGCCGGTGCGTTCGGTAAATAGATGGGCTGGAAAACCGTCCTGCAAACGCAGGGCATTGAGCATGAACTCGAACCCGAGCGCATCGCGGCCGATTTCAGCCTCTTCCTGAAGGGCATGGCCGGCTCGCATTCTGTCCAGGTAAGTCTGCGGATGTTTGTAGCGCATCTGCCGCACGATGCGGCGCGGAAATGATAATTTGGAATGCGCCCCAGCGCCAATGCCGAGGTAATCGCCGAACTGCCAGTAATTCAGATTATGGCGCGCCCGATGCTTCGGCTTGGCATAGGCCGACACTTCATAATGCTGGTAACCGGCTGCTGCCGTCAGTTCAGCGATCATGTCCTGCATGTCGGCGCTGGCATCTTCACCCGGCACCGGCGGCGGGTATTTGGCGAACAGCGTGTTCGGCTCCAGCGTCAAGTGATACAGCGACAGATGCGGCGGCGCACAGGCAATCGCGGTGGCAATGTCGCGCCGCGCTTCCGCCACGCTCTGCGATGGCAGGGCGTACATCAGGTCAAGGTTGAAATTGTCAAAATTGGCATGCGCGATGTCGACTGCCCTGTGCGCCTGTCTGGCATCATGGATGCGGCCGAGCGCCGCCAGGTGTGTGGAATTGAAGCTTTGTATGCCTAGCGACAGGCGGTTGATACCGCTGGCGCGGCAGGATGCGAATTGCTCTGCTTCAAAAGCGCCCGGATTGGCCTCCATGGTGATTTCAATGTCGGCATCCATGGGCAGCAGGGCGCGAATGTCGGACAGCAGGCGGTCGAGTCCCGCCGCCGACAGCAAACTCGGCGTGCCGCCGCCAATGAAGATGGAATGGATCCTGCGTCCCCAGATCAGCGGCAGTGCCGACTCCAGATCGGCGCGCAAAGCATCGAGATAGGCGTCTTCGGGAAAGCTGCCCTTGATTTCATGCGAATTGAAATCACAATACGGACATTTTTTTACGCACCAGGGAAAATGCACGTACAGCGACAACGGTGGCAAGGCCGTCAGTTGCAGGCTGCCATGCTCGAGCGTGGCAGACGGGACGCTGCTGACAAGCTCAATCGGGATCATCGTGGCAGCTTTTCTAGCAATGCGCGCAGGGCCTGGCTACGATGCGAGCAGGCGTTTTTTTCCGCAGCGCTCAGTTCGGCGGCGGTTTTGCCCAAGGCCGGCAACAGGAAAAAAGGATCGTAGCCAAAACCGCCCTCACCGCGCGCGTCAGCGATAATTTCACCATGCCAGACGCCGTCGGCGATCACCGGCTGCGGGTCTTGCGCATGCCGCACATACACCAGCACGCAATAGTAATAAGCGGATTTATCGGCGTGCGCGGCCAGATCGGCGATCAGCCGAGCGCTGTTGGCGGCATCCGATCGCGGTTCACCGGCATAGCGC
>JBAPMF010000071.1:0-24157 GCA_049278475.1 Herbaspirillum sp. | reverse complement strand
CAGCAGGGTCAGTCCGAGCAGCAAATGGAGCGTGACGATCACCGGTTGCAGCTTCATGGTCACCGTCCAGGCACCGAAAGCGCCCTGCAGGCAAACAAAGAAAAACAGCAATGTCGGAAAGCCTGGCCGGAACCTGGTCTCCCTATAGCGCGACTTGATCCAGCGCCACCACGCAATCATCATCAGCGCAATGATCAGCACACCAACCGCCATCGCCAGATAACGATGTATCATCTCGATCCACGCTTTGGCAACCGTCACCGGGCCGGTGGGCATCGCCTCTTGCGCGGCGCTGATACGCTCATGCGCCAGCAGTGGATTGGCGTGACCATAGCAACCCGGCCAGTCAGGACAACCCAGACCGGAATCCGTCAGGCGTGTAAAGGCACCGAACATGATTAGATCAAAAGTCAGAAACAGCGTCACCCAGACCAGCCTGCGGTATTTGTCGGTGTCGCCGGAAACCCAGGTCAAGGTCAGCGGAAGTAACGCGACCAGCAATCCCGTGATGGCAAGTTGAATCAGCATGAGGTTTTATCCTATGGCCGATGCGCGCAGCAATCTGCTGATATCTTTTTTCATCCTGTTGGGGTCGGCATTCCTGGGAAAGCGCATCATCAGATTGCCCAGCGGATCGATGAGATAGATGTGATCCTCCATCATCGTGCCCTGATCTGTCGGCAGCCATACCTTCAACAGACTTGCATCGACACGCAGCATACCGGTGCCGTCATATTCGCGCATGAGCATGGTATCGGGCGACCTGGCATCGGTAATTAGCCAAACGCGCTCGATACGCTCCATTTCCTTACCCTGCATCAGACGCAACTGGCGCATCGCGAACAGATGCGTCCTGCAAACTTCATTGCAGTCACCGCCAGCCACTTGCAGCATGAGCCATTTGCCCTTGTAATCTTCCAGAGCGGCCGGCTTGCCGTCGAGCGCGGCGCTGCCAAACCGCGGGATCGGGTGCTGGCGCGGATCGAGCAATGCGCCGTAGTTGACGTGGCCTGCCGGTTTGATGACATAGTAGGTAAAGTAAGATGCCATCATCGGCGCAGCGCACACGCCGATGATCAAAAACAGCTTCCAGCGGCCGCTCTTGCGCTGCTCATCGGAAGCGAATGCTTTACTTTTTTCCACTGCGCGCTCCTGTCACCACAAAGAAAATGATTGCCATCATGGCCAATGCATACCATTGCACGGCATAACCGTGATGACGTTCGATGCCCAGCGACGGCGCCGGCCAGTCGCGCACCAGTCCATCCTGCATCGCGCCACCCTGCTCGATCAGGAAGGGCGCGAGCTTGAGACCGCTCGCCGCAGCATACGCCGGAATGTCGAGATTCTGCATGATGGCGCCGGCACGCGGCGCCGGCGCCATGCCCAATTGCAGCACATGGCCGGCATCGCGGCGCAGCACGCCTTCGATCTCGACCTCGCCGACGGGGGGCGGCACAACGGAAATCCTGGTGCGGTCATCGATGTCACGCGGCGTCCAGCCGCGCTTGACCAGCACGGTCTCATCCAGACCCGCTATTTTAAATGGGGTCAGGACATAGAACCCGGACACGCCGAGATAAGGCCGGTTATCAAGATAGCTGGTCCAGGAAGAAACGAATTCGCCCTTGACACGCACATGCCGATATTCGCTCTGCTCGATGTCGAGCTGCACCGCGGCGCCGGCCAGATCGATGACAGGCGCGCCCCGGCGCTCGCTCATTCTGGACTGGATCGCCTGCTTCTCGTCGCCACGCCTGCTCTGCCACTGCCCCAGCGACACGCCGATCAGCACAACGATCAGCGTCGCTGCCAGCGGCACCCATCTCACGCGGCATCTGACCGGCATTACAATGTCACCTCGTGCGATATGGCAACAGTCTCTACGCAATATGCCGTCACGCAAACCGCCGATGCAGACACTTCCGACCCCACCATGAAAATCATCATCGCCATCTCCTTTCTCTTGATTCTCGGCAGCCTTGCCGGCGCGCTCCTGTTCCTGATGCACGACAAGGGCAAGAGCCAGCGCACGGTGCATGCATTGACATTGCGCATCGGTTTTTCCGTGCTGTTATTCATCTTGTTTCTGGTGGCTCATCAATTCGGCTTGATCCGGCCTACCGGCATTCGCTGAACCTTCATACACCTGCTTTCAGTCGCCGCTCAGCGCGGGACGCGGTTTCTGCAACAAGGCTTTCAGGTTGGCCAGACGATTCTGCGGCGTAATCCGTTCTTCCTCCCCAGGCACGGCGTCGCCGATGTCCAGCTTCATTTCCTTGATGAAGCGTGACGGATCGCAGGCCGTATATTCGCGCGCGCGCTTGCGTCGCTTGCACCAGGTAATGTGCAGGCTGCGCTGGGCGCGCGTGATGCCGACATACATCAGGCGACGCTCTTCTTCGATGCGCGCGGCGATGCTGTTGGCCGGCGCATCTGGATCGCCTTTGTGCGGCAGAATGCCTTCTTCCACACCAATCAGGAATACATGCGGATATTCCAGCCCCTTGGAGGCGTGCAGCGTCGACATACGCACCGCGTCCGGTTCTTCATCCTTGCCTTCCAGCATGGACATCAGCGCCACCATCTGCGTCAGTTCCAGCAGATTCTTTGCTTCTCCTTTGCCGTCCCTGCCACCGCAGCCGCGCTCCTTGAGCCAGGTGGTGAATTCCAGCACGTTCTGCCATTTGCTTTGCGCCTGGCGCTCGTCAAAGGCGTCGTAGAGATAAGCTTCATAGCCGATGGCCGCCATCAAATCATCGAGTACCTGCGCCGCATTCTCGCCACTGCCGGATGGACCGGGGCGGCTGGCGCGCGATTCGATCTGGTTGATGAAGTCGCAGAACTGGCGCAGCGGCAGCAATTGCCTGTCGGCCAGCCTGTCTTCGAGGCCACCTTTGTAGACGGCCTCAAACAGCGAACACTGCCATTGCCCGGCCACCGTACCGAGCGCTTCCAACGTGGCCTGGCCAATGCCACGACGCGGTGTGGTCACGGCGCGGATGAACGCCGGATCGTCGTCCTGATTGGCGATCAGACGCAGGTAGCTGATGATGTCCTTGATTTCGGCGCGGTCGAAATAACTCTGACCGCCCGATATCACATAAGGAATATGTTCGCGCCGCAAGGCCTTTTCGACAATGCGCGCCTGATGGTTACTGCGGTACAGAATCGCGTAATCGGAGAACCTGGCGCGCCGTTCGAAGCGATGCGCCGACAGCATGATGGCGACCTGATCGGCTTCAGCTTCGTCGTCGTCCATAGACATGACCTTGACCGGATCGCCCAGGCCGTGTTCCGACCACAGCGTTTTCTCGAACAGTTTGGGATTGTTAGCGATCACCGAGTTGGCGGCTTGCAGGATACGTGTGCTGGAGCGGTAATTCTGTTCCAGCTTGATCAGATGCAGATCGGGAAAATCGATTTGCAGCGTTTTCAGGTTGTCGATGGTGGCGCCGCGCCAGGCATAAATCGCCTGATCATCATCACCCACGGCAGTAAACATCGATTTCTTGCCGATGCCAGTGACCAGCAGTTTGACCAATTCGTACTGGCAGGTGTTGGTGTCCTGATATTCATCGACCAGCAAATAGCGCAGGCGGCGCTGCCAACTATCACGTGCTTCTTCATTACGGCGAAACAGTTCCACCGGCAAACGGATCAGATCGTCGAAATCGACCGCCTGATAAGCCGCCAGCGTGGCGACGTAGCTGCGATAGATGCGCGCGGCTTGCGCCTGTTCTTCGTCGATGGCATGCTCGAGCGCGGCATCGGGATCGACCAAGCTGTTTTTCCATAACGATATGGCATGCTGAATGCGGCGAATCACTTGTTTGTCGGTCGTCACCGCCAGATCCTGCACCAATGCAAAACAATCGTCGCTGTCCATGATGGAGAAGCGATCTTTCAGGCCCAGGCACCTGGCTTCCCGGCGCAGAATTCCGACGCCCAGTGAATGGAAGGTCGATACCGTCAGATGCCTAGCCTGCCCGGGCTCCCTGAGCAGCCTGGCGATGCGCTCCCGCATTTCCAGCGCAGCCTTGTTGGTGAAGGTCAGCGCCGCGATGTGGCGCGCTTCGTAGCCACAGTTTTCGATCAGATACGCGATCTTTTGCGTAATCACGCGCGTCTTGCCGGAGCCGGCGCCGGCCAGCACCAGGCAAGGGCCATTCATGTACAGAACGGCTTCGCGTTGCGGGGCATTCAGACCAAAAGCGGGAACAGCAGACATGCAAGATTCGCGTGCAAAATGGTGCGCCATTGTAGCAGGCCGGACAGGTCTTCTGTGGGACAATGGCGGCAACGAGGCCCAGGCATGAAATTCAACCACCTGATTCAAATCAACGATCCTCTCGATCCGCTGATCGGCAATCTGACCCGTGAACAACTGTGGCGGGGTCTCGTCATACGCGCCGAAGCCCCGCAGTTGTTCATGCCGCATCTAGACGAATGCCGACTGTCCGGCAGAACCGCAGTTTCGGTCGAGCGTATGCTGCGCTACGGCGAATTACGCATCCACGACATCGTCACCTATGCGCTGCAACAGCACGTGCATTATCAAGTGCCGGCGCAGGGAGACATCCCGGCTTCCAGCATGTGCATGCGTATCGAGGAACCGGAAGAAAACATGCTCTTCGTGCGCTTCGAATACGACGATGGCGCATCGGATGACATCGACGGCAAGCAAGCCGTCTATGATCAGTTGCGCCGTTCGGCCTATGAAAAAGCGGATACCGACACCATCCGCATCATTCGTGAGCTGAGCATCGAGGGTGCATGACATGCGTCTCGACGCATATAGAAAATACTGGAAATTCAGGAAAAGCTACGCTATAATTTTTGACCTTCAGCAAGACCTGAAACACAATCTGGAGTGGTAGTTCAGTTGGTTAGAATACCGGCCTGTCACGCCGGGGGTCGCGGGTTCGAGCCCCGTCCACTCCGCCAATAAAAACAAAAACGCCTGTATCATCACCAGCCGTTTCATCCAGAAATCCATCCGTCAGGGTGCGGTTTGTACAAGCTCTGTCATTGATACCGACGATGCAGCAGTGGCATCCAGTTCGGCCATGCGCTGCCCGATCAGCGCACAATAGGCCGGGTTCAGTTCAAAGCCGACGTACCGGCGGCCGCAACGCTTCGCCGCCACCGCTGTGGTGCCGCTACCCATGAAAGGATCGAGCACCACGCCGCCGGGCGGACACGATGCCTTGATCATACGCTCGACGATCTCCAGCGGTTTTTGCGTCGGATGGTCGACGCGTTCTTTATGCTCCCGATGCAGACGCGACACACTCCAGACGTCTTTCGGGTTGTAGCCTATCTCCAGCCACTTGGCGCCGACGAAGATCGGGCGCGAGCGCGCCTTCTTGGTCCGGGCATCATAAGGAACGCGAATGGCATCGAGATCAAAATAATAATCCCGGGCGCACGCGAAGAAACCAATGGTGTCATGCACCGATGAATACTTGCGTGTGCCACCGCCCATCGAAGGTACGCGGCGGTCCCAAATGATTTCGTTGAGCATGGTCATGCGCTGCTTGAGCATGACGAAAATTTCCGGCGCATGACGCCAGGTCAAAAAGATGTAAAGACTGCCATTCGGCTTGAGCTTGGGAATCGCCGCCGTCACCCACTGCTCGGTCCAGCACAGATAATCGATGGTGCCGCGCTTGTCCGAATCATTGCCATAATCCTTGCCAAGACCATATGGCGGATCGGTGATCAGCAAATCGATCTGCCCATCGGGAATGCGCGTCAGCCCTTCCAGCGCATCTTCGCAAAAAACGTGGTCGCGCCAGCGCATCATGGTCATTTGATGCGGTACTCCGCAGAACGCGCGTGCGCCTGCAAGCCTTCGCCGTAAGCCAGTTCAGCAGCAACCTTGCCCAGCGTCCGCGCACCTGCCGCGCTAGCCTGAATGATGCTGGAACGCTTCTGGAAATCATAGACACCCAGCGGCGACGAAAAACGCGCCGTGCGCGAGGTCGGCAATACGTGATTCGGACCGGCGCAATAATCCCCCAGCGATTCCGACGAAAACCGGCCAAGGAACAGCGCGCCGGCGTGACGGATTTTATCGGCCCATTGCTGAGGCTGCTCGGCGGAAATTTCCAGATGTTCGGCAGCAATCATGTTGGCGATCTCGCAGGCTTCCTCCATGTCACGCACTTTGATCAGCGCGCCGCGGCCAGTCAGCGAGGTGCGAATCACCTCCTTGCGCGGCAAGGTATCGATTAGCCTGTCGATGCTGGCTTCGACTTTTGCCACGTAAGCGGCATCCGGGCACAGCAGGATGGATTGCGCCAGTTCGTCATGTTCTGCCTGCGAGAACAGATCCATGGCGATCCAGTCTGGATCAGTGCTGCCATCACAAATCACCAAAATTTCGGACGGCCCGGCGATCATGTCGATGCCAACCGTGCCGAACACCCGGCGTTTGGCGGCAGCAACATAAGCGTTGCCGGGGCCGACGATCTTGTCGACCTGCGCAATCGTGTCCGAGCCATAGGCCAGCGCCCCGACGGCTTGCGCGCCACCAATGGTGAACACGCGATCGACGCCGGCAATCGCAGCAGCGGCCAACACCAGTTCATTCTTCACGCCGTCCGGCGTCGGCACGACCATGATGACTTCCTGGACACCGGCGACCCTGGCCGGAATCGCATTCATCAGCACGGATGAAGGATAAGCGGCTTTGCCGCCCGGCACATAAATGCCGACACGGTCCAGCGGCGTGACTTTTTGACCAAGCATGGTGCCATCGGCTTCGGTATAAAGGAAACCGCCGGAACCGCATTCCTGTTTCTGGCGTTCATGGTAGACGCGCACACGCCCGGCGGCAGTCTGCAAGGCATCGCGACGCGCAGCAGGCAAACCGGCCAATGCCTTCTTCAGTTCGTCCTGACCGATTTCCAGGGCCGCGACGCTCGCCGCGCCCAGACGGTCGAAACGGTTGGTGTACGCCAGCACGGCGGCATCGCCGCGCGCTTTGACGTCCGCCAAAATGGCAGCAGCGGCACGATCGATGGCAGCGTCTTCACCGGCTTCGAACGCCAGCACGGCGGACAGCTTCTCCCTGAAGCCGGCTTCGGTAGAGTCGAGTTTTCTGATAGCGATACCCATGGTGTGCCTTTGCTGAGGTCGGTGTCCGGTTCAGATGCGATTAGAGCGTGTTATGAACTAGCCCGCGAGGCTTTTTCAAATGCTTCCAGAATTGCTTGCAGGCGCTCGCGCTTGAGTTTCAGCGCTGCCTGGTTGACCACCAGACGCGAGGAAATTTCCATGATATGTTCGACCTCGACCAGCCTGTTGGCGCGCAGTGTGCCGCCGGTGCTGACGAGGTCGACGATGGCATCGGACAGGCCGACCAGCGGACCGAGTTCCATCGAGCCGTACAGTCTGATCAGATCGACATGGACGCCCTTGGCGGCGAAGTGTGCGCGCGCGGTCCTGACGTACTTGGTGACCACACGCAGGCGCGCGCCCTGACGCACTACGCTGGCGTAGTCGAAACCATCCCGCGCCGCGACCGACAAGCGGCACCTGGCGATGTTCAAGTCGATCGGCTGGTACAGACCTTCGCCGCCATGCTCCAGCAGCACATCCTTGCCGGCCACGCCGAAATCAGCAGCGCCGTATTGCACGTAAGTCGGTACGTCCGAAGCGCGCACGATGATCACGCGCACGGCAGGATCACTGGTCGGCAGAATCAGTTTGCGCGAGTCGGCCCGATCTTCGGCGACCTCGATGCCGGCGGCTTTGAGCAGCGGCAGCGTTTCTTCGAAGATACGCCCTTTGGACAATGCCAGGGTGAGCTGTCGATGCTGTTGTCGGGACGGGTTCTGAGTCATTTTCCGCTCTGGCAAATCATTTGACGCGTTCGATCCGGGCACCGATCGACGACAGTTTGTTTTCCATACGGTCGTAACCACGATCGAGATGATAGATGCGCTCGATCAGAGTTTCGCCTTGCGCCGCCAGACCGGCGATCACCAGCGAAGCCGATGCACGCAGGTCGGTCGCCATCACCGGCGCGCCGACGAATTTCTCCACACCTTTGACAATGGCAGTATTGCCTTCGATGTCGATGGTCGCCCCCAGACGATTCAATTCCTGTATATGCATGAAACGGTTTTCAAAGATCGTTTCGATGATGTGGCTAGTGCCTTCGGCGAGACAGTTCAACGCCATGAACTGCGCCTGCATATCGGTCGGGAAGCCCGGATATTCAGTAGTGCGGAAGCTGACCGCCATGGGACGGCGCGCCATTTGCACACGCACCCAGTCAGCGCCAGATGTCAGGATGGCGCCGGCTTCACGCAGCTTGTCCAGTACGGCGTCGAGCAGATTGCCACGCGTGTTCTTCAGCGTGACGTCGCCGCCCGCAGCCGCGACAGCGCACAGGAAAGTACCGGTTTCGATACGGTCGGCAATCACGCTATGCGTCGCGCCATGCAGCACGTCGACGCCCTGAATCACCAGACGGTCGGTGCCTATGCCTTCGATCTTCGCGCCCATCGCCACCAGCAGATGCGCCAGGTCGGTGACTTCGGGTTCGCGCGCGGCATTCTCCAGCACAGTTTCACCATCGGCCAGCACAGCCGCCATCAACAGGTTTTCCGTGCCGGTGACGGTGATCATGTCAGTGACGATGCGCGTCCCCTTCAGGCGCTTGGCCTTGGCATGGATGTAACCGGCATCGATAGTGATCTCGGCGCCCATGGCCTGCATACCCTTGATGTGCTGCTCGACCGGACGCGAACCGATGGCGCAGCCGCCCGGCAGCGACACCCTGGCTTCACCGAAACGCGCCAGCAGCGGGCCCAGCACCAGAATCGAAGCACGCATGGTCTTCACCAGCTCATACGGCGCTTGTGGCCTGGTGATGTCGCTGCCATCGAGGATGACATCATGGCCGTCCTGCTCCGCGCGCAGACCCATCTGGCGCATCAGCTCGATGATCGTGGTCACATCCTGCAGGTTCGGCACGTTCGACAATTGCAGATTGTCGGCCGTCAACAGACCTGCACACAGAATAGGCAGTGCAGCATTCTTGGCACCGGAAATGGTGACATCACCGGAAAGGCGATTACCGCCGCGGATGAGAAGCTTGTCCATGGAAAACGGGCCTTATTTCTGGAATTCTTCGGGAGTGAGCGTCTGCATCGACAATGCATGAATCTCCTCACGCATACGGTCACCGAGCGCCGCATACACCAGTCGGTGACGCTGAATCAGGCGCTTTCCGGAAAAAGCATCGGAAACGATCACGGCGCTGAAGTGCCGGCCGTCGCCTTCGACTTCGACTTCGAGATGAGAACAGGCAAGGCCGGCAGTAATGGTATTTTTGATGAGTTCAGGTGTGGGTAGCATGATTACAGATCACTTGATTCCATCCAAGCGCATCAATACGCGCCGCTGCGCAGTTTGTAGCCGCTCTTGAGCAGGCGTAGCGCCAGCATCACCAGCACGATGAAAAAAACGGCGACGATGGCAAGGCTGATCACGGGGTCGATATCGGATTGTCCGAAGAAACCGTAACGGAAACCATCAATCATATAAAAAAACGGGTTGAAATGCGAGACCGTTTGCCAGAACGGCGGCAGCGAATGGATCGAATAAAACACGCCGGCCAGGAAGGTCAGCGGCACGATCAGAAAATTCTGGAACGCTGCCAGCTGGTCGAATTTTTCGGCCCAGATACCGGCCACCAGCCCCATAGTGCCGAGAATCGCCGCGCCCAGCAAGGCAAAGATCGCAATCCACCACGGCGCCGCAAAACTCAGGTGACCGAACCACGCCGTCGCCAGGAACACACCGGCGCCAACCACCAGCCCGCGCGCCACTGCCGCCAGCACATAGCCGCCAAACACTTCCCAATGCGACAGCGGCGTCAACAGAACGAACACCAGATTGCCGCTGATCTTGGACTGAATCAATGACGACGAGCTGTTGGCGAAAGCATTTTGCAGCACGCTCATCATCACCAGGCCGGGCACCAGGAAACCGGTATATTGCACGCCCGGATACACCTGCACGCGATCCTGCAACACGTGACCGAAAATCAGCAGATACAGCATGGCCGTCATGATCGGCGCCGTCACGGTCTGGGTGGCGACTTTCCAGAAACGCAGCACTTCCTTGTAAAACAAGGTCTGAAAACCGCTCATTGGGCGACTCCCATGATCTGGACGAAGACATCTTCCAGATCGGCCTGTTGCAACTGCATGTCGTCGATCACGGCGCCGCTCCGGCGCAGTAGCGAAAGAATCGGTTCGACGTCGTTGCAGTCGTTCACGCGCAGTGTGTACTTCCGGCCCGAGAACAATTCTTCGGAATGTATCACCAGCGTGCGCAGACTGGCGGGCAAACCGCCCTGCTTCAAACTCAGCACCAGTTGCGAACCCGAGATACGCTTGATCAGCGCATCGGTGGAATCGAGCGCGACGATTTTGCCCAGCTTGAGCATGGCGATGCGGTTACACAGCGCCTGCGCCTCTTCCAGATAATGTGTGGTCAGCACAATGGTGTGGCCTTCACGGTTGAGACGGCCGATGAACTTCCACAAGGTCCGGCGCAGTTCGACATCGACACCGGCGGTCGGCTCATCGAGCACGACGACCGGTGGCCGATGCACCAGCGCCTGCGCCACCAGCACACGCCGTTTCATGCCGCCGGACAGGGCGCGCATGTTAGTGTCGGCCTTGCTGCTCAGGTCGAGGTTGTCCATCACCTCATCGATCCACCTGTCATTGTTCTTCAGACCGAAATAACCGGACTGCATGCGCAAGGTTTCGCGCACGGTAAAAAAGGGATCGAACACCAGCTCCTGTGGCACGACGCCCAGCCTGGCGCGCGCAGCGCGGTAATCGCTGACGACATCGTGGCCGTGGATGGCGACCGAGCCGGCATCGGCGCGATTGAGTCCGGCCACAATGGAAATCAAGGTGGTTTTACCGGCCCCATTGGGACCGAGCAGGCCGAAAAATTCGCCCTCTTCTATCGAAAGCGACACGCCGCCCAGCGCTTGCAACGACTGATAGCGCTTTTCGACATGATTGATCTGCAGGGCAAGCATTTTTTGGCGCGGTTTTCAGGACAGGGTGAGAAAACATGCCGCCAGCCTTTTCTTCTTTAAAGCAATGCTACGGCAAAAAACTTTGAATTATAGGGGATTCCTGGTTAAAGGGTTTGCTGCTCCAGCCCTGACAGGGTATTGACAACCAAAAGAAAGGGGCGATAGGATTACTGCCCAGAATCATGTTGAGAATTCAGGACAACAAAGCAAAGGGAGTGCATGCGTGTCATATTTGGCGCCCTGTTGGCGTCACTGCCCCATCCGGCATGGGCCGACCTACCGCTGACGGTCGAAGACCTCATCACTGACAAAGGCAAGCTCAAACTCGAAGCGTCGATATCTTATGCCAATGCCGACCGGCAAGGCATCTCCACCGACGATCCCCTCACCATACAAACCGGCCCGACTTCTTTCATCACACTGCCCACGCGGATCGGCGAGAGCATCAGTAACAGTGACACCACCGTGGCTACTCTGGACCTGCGCTACGGCCTCACCGCCAGGGCCGAAATCTATGCCTCAGCGGTTTGGCATCCAGCCAGCGCAGCAGCAGTCTGGACGGTTCCCGCACAAAAACCGATGCAACTGGCGGCTCTGTCTGCGCAAGAAATGCGAGAGACGAAGGGGGCTTTTCTCAATTTCGTAATTGCTTCGGGTGGTGGTATGAGTGGGAATTCTGCTTGGCAGCCCAAGACGTTTTTCGGTTTCTCGCAATACCGAAGCTACCCAGGCTGGTAAACACGGCCAGCTCTGCGAGCTGGGCTGCACCCCATATTTGATAAGGAGGGGCTTGGTAGTTGACCCGTCGGCAAAGCCTAGGTTCGGCTACCAGCCTACTCTATGACAAAGGTCAGAAGCAGAGGCCGGCGTGTCCAGCAGGGAAGCGGCGCCGTATAAGTCGACCAGACTTTGCAGATTGGCCGGCAGCGCGCCGAACTGCAAGGCCAGACCCTGCGCTCTGGCGGCGCGCTGCCAGGACAGCAGGATCGCCACTGCGGAAGAATCCACCGTCGCGACAGTACTCAGGTCGATCGCCGTCTGGCCGGCGGCGATCGCCTGCAAGCCAGCCGTCAGTGTGGCAGCGGCGTTATCGACGGTCAGAGAGGCGCTCGACTTGAACATGGCGGATTTCCAGTGTCGCGCTTATTTTTTGGCAGCGGAACGTGCCGCAAGCTGCCTGTTTTTGTCGGACAGGCTCTTGATCAGACCATCGATGCCGCCTTTGGTAATTTCGCTGTTGAAAGTCCCCTTATAGGTTTCCACCAACCATGCGCCCATGACATTGACGTCATACAGCTTCCAGCCAGTCGCCAGTTTTTCCAGACGATAGCTCAATTGAATCGGCTCACCACGCGACTGGATCACTTGCGAACGTACTTCCACTTCGGTGTCGGCTGGATTGGCGCGCAAGGGCTTGTATTCGATCTTCTGGTCACGCACTTGCGACAGCGCGCCGGAGTAAGTGTAGATCAACAGACTGCGAAATTCGGTGATGAGCTGCTTTTGCTGTTCCGGCGTCGCCTGGCGCCAGTGGCGGCCAGCGGCCAGCGCGGTCATGCGCTCGGAATTGACATAGGGCAGGATTTTTTCTTCCGCCAGCGCGACGATGCTGCTGACGTTGCCAGCCTGGATGGACTTGTCTGCCCTGGCCGTGTTCAGTACATCTTCGCTGATACGCTTGACCAGCGCGTCCGGCGCTTCTTCCGCGGCAGCAGCAGAAGCGAAAGTCAGTACGGAAGCGTACAGGGTAATCGATAGTAGTTTCGTCAGTATGTTCATTTTTCCGATCCATTTAAAAATAAGCGTTGCAATCGCACGTTCTTCTTACGGCTCGATCACTTCTTCCCTGACCGAATCCTCATCCTTGAGATCATTGATCCTGGCCTGACGGCTTTGCAGATAAGTATCGCGCACGAAATCGTATTTATCCAGCGCAACGTCTTCCAGCAAATTGCTTGCCTCCAGCAGTTGCGCGCGCCTGTCGACGATACGAATTCCCGCACCGGCGTTACGCCAGCGCACAGGCTTCTTGTAACTCCACGGATTGCCGTAGAAATCGGCCGGCAAGGCTGCGGTATCGCGCATCGTGGACGGCCCTAGCAGCGGCAGCACCAGATAAGGACCTGAACCCACGCCCCACCTGCCCAAGGTCTGGCCGAAATCGCATTGCTGTTTCGGCAAACGCGCCTCGGTACTGACATCGAGCACGCCGCCCAGACCGAACGTGGTATTGACGGCCACGCGCATGAAACTGGTGACGCCGGCTTCGACACGGCCTTGCAAAAGCTGGTTCACCGCCGACCACAAGTCGCCAATATTGCCGAAGAAGTTGCCGATGCCTGTCTGCACGAAGCCAGGCAGGGCGAATTGATAAGCCTGCGCCGCCGGCTTCAACGCCACCTTGTCGACCGCATCGTTGAAACTGAACATGGCGCGGTTGAAACCCTCCAGCGGATCGCTCGGGTTATTCGGGGTTGCGCAACCGCTGAGCGCGACAGCCATGACCAGCGTACCAATGCGAACGATGTATTTCATTGTGCATCACCTTTTCCATCCGCTGCCTTGCTGTACAGGAACTGGCTGACCAGGTTTTCCAGAACGATCGCCGATTGCGTCATCCTGATCATGTCACCCGCCGCCAGATTGTTGACATCCCCCCCCGGTTCGATACCGATGTATTGTTCGCCCAGCAAGCCCGCAGTCAGGATTTTGGCGGAACTGTCCTTGGGAAACCGATAGCGCTCGTCCATGTCAAGCGCCACCACAGCCTGGAATGTCTTGTCATCGAAACTGATCATAGCAACGCGCCCCACTACCACGCCGGCGCTCCTGATTGCCGCGCGCGGCTTCAGGCCGCCGATGTTGTCGAATTTGGTTGTGACGGTGTAAGTCTTCTGGGTAAAGGAGAGCGAGTTCATGTTGCCAGCCTTCAGCGCCAGGAAAACCAGAGCCACCGCGCCCAGCAGGACAAACCCGCCCACCCATACGTCCAATGTTTTACGTTGCATATCTTGCCATCCTGAAAATCAATCGAAGACCTGCTTGCACCATTGCCGACCATCACGCCGCTCAACTAAACATCAGCGCAGTCAGCAGAAAATCCAATGCCAGCACCATCAACGACGCAATCACGACCGTGCGCGTCGTCGCCCGCGCGACGCCCTCCGGCGTCGGCCTGGCTTCATATCCCTGAAACAGGGCGACAAAGGTGACCGCGATACCGAACACCACGCTTTTGAGCACGCCGTTGGCGATATCGTTCCAGACATCCACGCCACCCTGCATCTGTGACCAGAACGCGCCTTCATCCACACCGATCAACTGGACACCGACAATATAGCCGCCGATGACACCGACAGCACTAAAAATCGCGGCCAGCACGGGCATGGCAAGAACACCAGCCCAGAAACGCGGCGCAATGACGCGCTGCAAGGGATCGACCGCCATCATCTCCATCGCCGATAATTGCTCACCGGCTTTCATCAGGCCGATTTCCGCGGTCAACGAGGTGCCGGCACGGCCGGCGAACAGCAGCGCCGTCACGACCGGACCCAGTTCACGCGTCAACGACAGCGCCACCAGCAAACCCAATGCCTGTTCCGAACCGTATTTGTTGAGCGTGTAATAACCCTGCAAGCCAAGCACGAAACCGACAAACAGGCCGGACACGGCAATAATCACCAGCGAATAGTTACCAATGAAATGGATCTGGTCGGTCATCAGGCGCGGACGACGCCACAGTCCGCCGGACGACCGCATCACCATCCAGAACAGGCGCACGGCAAAGCCGGCGCCCTGAATGAATTCGCGCAGCGTGCGCCCGATCGCACCAAGGAAATCAAGCATGATGACTACCCCCCCAGGCCGACATCCTCGGCCAGCGAACGGCCCGGATAATGGAAAGGCACCGGACCATCGGTCTCGGCATGCACGAATTGCCTGACGTAAGGATCCTGCGAAACGCGCATTTCGTCGGGCGTGCCTTGCGCGACGATCCGGCCTTGCGACAGGAAGTAGACATGGTCAGCAATCGCGAACGACTCGTTGACGTCATGCGACACCAGGATCGAGGTCGAACCCAATGCGTCGTTGAGCTTACGGATCAGGTTGGCGGTCACTCCCATGGAAATCGGATCGAGGCCGGCAAACGGTTCGTCGTACATGATCAGCGCCGGATCCAGTGCGATGGCCCGCGCCAGCGCCACGCGGCGCGCCATGCCGCCGGAAATCTCGGCTGGCTTGAGGCCAGCGGCATTGCGCAGGCCCACGGCATTGAGCTTGAGCAGCACCAGATCGCGGATCAATTCTTCTGGCAGACGGGTATGTTCGCGCAGAGGAAATGCGACATTGTCGAACACCGTCATGTCAGTAAACAAGGCGCCATTCTGGAACAACATGCCCATCTTGCGACGCAGCAGGTACAGCGCGGCAGTATTCAGTGTCGGCACGTTCTCCCCATCCACGGTCAGGCTGCCGGATTGCGGACGCAACTGAGCGCCGATCAGACGCAGAATCGTGGTTTTACCGGAGCCGGAACCGCCCATGACGGCAATCACTTGTCCACGCGGGAAATCCATGCAAAGGCCCGACAGGATCGGACGATCCCCATAAGCAAAGTGCAAGTCGCTGATTTCTACGATATTAGGCAAGAGGACTACCGAGAATTTCCAAAGCTTGACATTGTAGAGCAAAATGAATGGTCGCTTATCATCGGCCTGGACGGCCCGCTTGCTACAATACCGCTTTTGATCAAGAAAGAATGTTGTCATGAGCCTCAAATGCGGCATCGTGGGCCTGCCCAACGTCGGTAAATCGACTCTTTTCAATGCCCTGACCAAAGCTGGCATCGCTGCCGAAAACTATCCGTTCTGCACGATTGAACCAAACATCGGCATCGTGGAAGTACCCGATCCGCGTCTGCATGCGCTGGCAGAAATCGTCAAACCGGAACGTATTCTGCCGGCAATGGTCGAATTCGTCGACATCGCCGGCCTGGTGGCCGGCGCCTCCAAAGGCGAAGGCTTGGGCAACCAGTTCCTGTCGCACATCCGCGAAACCGACGCCATCGTCAACGTCGTGCGCTGCTTTGAAGACCCGAATGTGATCCATGTAGCCGGCAAGGTCAGTCCGCTCGACGACATCGCCGTGATCCAGACCGAACTGGCGTTAGCCGACATGGGCGCCGTCGAAAAAGCGCTCCACCGCGAACAGAAAAAAGCGCGCGCGGGCGACCATGACGCCGCCAGGCTGGTCGCACTGCTGGAACGCATCCTGCCGGCGCTCGACGATGCCAGGCCGATACGTGCGCTGGGTCTGGATGCGGAAGAAATGGCGATGATCAAACCGCTGTGCCTGATCACCACCAAACCGGCCATGTACGTGGCCAACGTCTCCGACTCCGGCTTCACCGACAACCCGCTGCTGGACCTGCTGACTGTCTACGCCGGGGAACAGGGCGCGCCGGTCGTCGCCATCTGCGCCGCCATCGAAGCCGAAATCGCCGACCTCGACCATACCGACAAGGCCGACTTCCTGACTGACATGGGCATGACAGAACCAGGTCTGGATCGATTGATCCGCGCCAGCTTCAGACTGCTCGGCCTGCAAACCTATTTCACCGCCGGCGTCAAGGAAGTACGCGCCTGGACGGTGCCGGTCGGCGCCACCGGACCGCAAGCGGCCGGCGTGATCCACACCGACTTCGAACGCGGCTTCATCCGCGCCCAGACCATCGCTTACGAAGACTACATCGCCTGCAAGGGCGAAGCAGGCGCCAGGGAAGCCGGCAAGATGCGCACCGAAGGCAAGGAATACATCGTCAAGGACGGTGATGTGATGAACTTCCTGTTCAATGTCTGACGGTTTTTTCTGATCTCGGGAGCGTTCAGTAGCGCTCTGTGGACTGGGCAGGCCTTTTGAAATCAATGGCTTGCTAAACAATACAGTCTACTGAGCGTTCCTATTGTTCAAATTACCCATTTCTTTGGGACTCGGGCCTCGCCTCCTTCCGGTCAGCCATGCCAGCCCTGCAAGGCTCTCACGGCCTGTTATGCCTTCAGGAAATGGGGTAGTCAAACGATAATAATGAGGTATTTTTTGGGAAAATGCCCTATTTAAGGGTTATGATTGCCCTATTTACCCAGCCTGGGCTTACATTTCCATGCATTCGCTCACACCCGAGTACCTCGCCGCGCTTCGCTTTGATGGCACCCAGGCTGCCACGTTGCGCTCGCTGGGCGAGTACCAGGGCAAGCAACAACTCTATGCTGCGCAGTCACCTGAAGTCCTAAAAGGCCTACGCCAGATCACGGTGGTCGAGTCCACCGAGTCATCCAACCGGCTGGAAGGTGTTGTCGGCCGATGGCCATGGCCGATCTGACCCGGCATTACGCCACCGCGCTGGATCAGCATCTGGCCGACCCGCTGGTGCTGGTGCCGCTGGCGATGCTCGACTTCTTATGCGTTCATCCTTTCCCGGACGGCAACGGCCGCATGTCCCGCTTGCTGACCCTGCTGCTGCTCTACCACTTCGACTATGCCGTGGGCCGCTACATCAGCCTGGAACGCAGAAGCCAGCTCGCAGGGCTGGTATCAAGGGCAGCACAACGTCAAACCTTGGCTCGACTACTTCTGGGGTGCCTTGCTGCGGGCTTACCGTGAGTTTGAAGAGCGTGTCGGCACCATCGAGCGTAGCCGTGGCAGCAAGGGAGACCGGGTGCGTGCGGAAGTGCTGGCACGCAGCCTACCGTTTTCGATCTCGGAGATCGAGGAATCCTGCCCGGGTGTGAGCCGGGACATGGTACGGCTGGTATTGCGGGCGATGAAATCGGAGGAGTTGATCGAGTCAACAGGCAAAGGACGAGGTGCAAAATGGATCAAGCAAGCATAAGGGGATGATGATGGAATTGATCGAAAACATCAGCCGCTTGCTGGGTGATGACCTCAAGCAAACCATCCGGCCAGGGGCGCGGCCGAAGCTCGGGGCCGCGTGCTTTGAATCGCCCCGAAACAGCCTAAAAATCAGGGGACTAAAGAAGTGAGTGACCAGTTTTTCAAGCAGCCTATTCTCAATTCTCCTTACGGCTACCCGTCCCTGCACTGGGAACTCGACGACAAGGGGCAACCCACGCAGCAAATCGTCGAGTCTCGCCGAGCGTCCAGCTTTATCAGCCCAATCCCGAAACCACGCCGGCACCACGGCGAGCAGGCTACTCTGGCGCTGGATGAAGTCGAGAACCTGGCTGACGACGAGCAACGCTACCGCCATTCGGAACTGATCAATGCAGTGCGGCGTGAGGTCGATTCTGGCCTACGATCCGGTCGAGGACAGGTTCGACATCGATATCTTCACCTCCAGGCAAACCAAGCAGGACTTCAGCAAGGCTGGAGACAAGCTCCAGCGGCACATCTACGACTGTGTGCTGACGGATTCGAAGGTGGAACGGGAGTTCGTGAAAGAACTGGGCACTGCCAATGAGGTCGTGTTCTACGCCAAGCTGCCGCGCGGTTTCCTGATTCCCACTCCGGTGGGGGACTACAATCCTGACTGGGCCATTGCTTTCAAGGAAGGAAGCGTCAAACACATCTACTTCGTCGCCGAGACCAAAGGCTCCATGTCATCCATGGAACTACGCGAGATCGAGAGGACCAAGGTCAAGTGCGCACGCAAGTTTTTCGATGAGATGAACCGGCGCTACGCACCGGAGAACATCAGATACGATGTGGTGGACAGCTTCGGCAAGCTGATGGAAATCGTGAAGTAGCGCCAACAGGGATGCTCGGATGATGAAGACACTGACGGGATCACAATTTGCCAGCACCTTCGGCTTGAGACCTGAGCAGTTTGCCTGGCTCCTCGGTGCCGGAGCTTCGGCTGCAGCCGGTATTCCGACCGGCTATTCGATGATTCTGGACTTCAAGAAGCGCCTGTTCTGCCAGTTGTCCAGGATTAGCCTCCGTGAAGTGGATGCCAACGATCCACTATGGCAGCAGCGCATCGACCTGTTTTTCAGCACGCGTTCGGAGTTGCCAGCACCTGACGATCCTACTGAGTACGCCAGGGCTTTTGAGGCGGCATATCCGACTGCAGAAGATCGCCGTATCTACATAGAGAAGGCGGTCACGACGGGTACGCCGTCCTTTGCCCACCGCGTACTTGCCGCGCTGTTGACCACCCGCCGGATTCCTTGCGTATTTACAACCAATTTCGACCAGTTGGTCGAGACCGCGACCACATTGACTGACCAGCTGGTGCCGGCCAGCGAGCGTGCAAGCATGACGACCGCCGCTATCGACAATGCGGAACGCGCGGAACGTTGCCTGCGTGAGTCGCGCTGGCCATTTCTGGCCAAGCTGCATGGCGACTTCCAGTCGGTTGAACTGAAGAATACGACTGACGAACTGAGAGAACAGGACGTTCAAATGCGGCGTGTTCTCGGCGCAGCCTGCGCGCGTTTCGGGCTGGTGATAGTCGGCTACAGCGGCCGTGACGAATCAGTCATGACTGCGCTGACCGAGGCATTGGCGCAACCGAATGCTTTTCCGGGAGGGATCTATTGGGTAACGCGTTCGGCGCGTCCTGTTCTACCTGCCGTCGGCGACTTACTTGAGAAGGCCACCCAGGCGGGTGTGACGACAGCGATTGTCGAATCCCCCACGTTCGATGAATTGGCCGGAGACATCATCGACGGAATCAGCCTGCCGCCGGTCCTGTTGCAGCATGTCCAGGAGTCCCGTTCGGCCCAGATACTGGCAGAACTGCCACTCCCAACTCGGGAGCAGCGCAGTTTTCCGGTGTTGCAGTGTTCGGCGATTCCGATCCTCTCTCTGCCGCAACAGGCGCGTCGTATTGAAATCAATGCCGCAATCACGACGGTTCGTGCTCGGGAGTTGGTTCGCGAAGCGCAAGCAAGGGCCGTAGTAGCCAGTATTGGTCGTGAAATCGCCGCTTTTGGTTCCGACGCGGAATTGCTTAGGGCCTTCGCACCTGTCGGAGGAAAGATCGCTGGAACCATTGACCTTCATCCCGATACCGACAGTTGGGCGCTGGGATTACTTTACGACGCCTTGACTTGGGCGATTAGCAGAGGCAAGCCCCTGCTACCACGCTTGCGGCGCAAAGGGCATGCGATCATCGTGGCGAACGGCCTACCCACGGACAGTCCGGAATGTGTGGCTTCGCGCAAAGAGAAGTTGTCGCACCTCCGGCAAGCGTATTCAACACCATTGTCGGGAAAAGTGGCAGGGTACGACTACTCTTTCAACGAAGGGGTGCAGATTCGGCTGGATCGTGTGGCAGATCGCTGGTGGTGTGCGTTCGAGCCTTTCACTGATGTTGAACTGCCTCGCGCAGAAGCCGGTGATAGGGCGAACCATGATGAGGGCGATGACAACGTCGCATCATTCGTGCGCCGCGCAAATCCCATCATGGATTGGCAGCGCGAACGCTGGGCAGGACGACGAAACAAGGAATGGGCCCGGATCATTGCGGGATGGGCAAGGCTCTTGCCGGGTGGTGCTGATGGCGTTGTCAAAGCCATTGGCCTTAGAGAAGACTCCGGACCAGGACAAGATGCGGAGTTTCGGCTGTCTCCAGTGACGGCGTGGAGCCGGCCCAGCCATGATCATGATTATTTCCAACGGAGCGGGCGATGAACACGGCCTATGATGCGTCGAAACTGCCGCCCTTCTCTTTGCTGGAAGAACCTCTGCTGACCTTCAATACGAAAGATACTTTGCTGGACGTGAACCCCTTGCGGGGGATAGTTCAGCACGGAGCCTACAGTAGCTCGGTTTTTCCAAGCTACACGCCTGAACTCCGTATTGCGACGATAGGCCCGGCCGGAGGGTGGAACAACCTTCGCACATTGGTCAACACGCTGCGGTCCAGCCACGCGCCGTCGGATCGAAAACAGTATGTGCCAGCGTTCCGTGGCTTTGAATACACATTCAATGTTCCTCTGGTCTCTGCCAAGACTGGAGAGGCGCACATTAAGCTGCCGGATGATATCGGGTCTTTGGGGCCGGAAGGCCCGCCGCATGTCCGGCTGCTACATGCATTGCGTACGGGGATGCAACGCTTGGAATTGGTGCGTGACCACTTCGATGTCGTGTTGGTGCATCTACCGGATGCTTGGCAGATCGCGTTCCGCGCCCCTGGTTTTGATGCGCACGATGCGCTCAAGGCGATAGGTGCGGGCCACGGCATTCCCACCCAGGTCATCAACGACCGAGTCTTCACCTTCGGCTACAAGGCATCATTGGCATGGCGCCTGTCCATTGCGCTCTATGTAAAGGCCGGCGGTATCCCCTGGAAGTTGGCTCCATTGAGGGGCGTACCCGAGAACACGGCATACATCGGCTTGGCCTATGCGTTGAGGGGAAATCCGCAAGAAGCGCATTACGTGACCTGCTGCTCGCAGGTTTTTGATGCCGATGGCGGTGGCATGCAGTTCGTCGCTTTCGGAGCACGCGATCCCGTCAAGGACGTTGAGGAAGCGCGCCGAAATCCCTTTCTTAGCCGAAACGACATGCGCGCGGTGCTGGCACGGAGCCTGACTCTTTATCAAAGCCGTAACGGAGGTCTGCTTCCGCGCCGCTTGGTCGTCCATAAGACAACATCGTTCAAGCCAGAGGAGCTGGAAGGTGCCTTGGATGCGCTCTCCACTATTCGGGAGGTCGAGTGTGTCGAGGTGGCCAGCAACGCGGGATGGCGAGGTGTTTGGTTACAAGAAAGCCATGATCCCACGCCTCAGCGGAAAAGCGAGCCTGATGGCTACCCTGTGCCGCGAGGTGCCGTGCTGCAGCGTTCGGGCAAATCTGCGCTGGTTTGGGTGGCTGGCAATGCCCCCCGTGCAGCGTCCCGTGGCGACTATTACCAAGGCGGTAAAAGCATTCCGCGCCCCATCAACATCGTACGATATGCGGGTATCGGACCGATCGAACTGACCGCACTCGAAGCACTGGCTCTGACAAAGATGGACTGGAACAACGATGCACTTTACGACCCAGTTCCGGTCACGATTCGGTACTCACAACGGCTGGCAAGAACCATTGCCAATGTCCCTACGCTGCCGGGAAATGCTTACGCATACCGGTTATTCATGTAAAGCACTAGCGCCCGCAGTAGACCGACACGATCCCGGTACGGCTGTGGCCGAGATCTTTGCTGATGCGCCGAGGTGCCGTCTGACCAACGCGGCATCAGGGAGTCCGACATGACAATGGCGATTGCGAAAGAACGACGGGTCGATCTCGCCCAATTGACTGAACACCTGCGACAGATGCAAGGAAATGCGCGTCGGCTGGTTGCCATCGCCGGCGCATCAGGATCTGGAAAAAGCACCTTTACGGAGATGCTTTGCGCCGGCCTCAACCGTGTGACACCCGGTATCGCCTGCATTCTCGCGATGGACGGCTTTCATTTCGACGACCGGGTATTGGAGGCGCGTGGACATCGTTCACGCAAGGGGGCGCCCCACACTTTCGATGTCGGAGGACTTGCCGCAATGATAGACCGTCTGCGCGCGGACGACGGCACGGACATCGCTGTTCCAGTCTTCGATCGTTCCATCGAAATCGCCCGCGCGGGAGCGGCGATCATCCCCGCTTCGACACGGCTGATTCTGGTCGAAGGCAATTATCTGCTTCTCGACGATCCTGCATGGGCTTCGTTCCGGCCTCGTTTTGACGTTTCCGTCATGCTCGATGTCCCACGCGATACACTGACTGAACGCCTCATCGCAAGGTGGAGGGGGTATGGGTTCGACGCCGCCGCCGTCAGGTCGAAGCTCGATCACAACGATTTCATCAACATTGACATCGTTCTCTCTCACAGCGCAACGCCCGATTTTCGGGTTGACAATGTTTAGAACGTGTTCACGCTTTTTCAGCCTTGGGAACCTTCGCTGACTGCCACTTCATGCAGCATCTCGACGCCAGACAAATTGCAGGACACGACCGCAGCGCTGACTACATCGATAGCGGCGCGGCGAGTGAAGCTCTTGCGCCAGACGATGACCACGCGGCGCGACGGCGCCGGCCTGGAGAACGGAACATAACGCACCATGCCGTCCCTGGCGTGCATGTCAGGTATCGATGCGCGCGGCAACACCGTGATGCCAAGGCCAGAAGCGACCATATGGCGGATGGTTTCCAGAGACGATCCCTCGAAGGTACGCGCAATGCCGTCGCCGGCAGTTGAAAAGCGTGACATTTCCGGACAGACTTCCAGCACCTGATCGCGAAAACAATGACCGTTGCCGAGCAGCAGCATGGTTTCGCTCTTGAGACTCTGAGCGGATATTTCCTTGTAGTCGGCCCATTTGTGATGCTGGGGCATGGCGACGACGAATTCTTCATCGTACAGTGGCCGCACGCTCAGGCCGTGTTCGGGAAAGGGCAGCGCCATGATGGCGACGTCAAGCTCACCCTGACGTAGCAGCTCGACCAGGTGCGTGGTGAAATTTTCCTGCAGGATCAGCGGCATTTGCGGTACGGTCCTGATCATGGTCTTGACCAACAACGGCAGTAAATAAGGGCCGACGGTGTAGATGATGCCCAGGCGCAGCGGACCCGATAGCGGATCCTTGTTCTGACTGGCGATTTCCTTGATAGCAGCAGTCTGCTCCAGCACGCGTTCGGCCTGCGCTACAATCTGCGCACCCAGCGGGGTGACTGACACTTCAGTGCCACCGCGCTCGAAGATGGTAACGCCAAGTTCGTCTTCCAGCTTTTTGATCGCTACTGACAAGGTCGGCTGCGCCACAAAACAGGATTCGGCGGCGTGGCCGAAATGCTTTTTCTTTGCAACTGCGACGATGTACCTAAGCTCGGTGAGTGTCATGGACGGTATGGCGTTATGCGAATGGATATGCGCAGACTATAGCGCATCTGCAAGTGCCATGCAGAGCGGCGGCATCCAGCCTACGTGCTGCGCCTGGAAAGTCGTTGTAGAATGAGAACTTATGTTTCTGAAAAAAACAGGGGAGGGAGAGGAGCCGTCGCCAGTCCGGCATATTTAGAGCCGCTAACACCACGCCGCTGGTTGCGTTGCGCCTCCTTGCCGTAGCTTCGTAC
>JBAPMF010000070.1:0-31632 GCA_049278475.1 Herbaspirillum sp. | reverse complement strand
GCTTACGCGCTGCCGCCGGTGTTTTGACCAGGGCTTTGCGCGCAACCTCCAGAGCAAGCCTGGCAGCGGCCTGCTCTCCCGCACGGCGGCTACCGCCGGTGCCGAAGACCCGGATTTCCAGCTTGGGAACCAGGCATTCGATTTCGAATTCCTGATTATGCGCTGCACCACGGGTGGCGATGACATTGTATTGCGGCAAGGCAATCTTTTTGCCTTGCAGATATTCCTGTAACAAGGTCTTGGCATCCTTGCCCAGGGTCTTGGGATCGACGGTATCGAGAATCGGAATGTAGAGCGAACGGATGACGTCACGCGCGGCATTGAAGCCAGCATCGAGAAAAATCGCACCCAGCAGCGCTTCCAGCGTATCCGCCAGAATCGATGGCCGACGGAATCCACCCGATTTCAGTTCCCCCTCGCCGAGGCGCAAAAACTGCGACAGATCGAGACGCTGGGCGATCTCATACAAAGACTGCTGCTTGACGAGATTGGCGCGCAGACGCGACAAGTCGCCTTCGTCTATCTTGTGGTAGCGGTCGAACAGAAGGGAGGCAACGACACAGTTCAGAATAGAGTCACCGAGAAATTCCAGGCGCTCATTATGCAAGCTGCTATGACTGCGATGCGTCAAGGCCTGTTGCAGCAATGCAGCATTCCTAAACGTGTGTCCCAACCGATTTTGCAATACTAATGCATCCATTTTTCATCCGTCGCTTAGTGACAATCTCATCGGGAGCCGTCTTAGAGCCGCTAACACAACGCCGCTGGCTGCGTTACGCCTCCTTGCCGTACCTTCGTTCTGCCTTCGTCGGCGCGCCTTGCCAGCAGCGTTGTGTTAGTGGCTCTTAGTGAAAACTGCCAATACGCTTCCAGTTACCGAAATTCATCCAGACAAAGAATGCTTTTCCGACAATATTCCGATCTGGCACGAATCCCCAGTAACGACTATCCAGGCTGTTGTCACGATTGTCTCCCATCATGAAATACTGGCCGGGCGGCACGGTACAGGCAAAACCTTCTGCGTCGTAGGAGCACAGCCTTCGCAATGGATACTGATGCGGGTCGGGCACGAAATCCGGCGCCCGCTCATCGGTCAGTATATTGTGCGCCGCCCCGCTCAGGTCTTCTTGCCACTGCCTATAGTACGTCAGATTCTCATCATCAAGATAATCCGGTAGTGGATGATAAGAAATTTCTTTACCATTTACAGCTAGACGCTTGTTTTTATACACTATTTTATCACCCGGAAGGCCAACCACGCGCTTGATGTAATCCACCGAGGTATCTTCCGGGTACTTGAAAACCATCACATCGCCGCGTTGCGGGTCATCGATGCTGATGATTTTTTTGTTAATGATCGGCAGGCGAATACCATAGATGTATTTGTTCACGAGGATCAGATCACCGACCAGCAGCGTCGGCACCATCGAACTCGACGGAATCTTGAACGGCTCATACAGGAACGAACGCAAAAAAAATACCAGCGCAATCACCGGGAAAAAACTGCCAGAATATTCGATCCAGGTCGGCTGACACAGCAGACTCGCTTCCAGCGCCGCGCGACTGCTGGTATCGCTTTTGATACCTTCAGCGTCCAGCCTGGCGACGCGCGTATCGAATGCGGCGAGCGCCGCATCAGCTTTGGCCCGGCGTCGCCTGGCCCAGAAAAATACATCCAGAAACCAGATCACTCCGGTGACGGCCATCAAGACAAACAGAATCAGCGCAAAATTGCCCAAAAAAGACTGCAGGCTCATTTTTCTTCTACCTGTAAAATTGCCAGGAACGCTTCCTGTGGAATTTCCACTGAACCGACCTGCTTCATGCGCTTCTTGCCGGCTTTCTGCTTTTCCAGTAGCTTGCGCTTACGGCTGATGTCACCGCCGTAGCACTTGGCCAGCACGTTCTTGCGCAGGGCTTTGACATTTTCGCGCGAAATGATGGTGGCGCCGATGGCAGCCTGAATGGCGACATCGAACATCTGGCGCGGGATCAATTCACGCATCCTGGCCGCCACGGCGCGGCCGCGGGACTGGCTGGCGGCGCGATGCACGATGATCGCCAGCGCATCGACCTTCTCACTATTGATCAACATGTCGACCTTGACTACATCGGACGAGCGATATTCCTTGAATGCATAATCCATCGACGCATAACCACGCGAGGTCGATTTCAGACGGTCGAAGAAATCGAGCACGATTTCCGCCATCGGCATTTCGTAAGTCAGCTGCACCTGCTTGCCGTGGTAACTCATATTGATCTGCATGCCGCGTTTTTGCGTACACAGCGTCATCACCGAACCAACGTATTCCTGCGGCAGATAGAGATTGACCGTGACGATAGGCTCACGCACTTCTTCGATCCTGGACGGCTCCGGCATCTTCGACGGATTGTCGACCATGAGAATGCTGCCGTCACGCAGCGCGACCTCATACACGACCGTCGGCGCCGTCGTGATCAGATCCATGTCAAATTCGCGCTCGAGGCGTTCCTGCACGATTTCCATATGCAGCAACCCGAGAAAGCCGCAGCGGAAACCGAAACCCAAGGCTTGCGAAACTTCCGGTTCATATTGGAGCGCAGCGTCGTTGAGTTTGAGTTTTTCGAGCGAGTCGCGCAAGGCGTCGTATTGATTGGCCTCGACCGGAAACAGGCCGGCAAACACCTGCGGCTGCGCTTCCCTGAAACCCGGCAGCGGTTCGGCAGCCCGGTTCGCCGCCAGCGTGACGGTATCGCCGACCTTCGCTGCTTTCAATTCCTTGATGCCGGCGATGATGAAACCGACCTGCCCTGCCTCCAGCGTTTCACGCGACTGCGCCTTGGGCGTAAAGACGCCGATGCTTTCAGTCAGATGCGTGGACCCGGTAGCCATCAGGAAAATCCTGTCCTTCGGGCGCAAAATGCCATTGACGATACGTACCAACATGACCACGCCGACATAATTATCGAACCAGGAATCGATGATCAGCGCCTGCAACGGTGCATCCGGATCACCCTTCGGTGGCGGAACCCTGGCAATCAGCGCCTCGATGACATCCTGCATGCCCACACCGGTCTTGGCCGAGCATAGCGTCGCATCGGCGGCATCGATGCCAATGACTTCCTCGATCTCGCGCCTGGCATTGTCTGGATCGGCAGACGGCAGGTCGATCTTGTTGAGCACCGGCACCACTTCAACACCCAGATCGAGCGCGGTATAGCAATTCGCCACGGTCTGCGCTTCGACGCCCTGGGATGCATCCACAACCAGCAAGGCGCCTTCGCACGCCGACAGCGAGCGGCTGACTTCATAACTGAAGTCCACATGGCCCGGCGTGTCAATCAGGTTGAGATGGTAGATATTGCCATCGAGCGCCCTGTACTCCAAGGCCGCAGTCTGCGCCTTGATCGTGATGCCACGCTCGCGCTCGATGTCCATCGAATCCAGAACCTGGGCCTCCATCTCGCGACTGGAGAGACCACCGCAAAGTTGAATGATACGATCAGCGAGCGTGGATTTACCATGGTCAATGTGGGCAATGATCGAAAAATTACGGATATTGTTCATTAAATTGCGGGAAACGATGAAAAAAGGCACCCCAAGACGGGAACGTCTCCCAATTGAGCGCCTTTAGAACGAGCTTACGATCTCATTCTGACAACAGCTTGGCATTCTACCCCGAAACCAGAGGAGGCCGCACAAATTCGGACAGCCAGCCAAGTGGAGCGACCGAGACCTGAATGATTATTTAAACGGCGCGCTCGACAAGGCGGGATTGACAGGCGCTTGTTGGTCGTTTTGGCCGAGGAGTGGCATTTCACGCGGGCCGCCGAGCGCCTGCAAACCGAACGCCCCCTCAAGCTCTCAGATGCCTGTTGAAGAATGGCGCCAGTTGGGCCAGAGCCTGGCCGGTGGCTTCTGGCTGGTCGTACAGGTCGTAATGGCAGGCACCCGGCACGATCTGCATCGTCTTGTCCGCCGAACGAGCACGGCGATAGAGCTCTTGCCCATCCGAGTAAGAGCCGAAAGCGCCCGGCACGCCACCAAAAACCACGTGCAGCGGCTGCGTCAGCAGCTTTTCAGCCAGGTGGAAGGCATCCCAGCCCAGTGCCGCGCCCGTGCTGGTCAGGCGCAGCTTGTTGGGCGAGCCGGGCTGCTGGCCGCGCGACGTCAGATAGTAGTCGATGGCCTGCACCATGTCCACGTCGTTGACGCCCGCCTGCTCGCGCTCGGCCTGGCTGGCGAAAGGGATGTAGCCCACGACCAGGGGCTTGGCGCCGCGTGCCTCGGCGGTGCGCTGCTTGCCGATGGCTTCCAGCATTTTAAGTACAGCGTCCGGCGAATTGTCGCCGTCGCGCATCATGCGGCCGTAGTTGGTGGCCACCACCGTACCCACGGCCTTGATGCGCTTTTCGGTCATGGCGACATTAGCCGCATAAGCGCCGCCGCCGCACACACCCAGTACGCCTATGCGCTCCTCGTCCACGTAGGGCAGCGTGACCAAATAGTCCACGGCGCAGCGGAAGTCTTCCACACGCGTTCCGGGGTCTTCGCTATACCTCGGCTCGCCGCCACTCGCGCCCTGGGTGGAGGCGTCGAAGGCCAGGGTGATGAAACCTTCCCTGGTCAGCCCTTCACCGTAGATATTGCCAGCGGTCTGCTCCTTGCAACTGCTGATGGGGTGGGCGCAAATGATGGCCGCGTATTTCTTGGCGGGATCGAAGCCTTCGGGCAGGCGCAGCGTGGCGGCTACGTCCCAGCTGCGGTTCTTGAAAGTGACGGATTGCGTTTGGCTCATGAGAAGCTCCTGCGGGGGAATGGGTGACGGATTGATTTACAGATGCTTCTTATAGAAAAGCGCCAGCTTGCCCATGGCGGCCTCCACCATGGCGGGCTGGTCGTACAGCGCCATGTGGGTGGCGCCCTCGACGATCAGCAGATCCTTATCCTTGCTGGCCGCGCGGCGGAACAGATCTTCGCTGATCCATCGCGTACCCGCGATGCTGCCCGCAACGATCTGCACCGGCTGGGTCAGGAACAGCTCCACATTGTTGAAGGCATCGTAGGTCACCAGTTGCGCCAAGCTACGCATGGGCATCTTGCTGGGCGCATTGCAGTGCCGGGCGCGGTCGGTGCGATAGTAGTCGTAGGCTTCGGCAAGATCGGGATGAGCGGCATCTTCGCGCTTGGCGGGCACCGTGGGCAGATACTGCATGGGCGCGCCTGCGGCTTCGGCGGTGCGGGCCGCCATCGCCATGTCGCGCAAGGCCAGGCAGTCCTGCGAATTGGCCGTTTTGTCCCAGCCATCGCGGTACACCTGGCCGTAATTTGCGGCGCTCACCGTACCCAGCGCCTTGATGCGTGTGTCGATCACGGCGGCGTTGGCAGCGTAGCCGCCGCCCGCGCACACGCCCAGTACGCCGATGCGTCCGTTGTCCACATAGGGCAGCGTGGTCAGGTAATCGATGGCGGCGCTCACGTCTTCCACGCGCAAGTAGGGGTTTTCAAGGTGGCGCGGCTCACCCGTACTCTCCCCCTGAAAGCTTGCGTCATAGGCTAGAGTGACGAAGCCCTGCGCGGCCAGTCGTTCAGCGTACAGGCCGGCGGTTTGTTCCTTGACGCCACCGGACGGGTGAATACACACGATTGCCGCGTACTGGCGTTTCGGGTCGAAATCGGCGGGCAGGCGCAACGTGCCTACCACGTCCCAGACGTAATTCTTGAAGGTGACGGATTCGGTCATATCGAAAAGCTCCAAAGCATTGATCAGAGGCTTGAGTGCGAGGTACACCCTGCCAGGAACCCCATGATATTCCTTGATTTACGAACGATCCATGCTTTAAAGTGCTTATTTCTTTTTCAAAAGTACGGAGGTAGTGATGGACCCCCTTTCCGATGTGCTATCGCTGCTCAAACCCCGCAGTCAGTTCTACGCGGGTCTCAATGCCGGTGGAGACTGGTCTTTCAAGTTTCCTCCTCATGAAGGGATCAAGTTCACCGCCGTGACGCAAGGCACTTGCTGGGGTATCACGGGCGAGCTGGATGAACCCATTCGCTTTGACGAGGGAGATTGTTTCCTGCTGAACAGCGGACGCCGCATCGTACTGTCATCCGATCCGGCGCTGCCGCCGCAAGACGGCGGACACATCCTGGAGGCTGCACGCGATGGAGTTGCCGTTCATAACGGTGGCGGAGAGGTGTTTCTCATCAGCGGAGGCTTTGCTTTCTCTGGCACCCATGCCGCCATTTTGTTCGACGCGCTGCCGCCCATCATCAACATCCCCAGGGCGTCGAGCCAGGCGGAAGTCTTGCGCTGGTCCATCGATCAATGGACTCGCGAATTGCGCAATCCTCAACCAGGCGGCGTGCTGATGTCCACCCACCTTGCGCATTTGATGCTGGTCCAGGTATTGCGATTGTTCCTGAAGACTTCGGGCGAGTTGCCGAGGGGATGGTTTCTGGCATTGACCGATCGGCAGATCAGCATCGCGATCAACGCCATGCATGCCGAGCCTGCTCATCCCTGGACGCTGGAAGAACTGGCTCGTATCACAGGCACCTCGCGCACCGCGTTCGCGCAACGCTTCAAGGCGCTGGTGGGCAACACGGCCATGGACTACCTCGCGCGATGGCGCATGCTGGTGGCTGCCGATCGCCTTCGCACCGGCAGCGAGAACGTGGCTTCCATCGCCTTCTCTCTCGGATACGAATCGGAAAGCTCTTTCAGCACGGCCTTCAAGCGGATCATGTCGTGCTCTCCGTCGCAGTATCGACGTCGGCCGGTGGCCGCTATCGCCGCTTCTTTCCGGTAGCCTCCTGCGAACGCAGCCGCCTGAACAGGGTCGATTGCATAGGAAGATTTGCCAAATTTTGCCACCTTGCGTTTTACCTCGAACGTGAGGGCCACATCGATGTCTGGTCGGTCAGCATCGCCCAGCCACAACAATCTGCGACCCATTCAGGATGGCGTGCAATCCATCCCATTGCGCTGTGCGTTGGCGATGCAATCACGTATCAGGCTGCGCCAAGAATTTCGAGAGGAAAGTCCGATAAGCTACTAGGGATCGCTGAGCAAGAACTGCCTGACCGTCGGTGTATCCAGAAAATAATGGCACAGTCGTACAGAAGGGCGTCCTGGTTTCTGCCCGACCAGGACCGGTACCAGTTCATCGTAACGTTCGACCAGCGCCGTGTCCGCATCGATATCCACCATCTCGATGCTAAAGTCATGCCCGCGACACAATGCCTCCAAAGCATGCCGCAGGTCTTCACACAAATGGCAGTATGAACGGGAATAGATGACAAAGTGAGTGAGCGGCATCGGGCGTCTCAACCTGAATTGCAAATGCAGTCTCTGCGGCAGCGGCAAGCGTAATCAATTGCCGCCGACGCTAGGCCGCAATGGCACGAACTGCGACGAGTCCCCACGGCGCACCAGCACTGCTGCACGCTTCTTCGGATCCAGCCTGGCCACCAGCGCATTGAATTGCTTGGCGTCCGTGACGTCGGCATCATTGAGCCGCTGCACGACATCCCCGGCACGCAGACCGGCTGCAGCAGCGACGCCGACAGCGGATTCGACCAGCACGCCATTTTCAACATTGAGCTCTTTTTTCTGCTCGTCGTTCAGGTCGCTGACAACCAGTCCCAGGGAATTCGGCATCGCATTTTTCCTGGATCTCTTCTCTTCGGTTCTGGGCTTGTCCTCCTCCAGTTCAACAACCGTCAGGGTGACGTCGCGCGCGCTACCCTTGCGCCAGATAGTGACGGTAATGCGGGATCCCGGTTTGATGCTGCCGACCATGCGCGGCAAATCGCTTGGTTTTTCAATGGCTGTGCCATTGAGTTTCAGAATGATATCGCCGGCTTCCAGGCCGCCCTTGTCTGCCGGACCGCCTGGCTCGATGCGCTGCACCAGCGCGCCCTGCGCTTTGCCCAAGCCCAGCGATTCGGCAACGTCTTTGGTCACTTCACCGATCTGCACGCCGATACGACCGCGCGTCACGCGTCCGCTCGTTTTCAGCTGGCCGGCGACCCGCAATGCCTCATCGATCGGCACCGCGAAAGAAATCCCCATGAAGCCGCCGGAACGACTGTAAATCTGGGAATTGATGCCAATCACCTCCCCCTTCAGATTGAGCAGCGGACCGCCGGAATTGCCGGGATTGACGGCCACATCGGTCTGAATCAATGGCAAATAATCGCCGGTGTCGCGCTTCTTGGCCGAGATGATGCCGGCTGTCACGGTATTTTCCAGTCCGAATGGCGAACCGATGGCCAACACCCATTCACCAACGCGAATCCTGTCCGAATCTCCGATGACCAGGCGCGGCAGATTGCCTCCGTCGACTTTCAGGAGCGCGACGTCGGTACGGGTATCGGAACCGATGATTTTGGCTTTGAACTCACGCTTGTCGGTCAAAGTGACATAAACATCGCTCGCGCCTTCGACCACATGCGCGTTCGTCATGATGTAACCGTCTGCCGAGATGATGAACCCAGAGCCGACGCCGCGCGGCACTTCTTCCTGCGCACTGCCGCCTTTGCCCCTGTTGCGCGGAATGTTCGGCAAAGGGCGGGGAATCGGCACGCCGAAGAAGCGGCGAAAAAACTCCTGCATTTCCTCATCGTCAGCGCCTGTCTGAGGCTGGCCGGTCCTAACGCGCTCCGTGGTGCGGATATTCACCACGCCAGGACCGGCACGGTCAACGATATCGGCAAAATCAGGCAAACCGGCCAGCGCCGGCACAGGCGCCGCGACGACCGCATTCACACCGGACAAGGCTGGCGACAGCACCAGTACGGACGCACTCAGCAACGATAACAACAGAATTTTCTTGGCTAACATCATGTAACTTTTTATCTTATCTGGATTTGAACTCGATCGAATTCGACACTTGCCGAATCGCTGCGCCAGGCACCTCGCCGACCACTGTCAGCCAGTAATCGCCCTGACGACGACCGACGATATGCATGGCTCCCTGCTGCATGGAGCCTTCGGCATGGCCTGGCGCCCTAGGCTCAATGAAGACCGAAATTGCTGCCAGCCCATCGGAGAACACGATCTGAGACATCTCACGCTGCGGCGAAGAAGTCGTGATATCGTGCGCATCGAAAATCAGACGCTTGACCTCCTGGATTTTCTTGAATCCGGGCGGAGGAGTCACCGACCAACCGGCAAGGTTAGCCTGACTCATCACGGAATTTTCGATGTGCCAGCCGCTAGTGCTGGTAAAACTCGGTTTGACACGATGCAGATCGATATGGCCGATCTCGATTTGGGTAAACGATATCTGCTCCACCACCTCGTTTTTCGCATCAAAGGTCTGCGCCCGCAACAGCAGGCCGGTCTCCCTGTCAGCCCAGAATTTGTAGCCGTAGCGTAATTTATCCTTGGGTTCAAGAATCACCGTTTGGCAGTCATGGCCGGCAACGCGCCCAGTCTCGCCCATTTTGACGCTATAGTAACCGACCAGATCTGCCGGACTGGCCGCCAGAATCGCCGGAAAAACGTCGCGGGTGACGCGCTTTTCGACCAGCACCGTTTTCGTTTCCGGCACATAGCAGGCGACATCGTCGTTGTTGCGTATGTATTCACGGGCCTTGCCATCGAGGACTTCCAGTTTTTCAATTTCGTTCCTGCCGGACAGTACATGTGTAATGCGCGATGTGCGCATCTGGTCGGACTGCTGGTAAACGAAGGTGCCGGAATAGTCCAGCCGCTGGGCAGCAGACTGTATTTTCCTGAGGAGAGTCTGCGCCTCCCGATCGTTGCCCGGCTTTATCTGCGATATATTCTCCGCCCGAGCGGAAAATACCATGAATGCTGAAAGAAAAAGAACGACCCGGAGCAAACCCCGTGTCTGCCGCATATTATTATTCATCAGAGTCAACTGTGAAGGCCACTGAACGGGCATACTGGACCGAACTGTACATGGAAGGCGAGAAACGCTGATGCGCCAACAGATAGTCATCGATACGCGGATCACGGATGATATCGCCCTGCTGAGTCAGGCTGCTGGCCCGAACCGCATCTCGTGACGCCGAAGTCACCGCCACTGTCGTACCGGATAGCGCCATTGCCGCTGGAGTCGCCGCGCCGTCTTTAGCCATCATTGCCGGCTGCTGCGCCGCCACAAAGACGACAGCTGCCACAGCAACGGCAAATGCCGTCCCCGGGATGGAGAACCGGCGTGCAAAACGCTCGCGCGCGGACATGCCAGAGGCAGCGATGGCCGGAACAGCAATCCGCTGTTCAATCGGGGTTTTCGACTGCGGGACCAGCAATGCCGGCTCAGTATCGAGACACGCTCGCATCCTGGCGGTAAAGCTACTGCTAAGCGAAAACGCCTTGTCGCCGAAACACAGAATATCGCCGATCTGATGGTACAGATTCCAGGTGGTTTGTTCTTCAGGCTGACGCAGTACGGCCAACGTTACGTTGACATGCGCATCAAGCAGTTCGCCATCGGCCAATGCTGAAATCTGCTCTCTGCTCATTTCCTTGGTATCCATAAATAGTCACCCAGCCCTAAAATTCAGTTGCATCACTACTCCTGTTTTCATCTCTTTCAGCTGCTGCAAACATAACGTGCGACACTGCTCCATCGACAGTCTGTTGCCCTGCCTTACCAGCGCCTGTCCATCGCCGTGTCCAACAAGGGCCTCAATTTTTCGGCTATGGCTTCGCGCGCGCGAAAAATCCGGCTGCGCACCGTGCCAATGGGACAGCCCATGACATCGGCGATCTCCTCGTAACTCAAACCCTCGATCTCGCGCAGCGTGATTGCCGTTCGCAACTCTTCAGGCAAGGCGTCCATCGCAGCATTGACGGTCTGGGCGATCTGCTTGGTCGCCAGCATCGACTCGGGAGTATTGATGTCTCTTAGGTGTTCAGCATCGTCAAAAGTTTCCGCTTCTTCAGCATCCGACTCAGTCGATGTCGGCGCCCGGCGGTTCACGGTCACGAGATAATTTTTTGCCGTATTGATACCGATACGGTACAGCCAGGTATAAAACGCCGCATCGCCACGAAACTGCGACAGCGCGCGATAGGCCTTGATGAACGCCTCCTGCACCACGTCCTCTGCTTCTGCCTGATCGCGTATCAGGCGCGAAATGAGCCGCATCAGTTTTCGTTGATATTTGACAACTAACAGCTCGAACGCTTTCTTGTCGCCGCGCTGCACGCGCTCGACAAGCAGCTGATCGATTTCGCGCTCCGTCGTCAAATCCAGACTCCTGGTTTTTATCATTTCCGCACAAACCAAATCATTGATCAATGGCAATGCAATAAATTCAGCAAGCGTACTCCCTTCCCGCTTTTTTCGCGAACGACATGCGCATCAGCTGCTGCCATGATGACCATCGAGCCAACGGCAAGCCACTTGCAGCGCGCGAAAAGTTTCCTTCGGAACCGAATCCGGCAAGACCGGAATGGTACGCACTTTGCCGCTTTCAAGCCGCAAACGCAGCAATAGAAAATTCGGCCAGACCGTCGAGCCGGCCAACAATTGCGCCAAACCGCCACGCATGACGTGAGCGCCAGCCTGGACGCTGGTGACGGTGTGATGCTCCACCAGCCTGATCTGTCCCGTCCCTGAAATATGTAATCCGACGGCTTTGCAGTTACGCAGCGCCAGCCAAAATGCCAGCGACGCAGCCAGAATGCACGCAGTAGCCAGAACCACGCGGAACATGAAAGGCAATTCCCCCGCCAGGGAAAAACCGAAAATGAGGCCAATGAAGGCGACGCTGACAGCGGATGCCGCCACCACAGTCAATAGCACGCGGGAAGATTGGATATCTGCGGAGACTGCTATCGACATATAAAAATGGAAACGAAGAAATCGTGTTTACGATCCCGTCGGAAGTCTTCCGGGCATCTTTTCAGGATGGGACGGCCCCGAAGGAGATCGTACACACCTTCCCATGTCTTTCATACCTTACCGAACACCAGCGTGCCGTTGGTACCACCGAATCCAAATGAATTTTTGACAGCGATATCAATCTTCATATCGCGCGCCTGATTGGCGCAATAATCAAGATCGCATTCAGGATCCTGATGAAAAATGTTGATCGTCGGCGGAGAAATTTGATGATGTAGCGCCAATACGGAAAGCACCGACTCCAGACCGCCAGCGCCGCCAAGCAGGTGACCGGTCATCGACTTGGTCGAATTGACGACCATCCTGTAAGCATGAGCGCCAAACACAGCCTTGACAGCATCCGTTTCATTCTTGTCACCTAGCGGGGTCGACGTGCCATGCGCATTTAGATACTGCACTTCGTCCGGATTCACGCCGGCATCACGCAGGGCCGACACTATGCAGCGGCGCGGACCATCCAGATCGGGCGCAGTCATGTGATAAGCGTCACCGCTCATGCCGAAACCGAGCACTTCCGCATAGATATTGGCACCGCGCGCCCTGGCATGTTCGTATTCTTCCAGCACCATCACACCGGCGCCTTCGCCGAGAACGAAACCATCGCGGTCTTTATCCCACGGACGGGAAGCGGTCGCCGGATCGTCATTACGCATCGACAAGGCACGCGCCGCAGCGAAACCACCGATACCCAGCGGCGAAACACTGGACTCGGCGCCACCGGCGATCATGACATCGGCATCACCATATTGAATCATGCGGCTGGCCGAGCCGATGCAATGCAAACCTGTCGTACAGGCAGTCACGATGGCCAGATTAGGGCCTTTCAGACCATATCTGATCGACAGGTTGCCGGAAATCATGTTGATGATCGATGCCGGAATGAAAAAGGGGCTGATGCGGCGCGGACCGCGTTCGAGCAGATCTTCCTGCATCCGCTCGATCAGCGGCAAGCCGCCGATACCGGAACCGACGATGACGCCGATGCGTTCAGCATTCTCATTGGTGACGACCAAGCCGCTATCCTGTATGGCCTGCATCCCGGCCACCATGCCGAAATGGATGAAGGTATCCATATGGCGCGCTTCTTTGGCAGGAATATGGTCTTCGATGTCGAAGCCCTTCACCTCACCTGCAAAATGCGTGGCGAAAGGAGTGACGTCAAACTTCGTGATGGTGGCAATGCCCGATTTGCCTTCCCTGATTGCCCCCCATGTGTCGGCAATCGTATTGCCAACTGGCGAAATGCAACCCAAACCGGTAATGACTACGCGACGTTCACGTGAGCGGCTCAAGCAATTCTCCTGGCGTCGTTCAAAACTGGCTCAAGCCTTGACATGCGCCTTGGCGTAATCGATCGCCTGCTGCACGGTTGTAATTTTTTCAGCCTGTTCATCAGGAATTTCCATTTCGAATGCATCTTCCAGCGCCATGACCAGTTCGACGGTATCGAGCGAATCGGCACCCAGATCATCCACGAACGACGATTCGGCCTTGATTTCCGCTTCGGCGATACCCAGCTGCTCAGCAACGATTTTTTTAACGCGTTGTTCGATATCGGACATAAGTGCCTCCAGTGAATGGGTTATAAAAGTGCGCGCATTTTATCAGGTTTGCGCGCCAAAAATTTACTTTTACGTATTCTCAAAAAATCAGCGCATTGCCGCCAACTGCATGCAAAGGCGTTTAACTCATATACATGCCGCCATTGACATGCAAGGTCGTACCGGTGATATAACCGGCCTGCGCTGATGCCAGAAAAGCGACGGCAGCGGCAATATCCTCAGGCGCGCCCAAGCGACCCAGAGGGATCTGCTGCAGCAAAGCGGCAGTCTGCTCCTCAGGCAGCATCCTGGTCATGTCAGTATCGATGAAACCTGGAGCGATACAATTGACAGTGATATTGCGGCTGCCGACTTCACGCGCCAAGGCACGGCTCATACCGGCAACGCCGGCCTTGGCTGCGGCATAATTCATCTGTCCCGGATTGCCTGCCGAGCCGATGATCGAGGTAATGTTGATGATACGTCCATACTTGGCCTTCATCATACCGCGCAATACGGCGCGCGACAGACGCCCCACCGCCGTCAGATTCGTGGCGATAACATCATCCCACTCCTCTTCCTTCATGCGCATGGCCAGTTGATCCTGTGTGATGCCGGCGTTATTGACCAGAATGGATAAACCGCCGCATTCCTTCTGGATCGCACCCACTACGGCATTGCAGGCGGCAACGTCCCTCACGTCGAGAACGATGCCCTTGCCGCAACCTGGCTGCAATCGTTCCAGATATTTGTCAATGACGTCGGCGCCAGCCTCAGAAGTCGCCGTACCAATCACTTTGGCACCACGACACGCCAGCTCCTGCGCGATGGCGCGGCCGATACCACGGGAAGCGCCGGTGATCAGCGCGATCTGATTTTTCAGGTGACAACCGCTCATCGCAACAACTCCAATACCTGGTCCAAAGAAGCCTGATCGACGATTGCTTCGCCGATCAGGCCATCATCGATGCGTCTGGTCAAACCGGTCAGCACTTTACCAGGACCACATTCGATCACATGGGTCATGCCTTCGTCCGCCATTTTGCGTACCGTTTCGACCCAACGCACCGCACTCGCGGCTTGGCGCACCAACGCATCCTTGATCGCAACAGAATCATTGACAATAACGACATCGACGTTATTGATGAGCGGCAGCTGCGGCGCCGAGAAAACGACATTGGCGAGATAGCTCTGCAAACGATCCGATGCAGGCTTGAGCAAAGACGAATGGAAGGGAGCGGACACCGGCAGCGGCAATGCGCGTCTGGCGCCCCTGGTCCTGGCAATGTCGCAGGCGCGCCCGACCGCGGCCTTGTGGCCGGCAATCACGACCTGCGCCGGCGCGTTGAAATTGACGGCCTCCACCACCTCGCCTTGCGCAGCTTGCGCACATGCAGCGCGCACATCATCATCCGACAGACCCAGAATCGCCGCCATACCGCCTTGTCCGGCAGGAACGGCTTCCTGCATCGCCTGCGCGCGAAAACGCACCAGCGGCAACGCATCCTTGAAGGCAATCACGCCGGCGGCCACCAGCGCAGAATATTCGCCGAGGCTATGACCGGCAACCAGCGCCGGCGCCTGACCACCAGCCGCCAGCCAGGCACGATAAAACGCAACCGCCGCCGTCAGCATGACGGGTTGAGTATTGACGGTCAGATCGAGATCTGCTTTCGGACCTTCGGCAATCAGCGCGCCGAAGTCGAAACGCAAGACATCGGAAGCCTCCGCGACCGTCGCCTTAACAACCGCGTTATCGGCAAAACCATTCAGCATGCCGATGGCTTGCGAACCTTGACCGGGAAAAACAAAAGCCAATCCTGTCATGCTCTATTTTGTCATTGGTAATAAAATTCGCAGCTTGGAATCCGTTCAGAACAGGTTCTTACATTCTGACCAGCGCTGCGCCCCAGGTGATACCGCCGCCAACGCCCTCCATCATGACATGATGGCCTGGTTTGACGCGACCGTCACGCACCGCCCGATCCAATGCCAACGGAATCGATGCGGCTGAAGTATTACCGTGTTCATCGACGGTCACCACCATTTTTTCCAATGGCAGACCCAGCTTCCTGGCGGTACCCTGCATGATACGGATATTGGCCTGATGCGGAATCAGCCAGTCGATTTGCTGCGCGTCGAGCCGGGCGATATTCAACACCTCACGCGCCACTTTGTCCAGAACGGAAACGGCCAGCCTGAAGACCGCCGGTCCATCCATGTGCAGATAAGCATTTCCAGCAATGGCGCCGGCGTTGATATTTCCCGGCATACACAGGATGTGGCCATAGCTGCCGTCAGCATGCAGTTTCGAGGCAAGCACACCCGGCCTGTCCGATGCCGTCATGACGATAGCGCCGGCGCCGTCACCGAACAGCACGCAGGTGCTGCGGTCTTCAAAATCCAAAATTCGCGAAAACACTTCCGTACCAATCACCAGTACGTTCTTGTACGCACCGGATTTGATGAAGCTGTCGGCTACCGACATAGCGTAGACAAAGCCGCTGCAAACCGCCTGCACATCCATCGCGGCGCTGCCGTTGGTCATACCCAGCTTGCGCTGTACGACACAGGCAGTACTTGGAAATCCGCCGAAATGATCCGGCGTCGATGTCGCCACGATGATCAGATCGATATCGTCAGCCTGCAACACTGCCATTTCCAGCGCGCGCTGCGCCGCCATCACCGCGAGGTCGCTCGACAAGACATCCGGTTCCGCATAGTAGCGCGCGGAAATACCACTGCGCGAGACGATCCATTCATCAGAAGTCTCGATGCCCTTTGTCCCCAACTGCCGCGCCAGTTCTTCGTTGGTCACGCGCCTAGGCGGCAGATAACTGCCAGTGCCGACAATTCTGCTGCACAGAGTCATACCGTTTTATTCCATTCACTCGTCCAGGGAGGAGGCGCGATCAGCGGCATGCGGCGCCTCCACTTGCGGGATCAACTCCGCCATCGTCATGGTGATGCGTGACAACACGCCACATTTCGCCGCATCATAAGCACGACGAATGGCCCATTCGAATGCGTACACGTCAGCGCCACCGTGGCTCTTGAATACCAGGCCGCGCAAGCCCAGCAAACTGGCGCCATTGTAGCGGGACGGATCGAGCCGGCGGGACAGGGCCTTGAGAGCGCCGTAGGCAATCAAGGCGCCCAGTCTGTTAAAAAAACCTTTTTTGAATTCCGTGGCGAGAGCGATCTTGAGGAAACGCCCCAGTCCTTCCGATGCCTTCAAGGTTACATTGCCGACGAAACCGTCACACACGACGATGTCCGTAGTACCCTCGAAAATATCATTGCCTTCGACATTGCCGTAAAAATTCAGGATGCCCTTCTCATGGCCTGCATGCAATAACCAGGAAGTCTGCTTGACCACTTCATTACCCTTGATATTTTCTTCGCCGACATTGAGCAGACCGATCGTCGGCCTGGGCTTGCCCTCCATGGCAGCAACAAGGGCCGAACCCATCAATGCGAACTGATACAGATGCTGCGGTTCACAATCCACATTCGCGCCCAGATCGAGCATGTAGATCGGATCATCTTTTTGATTGGGAATAAGAGTGCAGATCGCCGGCCGATCGACACCCGGAATGGTCTTCAAGACGTAACGGGACACCGCCATCAATGCACCGGTATTACCGGCGGAAACGGCTGCGTCGGCTTGGCCTTCCTTGAGCAGATTCACTGCGACGCGCATCGACGAATCTTTTTTACGCCGCAACGCAACTTCCACAGAATCGTCCATGGTGACGACTTCCGCGGCATGCTGGAGACGCAGCCGGGCAAGACAGTCCTGCCCATACCCGCGCAAGGCAGCGCGCAGCAAATCTTCCTGACCGACCAGAACCAGTTCGGCATCAGGTTGGCGCTGCAGGAAAGAAATGGCGGCTGGAACAGTAACTGACGGGCCGTGATCGCCACCCATGCAGTCGATAGAAATTTTGATGGCCATTATTTTGATTCATCACCCTGCCAACCCACGTCATGGGGCAGACAGATCTGGCGCAACTCAAAATGACGCGCTATGCTGGTTCAGCATATAAAAAAGCAGCGCCAACTGAAAAATCATTGCGCCGCGTTCCGGCCTTGACAGCAATGCCACAATACCGCAATGCCACAATACACAATACACAATACCGATTACTCGTCGTTCCTGGTCTTCAATACCTTGCGGCCACGGTAGAAACCGTTCGGGCTGATGTGGTGACGCAGGTGCGTTTCACCCGTCGTCGGTTCGACTGCCAGCGGCGGCGCTGTCAGGAAATCATGCGCACGATGCATACCGCGCTTCGATGGGGTCTTTTTATTTTGCTGAACAGCCATGATTACTCCTGAACATGAAATTTTTGGATTCTAACATACCCGGCGCCGCAAACTCACTGCGCGGCCCGGCATTCTTCCCGATAGACGCTTAGCCTGCCGCCGACGATTACTGCCGCAAATTCTTCAAAACCGAAAACGGCGACATTTTCTCTACCGCAACCGACGCCGATACCGTCTGCCCCGGACAGACATCATGCCTGGGCGCCGCCGGCAAAGCCAGCAAAGCTTCGTCTTCGATCAGATGGCGCACATCGAACGCCGCAGCGCCGACGATGACATCCGCTTCCTCATCATCGATCGATGCTTCGATGGCATCAGCAGCGCTTTCATCGCTGGCCAGCACCAGCACTGAGTCGGACGATAAGCGGAACGGCACCACCGCGAGACAACGCTGACAAATCAAACTGACCTGACCGGAAATGGAAAGGGACATTTGAGGATGCCCAAGCTTGCCGATGCCGCCGCGCAGCCGCCACTCGATAGCGCCAGCCCGATCCGCGGTTTCATCCGCCAGGCGCGCCAGACCGGCCACCGGCAACTCGCCTTCGGCCTGCTCCTGAAGTCGGCAAAATGCAAACGCGTCGATCACAAAAGCATCCATGGCAAAGGCAAAGCTTGCGATAATAACAGCGTTTTCCCTTATCCGTCAAAGCGTTGGTGCACTTTCAACTACTGCCGCATCATGCATCAATCCGCACTACTCCCGCGCCTGATTCTGGCCTCCAGCTCAGCCTACCGAAAACTGCTGCTATCCAGGCTGCAACTGCCTTTCGAGACCATTTCCCCAGACATCGACGAAACCCCGACTGCGGGAGAAAGCCCGCAAACCACCGCCCTGCGACTAGCGCGCCAGAAAAGCGCAGCCATCGCCAGCAAGCACTCCAATGCGCTGATCATCGGCTCCGATCAGATCGCCACGCTCGACGGCGCACAAATCGGCAAACCCGGCAATCACGATCATGCCTTGCAGCAACTCATCAGAATGCGCGGACGCTGCGTCATTTTTCATACCGCATTGTGCCTGTGGGACAACCGTCACCCCGAGACGCCAACTATACAAATCGACCATATCCAGACCTTCGTGACATTCCGCAACCTGCCGGATACCGAACTGGATGCCTATCTCCGCATCGAGCAGCCCTACGATTGCGCCGGCAGCGCAAAAAACGAAGGGCTGGGTATCGCCATCCTGGAAAGAATCGACAGTACCGACCCCACCGCCCTCACCGGCCTGCCCCTGATTGCACTCACCAGCATGCTACGCAATGCCGGCATACCGTTTTTCGGCGCCGCCGGTCAGGCTGCCTACCATGGCTGACGGCACGGATACCCCTCGGCGGTAATACGCTTCCAGACCGCATCTTTTTCTTCTTCGGTCATGAATACCCAGTGCGCGACCTCGGAAACGGTACGGCCGCAACCGCGACAGACCTCATCGAAGGTGGTTGAACAGACTGCGACACAAGGGGTATCGGGACGCTCCGGGGGAATCTGAGGCATGAATATCTTTATCAAAAAATAGCAAGCAACCGACATCTTACCAAGAAGCGCAGGTGCAGAGCCTCTGAAGCGTACCGAACTGTATACCTTCAAGATCATGCCCCGGCGCTGGATCATTGAATCAACACTAGCCTACAATTCGTTCATGGCCTTCCTGGCATTGCTGCTCAGAAAATCGTAAACAGGCTTTATAAGGAATAAGGTAATGGATCTCGCCGGCAAAAAAATTCTCCTCGGCCTGACCGGCGGCATCGCCTGCTACAAGGCCGCCGAACTGGCGCGCGCGCTCGGCAAAGCCGGCGCTTCGGTGCAGGTCGTCATGACACAGGCGGCCACACGGTTCATCACGACCATCACCATGCAGGCGCTCACCGGCAACATGGTCTACACCGACCCTTGGGATGCGCGCATTGCCGGCAACATGCCGCACATCGACCTTACACGCGGCATCGATGCCATCGTAATCGCGCCCTGCTCCGCCGATTTCATTTTCAAACTCGCTCATGGCGCTTGCGACGACCTGCTGTCGACACTGTGCGCGGCGCGTGTGCATGACGTGCCGCTGCTGATCGCGCCGGCCATGAATGTGGAGATGTGGCAAAACCCGGCAACACAGCGCAATATCGCGCTGATGCAACAGGACGGCATCATACTGCTCGGCCCCGATTCAGGCGACCAGGCCTGCGGCGAAGCCGGCTATGGACGCATGCTGGAGCCTGAACGATTGCTAGAAGAAATCATCGCCATGTTCCAGCCGAAGCTGCTGGCCGGTCGTCGTGTGCTGCTGACAGCCGGCCCGACTTTCGAGCCTGTCGATCCCGTGCGCGGCATGAGCAATCTGTCGTCCGGCAAGATGGGATATGCCATTGCACGCGCCGCACGGGAAGCCGGGGCGGAAGTCGTTCTGGTGTCCGGACCGACAGCACTGGATACGCCTTATGGCGTACACCGCATCGATGTGCAGACGGCGCAGCAAATGCATGATGCCGTATTCGCCCAGATCAGTGGCCAGGATGTGTTCATCGCTGTGGCGGCGGTAGCCGACTGGCGCGTGGTCAACGCCAGCGCCCGGAAACTGAAAAAGAACCCCGGCGGCGCCGCGCCGCAACTGGTCCTGACGCAAAATCCGGACATTCTCGCCAATGTCGCCGCATTGCCGAAGCGCCCCTATTGCGTAGGTTTTGCTGCTGAATCCGAATATCTCGAACAATACGGCGCCGCCAAGCGCATCAAGAAGAATATTCCCCTGCTAGTCGGCAATATCGGCCACCAGACCTTCGGCAAAAACGAAAACACCCTGATGCTGTTCGACGACAAAGGCAGAACCACCCTACCGCGCGCCGACAAGAAAACGCTGGGACGGCAACTGGTGCGCGAAATTGCGCATCGGCTGACGCAAGCCTGATGCGGTACAATGCGCGCGCACTTCTTTCCCCGGCCTGCAATGGTCTCCATCGGCATCGTTGATTTATGGCAGTCATATCTCTCTCCAATGCACAACTGGCATTTGGACATCTTGCGCTTCTCGATCACGCGGAATTCTCGCTGGAACACGGCGAGCGCGTTGCACTGATTGGCCGCAACGGCAGCGGCAAGTCGTCCTTGCTGCAAATCATCGCCGGCATCTCCAGGCTGGATGATGGCCTGCTAGTCATGCAGCAGGGGTTGAAGATCGCTTATGTCGATCAGGAACCGCATTTCCCGGCCGGGATGACGACCTTCGACGCCGTCGCTTCCGGTCTGGGCGAATTACCGGCGCTGCAAGCCGAATACGAAGCGCTGACCAGCCAGTTCGGCGGCAACGATGATGCAGCGCTGATGGAGCGCATGCATGACATTCAATCCAGGCTCGACGCCGCCGACGCCTGGAATCTGGATCATCGGGTCAATACCACACTGGACCGGCTCGATCTGAAAGGCGCTACCCTGATCGCCACCCTGTCGGGCGGCATGCAAAAACGCGTAGCGCTGGCATGCGGCCTGGTTGGCGCACCCGATGTGCTGTTGTTGGACGAACCGACCAATCATCTGGATTTCAGCGCCATCATGTGGCTTGAAGACTTGTTGCGCGACTATAAAGGCAGCGTGTTGTTCATCACCCATGATCGCCGCTTTCTCGACAACGTCGCCACCCGTATCATCGAACTGGACCGCGGCAGGCTGCTCTCCTTCCCCGGCAATTTCAGCACCTATCAGGCGCGCAAGACCGAACTGCTGGCGAATGAAGAAGTCGAGAACGCCAAGTTCGACAAATTCCTGGCTCAGGAAGAAGTCTGGATCCGCAAAGGCGTGCAGGCGCGCCGTACCCGCGACGAAGGTCGGGTGCGCCGCCTGGAAGCCTTGCGTCTCGAACGCGGCGCGCGCCGCGAGCGCCAGGGCCAGGTCAAGCTGGAAGTTGCCACCGGCGAACGTTCCGGCAAGATCGTAGCGGAACTGGAACATGTCAGCAAGTCTTATGGATCGCAGACCATCGTGCGCGATTTCAGCGGCACCATCCTGCGCGGCGACAAAGTCGGCCTGATCGGCCGCAACGGCGTCGGCAAGACGACGCTGCTGAAGCTGATCCTCGGCGAAGCCAGCGCGGATACCGGGACGGTGCGGCAGGGCAGTAAGCTACAGGTGGCGTACTTCGACCAGATGCGCGCCCAGCTCGATGAAGAAGCCAGTCTGGCTGACACGATCGCACCAGGCAGCGACTGGGTGGAAGTCAACGGCCAGCGCAAGCACGTAATGAGTTATCTCGCTGACTTTTTGTTCGCTCCGGAACGCGCACGTTCGCCGGTGCGCACTTTGTCGGGCGGCGAACGCAATCGCCTACTGCTGGCGCGTCTGTTCGCCAGGCCGGCCAACGTGCTGGTGCTCGACGAACCGACCAACGATCTAGATATCGATACGCTGGAACTGCTGGAAGATCTGCTGGAAAAATATAGCGGCACCGTGTTCCTGGTCAGCCATGACCGTACTTTCCTCGACAACGTCGTGACGCAGCTCGTCGCTTTCGAAGGGGATGGCCTGTGGCGTGAATATATCGGCGGCTACAGCGATTGGGAGCGCGCGCGTGCCAACATGCAAACGACAGCGAAGAAGAGCGACAGCAAACCGCCGGCAACATCGGTCGTGGCGGCAGCCCGGCCCAAAAAGCTTGGCTACAAGGAACAGCGCGAGCTGGAAGAATTGCCTAAGCTGATCGCGCAACTGGAAGAAGAACAGGCAGTGATTTCCACCAGACTGGCTGATCCGGATCTGTATCGGCAAGGGCCGGATGAAGCGCGGCGCCTGAACACGCGCTTTGCCGAGATTGACGCCATCCTGCTGAACAGCCTGGAGCGCTGGGAAGCCATCGAAGCACGTCAGAAAATGTAATTCCTTGCTGCGCCACTTTGGGCGACAGTGCCGCCAGGCGTTTCTTGAACATCTCCAGATCGTCGCGCTGCCGGATCAAATTCAGAAAATTAACACCTTCTTGAAAAAGTTAACAGAACTAATCTGTAATTTCGCAATAGCTTCTAATAGACAAAAGAAAAACGACGTCAAAACGTCATTACGTTGCCATTTTCATCTCATCATCGTAAATCCGCGCTGAGATAGCACCTTTATATCCGAAGCAAATGTCTGCGAATGGGAAATATCGTCTCGAAGCTCGCCGGCGCTGGCGATAGCTAAGTTGACCAGTTCGTCCATCTCCAGGCCGAAGAACGCTCCGTGACCAGAAACCAGGACACTAGCCGCCGATGCCGTAGTGCCAGGTTGCACGTCCCGCCCGTTGATCGACAAGACATCAAGCAACAAGTGTTGTCGCACGATCTCCCGGCGATCATCGCGCAAGGCCAGTTTGGTACCGTCCTTGTGAATGACGCCGTGCCTTGTTGCATGCACTATTGCCCGACGCACTTCATCGCCGTGGTATCCCTGAGCTGCAAGGATGGCCCCAATCTCTGCTTCATCGCCTGACGACTGGATAAGGGCATGCTCGATCTCAAGACCAGCGCCGTCCACGTATTCCACGAATCGGGTGCCCTGGAATTTCTGCAATACGCGATCACGCGAAGTCTTGGTCTGGTCAACGTTCTTGTGGGACACGCTACCCGAGTCCCCCGCATAAAACTGACTTTGTATCATGATCCGGCGTTGCCACTCCGGCGACCATCCAGGCGTCCGGTATGGCAAGACGAAATCATAGGCGCGGGTTTTTTCGTTTCGACCTTGCCCGGCGCCATCTACGATCACGTCTGCCAGGTTGAAATCTGCGCCGGGGACCAAGCCCCAACTTTCGAGATAACTCCGAAGAATAGCCTCTGGCTTGTACCCGCCTAATGCGCTGACTGAACCACGTACCTTAAAAATCACGATAGGAGAAAGCAGATTGCGCTCGTAACCTCGCCCAAATTGCTTGAGTGCGTAATAGCTGAAACCAAGGCTCCAGAACTGACTCACCGCATCTTCGCCCATCAGTAGAAAAGACACGAACTGTTCCAGCAGTCGTGATTCGTCGGCACTATTCTCGATGGCGGCAACCAAGTCCATAAAATCGTCGCTCTTGATCGTGCGAGGAAGCGGGCTTTGTTCGACCACAACACGCCCCCGGCGTCGGGTCACAGATGGGAGGGTGTCCCACCTGGCCACGTCACGCAGGAACAGCGGAAACTGGCACTTGGAATTGTTGTCCGACTTGCCGGTGACAAGGTAAAGCGTCGAGGCCAGAGATTTGAAAAGTTCGGCTCGTTCAACCTCGGAACGACCGTTGGCGAATTGCGCGAAGGTTTGCGCGATAGCGCCAGGCGCACAGTGCCGCTCATCCTGAAAATTTCCGGTTGCCTGCCCTAGTTCCTCGAAGATTCGCGTAACACGGGCAAGCTCTTCCCTGAACTTGTCAGTGTCGGTTATCTCCCCCAGAGATGGGGTAATCCAGATGTCAAACTCTTTGAGGTCGCGTTGCAGGTCACGGGCAGGAGTCGGCAATTTCATGCGTTGTTATTCTCTTTGAGTAGACTGGTAATTTCTGCGGCGATGTTCAGGCGCTTAACACCAAGACGTTTTTCGACCAGCTTCGTGTATTCGTCGGAGCCGTCACACAGGATGGTTCGGAAACCTCGCTCCTTTGCAACCGCCCCTGCTGTACCTGAGCCGCACATCGGATCAAGGATCAGCCCCCCTTCCGAAACGGTCATTTGTAGAAGTTGGTCATAGACTTTGAATGGCTTTTGCGACGGATGACCGGTTTGCTCATTGCGACCAACGAAGCCTACAAGTAGCGCCTGCTCGATTACATCAGTGGGGGAGTCGTCAAGGACGCTAGTAGGTCCCGGCATGTACCGCAGCTTGCCTTTTCCTTTTAGAGCAAGTTGTTTCTCGTTCAAGAAGCGCTCGGGATACAAAGTTGCACCGGGCTTGGCAAGATGCAAACAAGCGTTCTGACTGGATCGCCAACCTCTAATGACAGAAGGATTGTTCTTGTAGTACCACGTTAGCCAGCACACAAGCTCAAGCGGATTTGAGATGCGCTCAACGAAGGGGGCGACAATCTCCGGAAAGCCCCAAAAATAGACATGCTCGGCCACGTTGCCAGACTGGCGAATTACATCAAGGAAAAATGAAAGATAGTCGTCCTGCATTCCGCCGAAACCCTTACTGTACCAAGGATCAAGCATCGCCGTATCGAAGCGATAATCTAACAATCGCACCAGCGCGAGAGTCTGCTTCACATCCTGCGGCGGCAGGATTACAACGCCGTCACACTCTAGAGCTTCGTCAATAGCGCTCTTCACGCCAGCGATACCACGCAGCATAGGCGGTTCAGCAAGGGCTAGGTTCATCATCACCTCGTTATCTTGTTTCAGTTGCCGGCGTAACTACACCAACGTGTTTGTAAATAGTGGTTCTGGACACGCCATAGTAGCAGGCCACATCGGTGTGTCCGTTCCGTACAGTTCCTTGAACCTGATAAAAACTGTCACGGCTGAATCCCATCTTGCAGGCCTTCTGCACACTTTCGAGCTGCCCGGCCAGCCTGCCAGACCGCCATCATTGTTCCGACAGCACCACCATGAGTCCCACGCGCTGGCCGATATGCACGTCCGGATTCGGGAACACGACATATTCCGTCACTGGACCAACCCGGTACATGCTTGCCCCGTCCCGCGCGATGAGCGCTTGCGGCGCCAGCGCCGTAAAATTTTGCGTCGCCCGGTCCAGTTCCATCTGGAATGCATCACTGCGCTTGATGATTTCCTGCACCACCTGGAACACATGCGGCGCATGGGGGTGCAATGGCTGCGTCATTCCGGAGCGGATCAGGGCATCGATTGCCGCCTGCATGCCAGCCAGCTGATGCAAGTCATTCCGTCCCAGTACGCCCACCTGCCCCAACTCCGCAGTGCAGCTGATGGCACCGAATTCATGCGCGGTATAAGCACTGTAGGTAGATGCCGGTTTCGGGTTCAATATCACCGCGGCGATGCCAGCGCCGCCCAGCCAGGCCAGCATAGCCGCTTTCCCGGCAGCGCTGGCAGCCTCTGGAATGATGGCGAACTTCGGATAATGCGAACGCCGTATGGCCGTATGCAGATCGAGATGCCACTTTGCTGTTGCCGGAGTGCTGAAAAAAGCTGCCGTCGCCGACATGATGAGATCAGCACGCGCCGCTTCGGCTGCTTGCAGCGGCGCTTTTCTGGCGCTGGAAAACAGGCGGTTCATGTCGACATCCACAAACCGCCGTCCCTGCCTGATCGCATCCGGATTGCCGACCACGACCATCAAATCCACGGCCAGCGCGTGCGGCACGCGGGCCAGGGCAGTCAGCAGATGCGCCAACATTTCGATCGGCGCCGTTTCATCGCCATGCACGCCAACCGACAGCAATACACTGAGGTGTTTGCCGCGTTGCGCGGGCGATGTGATTTGCAGTATGCCTCTGGCCGGCAGCCGCACATCGAATCCGGCGCGCTCGAAGCGGTCCGGGATGTCCATGAAGTCTGCTTTAGCCAACGCGCGCGCCGCTTCGGCGGCGTCTACAGCATATCGTTTCACCTGTCCTCCGTTGGGGATATGGCATCAGAACGTGTTTACGCAAGAAACTTCTGTAGATGCTCGCTTTGCGGATTGCTGAAAATTTCCCTGGGATCGCCCTGTTCCTCGATCACGCCTTGACGCAGGAAAATGACTTGATTCGAGACATTGCGCGCGAACCCCATCTCATGGGTGACAACCAGCATGGTACGCCCTTCCCTGGCCAAATCCTGCATCACCCGCAATACTTCCGCGACCAGTTCAGGATCGAGGGCTGAAGTCGGTTCGTCAAACAGCATCACCTCCGGCTCCATGGCCAAAGCGCGGGCAATCGCGATGCGCTGCTGCTGACCACCGGAGAGATGGGATGGATAATAATCCTCGCGCCCCTCGACACCCACCTTGGCCAGATAATGGCGGGCGCGTTCCATCGCTTCTTTCCTGGATACCCCAAGCACGTGGATCGGTGCTTCCATGATATTTTCCAGCGCGGTCATATGCGACCACAGGTTGAAATGCTGAAATACCATGGCCAGTTTGGCGCGCACCAGCTGCAACTGTCTGGCATCGACGCAATCCAGATCACCACTGCTGTTGCGGCGCAGTTTGAGTTGATTACCACTGACGATGATGCGTCCTTCCGTGGGCTTTTCCAGCAGGTTGATGCAGCGTAAAAAAGTGCTTTTACCGGAGCCGGATGCGCCGATGATGCTGATCACATCCCCCTCGCGCGCTTCAACCGAGACGCCTTTGAGCACGGCATTCCGGCCGTAACATTTGTGCAGATTCTCGACGATCAATTGGGACATCGCATTTCCTTGTGTGCCTGTTTCATTGCTGCCTGTTACGGACCAAGCAGGTCGCCGGTGCGCTGCGCCACCTTGCCGGCAACCTTCGCCAACGCCATACCGCGTTTGGCGTAACGCAATATCCCGCGTGCATACATCACCCCATCGACCGGACTGACGACCGCGTAGGACAGCCCCGTCAGCGGATCAATGATGTCGCAGATGACATCCCCCGCGCGCAGATCATCTCCCGGAGAGGCCACATAAGAAATGATGCCAGGCGCTGTCGCATATACCGTCATGGATCCTGCCAGCGGCGTCGGCGTACACAGCGCCGGCGGCATTGCTGCCTCCTGAGCGGCAATCATGCCCACGCGGCACAGATAGTGATAAATAGCTTGCGCATCCGCGCCGGCCAGGGAATGACACACATCCTGCTCACCGCGCAACTCGACCGTGACGGAAAAACAGGGCGGCGGGATGGAATGATCCGCGCCGAATTTCCTGCGCAGATCGAGCCATGGCCGAAACAACATCTCATCGAAACAGGCGCCGCCAGAAACATCGGCGGTCAAAATGGCGCGTGCGCCAAGATAACGCCCGAGCAGCTGTGCGTCATCCAGACGTTCAGCCGACGTATATATATGCATCACGGCTTCGTAATCGCAATGCAGGTCGAGTACGATGTCGGCATCGTACGCCAGCCTGCTCAGGATGATCTGCATGGACTCGAACGGCGAGTTCTTTTCGTTCGATGCCAGTTCCTGCAGCAACTGCGCCATGCCCATCCGGATCAGCTTCTGGTTCTGCTGCCTGTCGGCGCTGAGCCTGCCTTCCAGCAGTGCGATCAATTGATCCGACAGCGCAGGGAAATCACGGTTGAAATTGCCGCCGGTCGCAAAATCGAAACGCCCCATCTGGTCGCCCATGAAGGTTTGTCCAAGCCCAATCGGGTTCGCCACCGGCACGATCACGATTTCTCCGCGCAGCAGGCCCTGGGCTTCCGCCTTTTCCAGCATGGGGCGTAAATGTTGCAGCAGCAGCATGCCGGGTATTTCATCGGCATGCAGACTGGCTTGCAGATACGCTTTTTTAGCGCCAGGCCGACCATAATGAAAACTGCTCAGGGTGTATTGACAATTGCTGCTGCCCGCAGGCAAAGGATGATGCCTGGTCTCCATCACTTCGCCTCCTGCGGGCGTAGATACGCCAGGTAATGCCGTTCCAGCATACGGAAACCGCGCACCAGAATATAAGTCAAGGCCATATATACGATTGCCGCCGCCATGAAAGCTTCAAACGGCAGGTAGTAAGTCGAGTAAACATTGTTCGCGGCGCCGGTCAAATCAAACAGTGTAATCGTGCTCACCAGCGATGTGCTGTGCAGCATCAGGATCACTTCACTCGAATACGTTGGCAAGCTGGCTCGCAGCGCCGCAGGCAGGATGATACGGTGCAGACCGGTCCAGCGGCTCATGCCGTAGGCATGGGCCGCCTCGATTTCTCCATAGGGCAGACTGCGTATCGCGCCAGCAAAAATTTCCGTGGTATAAGCAAGGTTATTGATCGTCAGCGCAGCTATGGCGCAAAACATGGGACTCGACAATGCGCTCCAGGCGACACTATCACGCACCGCATCGAATTGCGCCAGGCCGAAATAAATCAGATACATCTGCAACAGCAACGGTGTGCCGCGTATCACATAGGTGAACAGCCATACCAGCTTGCTGATCACTCCAGACCTCGCATTACGCGCCACCGCCATTGGTATCGAGAGAAAAAAACCGATACCGACGCTGCAAACCAGCAGTTCGAGCGTCACCCACAATCCCGCGAGATAGAGCGAGAAAGTTTCGGCGGTGAAGATCTCCTGGAAATTCACGCATGACTCCCGTAGCGCACGCCAACCGAATATTTGCGCTCCACGCGGCGCAGCAGAAATAAAGAGACGGAGGTAATCAGTAAATACAGCAAACCGGCAAACAGCAGCCAGGTAAACGGCTGGCGCGAACCGGCGCCGGCCTCTTTGGCGCGATACATGACATCCTGTAAACCGATCACCGACACCAATGCGGTAGCCTTCAACAAGACCAGCCAGTTATTGGTGAAGCCCGGAAGCGCGAAACGCACCATCTGCGGCAACAGGATGCGCAGATTGATGTTGAATGGAGACATGCCGAAAGCGCGTCCCGCCTCGATCTGGCCGCGCGGCACCGCGAGCAGAGCGCCGCGAAACGTTTCCATGAAATAGGCGCCGTAGATAAAGCCAAGGGTCAGCACGCCGGCAGTGAACTGACTAAGTTGCATTTCCATGTCTGGAAACAACCGCTCCAGCACATGATTGAGTGCAATCTGTCCACCATAAAACAGCATCAGCATCAGCAGCAAATCGGGAATACCCCGGATGACTAGCGCGTATACACGGGTGATTTTTTTGCAGAAAATATTGTCGGAGACCGCCATCAGCGCACACACCAGGCCAATCACAGTGGCGAAAAACAGGGAAATGAGGGCAATTTCAAGAGTCGTCACAAACCCCTGCAAAATACGCTCTGCGTATCCGTGAAACATCATGTCATCGATTCAAGGTAGTGGGAAATCGGAAGTCACGGCGCATCGCCATCAACGGGAGAATCGATGCAAACCTCATTGCCCGTACACGTCAAAATCGAAATATTTGTCAGCGATTCTCTGATAGGTGCCGTTTGCGCGTATTGCCTTGATTGCTGCGTTGATCTGCTCCAGCAGTTGATGATTCTGTTTGCGCACCGCCGCGCCGGTTCCGTTGGCGAAGACAGGATCGACCAGACCGAAAGCGACGATAGCAAAATCTTTTCCTTGTGGCTTGTCCAGCAGACCGGAGCGAACTTCCACCAGATCCGCCACCACGGCGTCGATACGAGCGGACTCCATATCCAGATAAGAATCCGGCGTATTCGCATAGCTGAGCACTGTCGCGCCGGCCGGCCTCAATACTTTGACGGCATAAGCTTCTTGCGTCGAGCCTTTCAATACACCGACTTTTTTTCCTTTGAGCGAGGCTGGCGACGCATCGATGCTGCTACCTTTTCTGGTGACGATAGTCGATGGCGTGTTATAGATCTTTTCGGAAAACGCCACTGCTTTTCTGCGCTCTTCGGTGCGCGTCATGGAAGAGATGATGACGTCGAATTTTTTTGCCATCAGCGCAGGAATGAGACCATCGAATGATTGCGCAATGAACACGCATTTCATTTTCATTTCAGCGCACAAGGCATTGGCGATATCGACATCGAATCCCACCAGCCATCCATCAGGTGTTCTGTACTCGAACGGTTTATACAGCGGCTCCATGCCGATACGCAGCTCTTTCATATCAGCTGCCTGGGATAAAGCCGCGAACAGCAGGCCGATGGCAATGATCAGATATTTCAGTTTCATGGCTGTGTCTCCAGATTATAGATATCGATTTTTCCTGCACGCCGTCTGCACAGTTAAAGCAAACATCGTGCCAAAATAGAAAATATGTCGAAACAGCGACAGAGAATATCCCATTTCAGGGACACAATTCAATGACTACAAAATCAGAAATGGTATAAGTCCGGTAAATCCAAGATAGTACCGAGCGCCTCCATGGCAGTCTGCACCTCGATGGCCAGCAATGGGTCGGCCAAATCTTCCGGCGCCAGACGATCACGGTAATATTTTTTTACCCAGGCCACCAGCCGGATATACAAGGCTTCCGTCATGATCACGCCCTGATGCATCGCCGCGGCCTCAGCCTCGCTGAGCGCTACCCGCAAGCGCAAACAGGCCGGGCCGCCGCCATTGCGCATGCTTTGCCGCAAATCGAAATGAATCAACTCATCGATCGCGCCACCGCCGTCCAGCAGTCCCGACAGATAGCGCGCTACCGCCGGGTTTTCCTGGCACTCCTGCGGCACTACCAGCACCATTTTCCCGTCCGGTCTGGAAAGCAATTGGCTATTGAACAGGTAACTGGAAACGGCATCCGCTATCGACACCTCGGCAGTATCGACCCGCACCGCCTGCAACTCTGCGCCGGTTTCCGCCATGGCTTGCCGCAATGCCGACAGGCTGGCCGACTCATCGCGGAATGCCTGCTGATGATAAAACAAGACATTGCCGTTACCGACGGCAATCACGTCATTATGAAATACGCCCTGATCGATGACCGCAGGATGCTGCTGGACATACACAGTGCGCCGCGCCTGCAAACCGTGCAGGCGTGCCACGGCCTGACTGGCCTCCAGTGTCTGGCGCGCCGGAAAACGCTGCGGCGCTGCTGCCTGCGGATCGAATTCTACCCGACCATAAACAAACATCTCTACCCCGGCAGCACCGTGCGCAGCGCAGAGCCGGGTGTGATTTGCCGCGCCTTCATCGCCGAACGCCGGCGTCGCCGGAAGCGCGCCATGCACGGCAAAATACCGCTCGTCCCTGAACAGCGCGCGCAATGCGCGCTCCGTCTGCGTATGCTCATACGAGCGATGCAGTTTGCTGTTGAGGTTGGCAACAGTAAAGTGGGTGCGGCCATCGGCTGTGTCGGCAGCAGGGCTGACAGTGGCCGCATTCGCCGTCCACATCGGTGAGGCCGAATA
>JBAPMF010000069.1:0-9718 GCA_049278475.1 Herbaspirillum sp. | reverse complement strand
GAACCAAGCTGTCGCCCGCAATATTTTAGCAACTATGTAACAAAGGTTTTTCAGTGCTATTGACCGCTAACATCACCATGCAGTTCGGCTCCAGACCGCTGTTTGAAAATATTTCCGTCAAATTCGGCGAAGGTAATCGCTATGGCTTGATCGGCGCCAACGGCTGCGGCAAGTCGACTTTCATGAAGATTCTTGGCGGCGATCTGGAGGCTTCCTCCGGCAGCGTCAGCCTGGATAGCAACGAACGCCTGGGCAAGCTGCGCCAGGATCAGTTCGCCTACGAAGAAATGCGCGTGCTGGATGTCGTGATGATGGGCCACACCGAAATGTGGGCAGCGATGTCCGAACGCGATGCGATTTATGCCAATCCCGACGCTACCGACGACGATTACATGACAGCAGCCGGGCTAGAAGCCAGGTTCGCCGAATACGATGGCTACACCGCCGAAGCGCGCGCCGGCGAATTGCTGTTGGGCGTGGGCGTGCCAATCACGCAGCATCGCGGCCCGATGAACAATGTTGCACCGGGCTGGAAACTACGCGTGCTGCTGGCGCAGGCGCTGTTCTCGAATCCGGATATCCTGCTGCTCGACGAGCCGACCAACAACCTCGACATCGATACCATCCGCTGGCTGGAAAACGTACTCAACGAGCGCAATTCCACCATGATCATCATTTCCCATGATCGCCATTTCCTCAATCAGGTCTGCACACACATGGCCGACATGGACTACGGCACGCTAAAAATTTATCCGGGCAACTACGACGACTACATGCTGGCATCATCGCAGGCGCGCGCGCAGCAACTGGCGGTCAACGCCAAGGCCAAGGAAAAGGTCGCCGAACTGCAAGACTTCGTGCGCCGCTTCTCGGCCAATAAATCCAAGGCGCGTCAGGCGACATCGCGCGCCAGACAGATCGACAAGATCAAGGTCGAAGATATCAAGCCATCGAGCCGCGTCCATCCCTTCATGCGCTTCGATGGCGAGAAAAAGCTGCACCGCCTGGCGGTAGAAACGCAAGGCATAGGCAAGACTTACGACCGTCCGATTTTCAGGAACTTCAGCATCATGGTCGAAGCCGGCGAAAAAATTGCCATCATCGGTGCCAACGGCATCGGCAAGACCACGCTGCTGCGCAGCATCGGTGGCGATGTCACCGGCCAGCATCCCGACAGCGGCCTGGTCAAGTGGGCGGAAAACGCCAACGTCGGCTACATGCCGCAGGATCCGACTGAAGAGTTCGCCGGGGGCGAAACCTTGATCGACTGGATGCGTCAATGGATCCAGGAAGGAGACGATGAGCAGACGATACGTTCGACGCTCGGCCGCCTGCTGTTCTCCGGCGACGACGTCAAAAAGTCGGTCAAGGTTCTGTCGGGCGGTGAAAAAGGGCGCATGATATACGGCAAGCTGATGCTGGGCCGTCATAACGTTCTGCTGATGGACGAGCCGACCAACCACATGGACATGGAATCGATCGAGTCGCTCAATATCGCCCTTGAAAAATATGCCGGCACGCTGATTTTCGTGTCGCATGACCGTGAATTCGTATCATCGCTGGCCACACGTATTCTGGCAGTCAAGGAAGACGGAATCGTTGATTTCCAGGGCAGCTACGAAGACTATCTGGCTAGCCAGGGTATCCAGTAATTTTTTTCAGAACACGCGCCCCAGTTGCAGATACAGATTCCACACCCCCTGCTGACCCAGCGCCGTGCCGAAGTAAAGCGGCCCGATTGGGCTGTTGCCGCCCAGGAACAGATTCAGGCTTTTCTTGTAAGGGCCGTTGCCGAAGGCAGCGCGCGCTTGCCAGACATTACCGATTTCCAGGCTGGTGCCGAGTACCGGATGACGTAGTTGCGGCAAGCTGTCGTCATCGAGGTTGCGCAAATAGGTCAAACGGCTGTACAGCAGATAATTACCGTAGAACTGATCCGCGGCATAGGCCGACAAACGCTGGAATCCACCGAGAAAAAAGCCAGGGCCGCTGTTGTTGCGCGACAGATTGCCGGCGCCTTCCAGCGCCATATTGACCGTGTCGCGTTCGTGGCTGAATGCCCACAGCGTTTTGAGCTGGGCAATGCCATAGCGTTCGTCTACCTGACCGAATCCGTGATCGAGCTCCGAGTAGATGTAATAGCCTTTGCGTGGAAACAGCGGATCGTCGAGCTGATCGATGGTCAGCCGGGCGCGCACGACTGGCTGGCTGGAGGAGGAATCATTGAACTGCGAACCGTGGCTGCTACTGGTGAAATTGTAAGTCGGTGTATACGCGGTGCGCTGATAGCTCACGCCCAGTCGCAAATCGCCCAGCCGGGCCAACGGCATGCCAAAATCGAAGCCAATGACGCCGGTATCGATCCGATATTGCGTCGCCGGTGATGCCCTGGCGTCGCTACCGTCCAGATAGGCGTCGACAAAGCGGCGTCCGATATCGATGTAGGGCGACATATAGACGCCGAAGGTGCCGGAGCCGCCATGTATCGGCTGGCGCAGTTCGCTGTGCAGGCTGGACGATTCGTTGCCGAGAATGAGATCGCTGCGCCACTCCAGACCGGTCTGCGTCATCCACGGATAGCGGTGGCCGATTTGCAGATTGACGTTGCCGTGACCGTCGAAAGTGTTGGAAATGCCGAGACCGAATAACAGGTATTGCGGCCCCCAAGATTTTTCTTCGACATCGATCCGTAGCACATTGCGCCCGTCCTTGCGCAGCATCTCCTGCGTCAGCATATTGAAGTCGCCATTGGTCGACAGTTGCGACAACTGCTGGTTGAGGCTATCGGCATCGTAGGCATCGCCTTCCTTGATATTCAGACGGCTGCGCACATAGCTCGCGGGAATACGGCCGGTGTTGTTGATCTCGATGGCATCGATATGGATGTCCCTGGGCAGCGTCACATCGTGATGGCGCGATGCGAGATAGGCTTGCCATTGCTGCGGCGACAACGACAGCTCGGCCAGGCGCCCGCCCTGCTCCTGAGCAGCCTCCCAGCCGGCCTTGATACCGTCTTTGCCACGCGCGAAATCGGTGAACGATATGCCGGACAACTCAGGTTCGATGAGAATATCGTGTTCACCCAGCAGCGCTTTCTGCGCCTTGACATTCTGCTGGATCAGGATGCCGATCATCTGTTGCAGCACGGCGGGCGGCGATTGCAGGGTGGCGGGATCATGCAGCGGTGAAGCGATGTTGACGGCGATGATGATGTCCGCGCCCATGCCGCGCGCTTCCTGCACCGGCAGGTTGCTGACCAGAGCGCCATCGACCAGTATGCGGCCATCGATTTGATAAGGCGCGAACAGGCCCGGCACCGCCATGCTGGCGCGCATGGCGCGCGACAGGGAACCTTTGTCGAGAATCACCTCCGTACCTTGGCCAAGATCGGTGGCGACGGCGCGGAAGGGAATCGGCAAGAGGTCGAAGGAGATATCCGCCGGCAACTGCGCCGTCCAATTTTGCAGCAGCGCCAGCAGGTTGTTGCCTTGCACCAGTCCGGGCGCCATCTTCAACTGGCCATCGTCGTAACCGGCGGCAATCGAGATCGGATATTGAAAGTCATCTTCACGCTGCGACTGCGGCAGTCTGGCGCGCTCGCTGCGATCGAAAGCGATGTCGCTGAGATTGATGTGCGACAGGCGGCGTTCCAGCTCCTGCGCCGAGATGCCGCTGGCGTACATGCCGCCGATCAGCGCCCCCATGCTGGTTGCAGCGATGTAATCGACCGGAACACGCAATTTTTCCAGGTACTGCAACACCCCCAGATGGGCGTAGCCGCGCGCGCCGCCGCCGGAGAGCACGAGACCGATACGCGGACGCGATACCGCATCCGCATCATTGTCGGCGGCATGGGCGCAAGGCGGCAGCAACCCAGCGAGTAAAGCAGCCCATGACACGCAGAACGCAAGACGGAGAAACATCAGTGCAGCGCCCGGAATGTATTGATACGCGTGATACTCATCACTTGCAGGTGTTGAAGACGATATGCAATTATAGCTGGCAACAGGACGTAATCCGTATCGACGAGGAAAGAAGAAAGTTTGCGGCTCGTTGCAGCTTGGCGAGATGCCTCAACACATAGCAAATCTATTCAAGGGAGTATGGAATATGGAATTCAGTCCGCATGCTGTCGCGTACTTGGATATTCTAGTCACTGACGATCAGATTTTCCTGATTTTCAACGACTCGCCACATCACACCCCGAATCGCGATCAGACCGTCTTGACCGGTTTGACCTTGGCCACCGCCTGCTTGGCGCGGATACGCGCGTCATCGATGTCGTCGGCGACAGCCAGAACTACGCCCATGCGGCGGCGTGCGAAGGATTCCGGTTTGCCGAACAGACGGATGTCGGCGCCCGGGATGCGCAAGGCATCGGCCACACCGTCGAAAGCGATGGCTTTGGCGTCGTGCCGGCCGTAGATCACAGCGGAGGCGCCCGGCGTGCGCAACGCGACGTTGACCGGCAGGCCGAGAATCGCCCTGGCGTGCAGTTCGAATTCGCTCTGGATCTGGGTGATCATGGTCACCATGCCGGTATCATGCGGGCGCGGGCTGACTTCGGAGAACCAGACCATTTCACCCTTGACGAACAGTTCGACGCCAAACAGGCCGAGGCCGCCGAGATCGGCCGTCACCTTGCGCGCGATGTCACACGCCTTCTCCAGCGCGACCGGATGCATGGGATGCGGCTGCCAGGATTCGACATAATCGCCTTGCACCTGCTGGTGGCCGATCGGCTCGCAGAAACTGGTCACGGTATCGCCGTTTTCGTTGAGTGAACGCACCGTCAGCAGTGTGATTTCATAATCGAAATCGATGAAGCCTTCGACAATCACCCGGCCGGCATCGACACGGCCGCCGGTAACGGCGTGGTTCCAGGCGGCTTCGATTTCGGCAGCGCTGTCGACCCTGGACTGTCCCTTGCCCGACGACGACATGACCGGCTTGATCACGAAGGGGAAGCCGATCTGTTCGGCGGCGGCTTTCAATTCTTCCAGGCTGCCGGCAAAGCGGTAAGGCGAAGTCGGCAGACCCAGCGTCTCACCGGCCAGACGGCGGATGCCTTCGCGATCCATGGTCAACCAGACGGCGCGGGCCGTCGGCATGACACGGACTTTGCCAGACTTCTCCAGTTCGACCAGCGTTCCGGTGGCAATCGCTTCAATTTCCGGCACCACCAGATCAGGTTGCTCCCTGGCAATCAGCTCGGCCAGCGCCACGCCGTCGGTCATGTCGATCACGTGGGCGCGATGCGCAACCTGATGGCCCGGCGCATCAGCGTAACGATCCACGGCAATCACCTCGACCCCCAGGCGTTGCAGGGCAATGATGACTTCTTTGCCAAGCTCGCCGGAGCCTAGCAGCATGACTTTGGTGGCAGAAGGAGAAAGCGGGGTGCCGAGGCGGACAGAAGTCTTCATGACAATGCAAACGAGATAAAATGAGGAACCGCGCGACGATACCAAATCCTGGCTGTTTTGGACAGCCAAACTTCGATGGTCCGCCGGACATCCCAATGAAATGGAACTATCGATTAGCCATTGCCCTGTTATCGTGCGCCGCTGGAGCGGCGCAGGCCGCTTATCGGGTTGAGATTGATGCCCCGGCTACGCTGCATCGACTGCTGAAAAAACATCTCGACTTGGTGCGCTATCAGGATCGGGCGGACCTGAGCGAGGAACAACTGAAGTTCCTGTGCGATACCGTCAGCGAGCAGGTCACGCAACTGGCGTCCACGGAAGGTTACCTGACGCCCAGAACCACGGTCAGCATAGAGCAGGCGCCGGATCGGCAGGACCAACCGGCGCGGCGCATACGCCTGCAGGTAGACCCCGGACCGCAAACCCGGATCGCGGCAGTCGATATCAGCATCACCGGCGCCGCCGCGCAGGACGATGCCCGACGCATTGCCGGCATCCGCAAGAACTGGTCTTTGCCGATCGACGCACCGTTTCGCCAGGAAGACTGGGACCAAGCCAAGAACCAGGGCCTAGAAAAACTGCAACAGAAAAAATACGCCGCCGCCCGCATCGCCCAGTCACAGGCCAGCATCGCCCCGGACGATCAGCAGGCCAGTCTGCGCGTGCAGTACGACAGCGGCCCGCGCTTCACATTGGGTCCATTGCAGATCACCGGCGTCAAACGCTATCCGGAAAGCATCATCCGCAACGTCAATCCGCTCAGTGTCGGCGAGGAATACGACGTCAACCGCCTGCTGTCGCTGCAGCGGCAAATCCAGAACACGTCCTACTTCAGCAACGTCATCGTCGGCATCGATAACGATCCCGGGCATGCCGACATGGCGCCGGTCAAAGTCGAGGTCACCGAATTCCCGACCCAGCGCATCCGCACCGGCTTCGGCTATGCCACCGATACCGGCGCACAGGTCGAAGGACGCTATACGCATTACCACGTCTTCGAGCGGGCCTATGTCTTCGATAGCCGCTTCAATCTGCAACAAAAGCGTCAGCACGGCCAGCTCAATCTGGCCATGCCGCCCGACAGCAGGCGCTTCGTCAACAGCATCGACACCTCCTTGGAGCACAGCCTACTGGAAGGCATCGATCTGCGCAGCCTGCACGTCGGCGTCACACGCGCGCGCAACGACGAGCTGTATGACGCAGCCTATACGCTGACCTATTATCGTGACGAATTGCAGCAGGAAGACGGTGCCGCGCTGACCGGCACCGTCATTGCGCCAGGCCGGCATCAGGCGCTGGTGCCAGGATTTTCCTGGGCCAAGCGCGATGTCGATAATCCCCTCTTCCCGCGTCAAGGCAACCTGCTGACGCTGGAAACCGGTTTTGCCGTTCAAGGTCTGCTCACCAACCAGAGCTTTGGCCGCCTGTACGGACGTTTCAAGCAATATCTGCCCGTCTCCAGGCGCGACCTGATCATTCTGCGCACCGAGCTGGGCGGCGTGTTGACCAGAGGTACAGCGTCGGAAGTGCCGGCATCTCTGCTGTTTCGCGCCGGTGGCAACGAATCGGTGCGCGGCTACAGCTACAACAGCATCGGCAATGCGCAAAACGGCAGCGTTTACCCGACCAGATATCTGCTCACCGGCAGTGCCGAATACCAGCACTGGCTGACGGCAACGTGGGGCGCAGCCCTGTTCTATGACGTCGGCGCCGCCGCCGACAGCTGGAGCAGCAAAACCTTCTACAGCGGCACCGGTGTCGGCGCACGCTGGCGCAGTCCGGTCGGCCCGGTCAATCTGGATCTGGCCTACGGCATACAAAAACAGCAGTTCCAACCGCATATTTCTCTTGGTATCGCCTTTTAACGACGCACGCATGACTACACCGACCGTAACCGGCGCCAGCACACCGACACCGCCCATGCCCCGAAAAAACAGGCGTGGCGGGCTGTTGCCCGGCCTCCTGGCGCTGCTGCTGATTCTGCTCATGGCACTGGTCTGGGCGGCTGGCACCGACAGCGGTACACGCAATGTCTGGCGTGCCGCCGTATGGCTGATGCAAGGAAAACTATCGGGAACCTACGCCGGTGGCAATCTTGCCGGGGGCCTCAGCCTACGCGACCTGCGTTATCGCAATGCCGCCATGCAACTGGATATCGACCGCATCGATGCCCGCTGGAGTCTGTCGCTAATACAGCGCTGCCTGAGCGTCGCCTATTTGCGCGTCGGCACGGTCACCATCGACAAACCGGCGGCTGCGCCGACGCCGGCGCGCATGCCCACATCGCTGAGTTTCCCCCTGTCGCTGAACCTGCGCGACATCGCGCTGCAAAAACTGACGCTGCGACAAGGCGCTTCGGTCACCGTACTCAGCGGCCTGCAATTGCACGCCAGCTCGGATGGCGTCCAGCACACCCTGGTGCTGGACAAACTCACGACCGCTGCCGGCCAGGCTACAGCCTCGCTGCGCCTGAACGGTCAACAGCCGTTCGCCATCAGCGGCAGCGTGGCATTGGCAAGCTCGTACCAGCAAGAGAAATTTCGACTGGCGGCGCGCTTGTCCGGCTCTCTCGAGGAGCTTGGCATCGCCCTGACTGCCAGTGGCGACAAGCTGAGCGGCAGCGCCGATGCGGTCGTCACGCCCTTCGCCAGCACGCCGCTCAGGAGCGCCAGGATAGACCTGCAGCACTTCGATCCGCAGGCATTCCACAGCGCTGCGCCCAAAGCTGATCTGCGCCTGCAAGCCAATCTCGCGCCGGCTGCCGCCGATCAGCCGCGCATCACCGGCAAGGTGGAAATCAGCAATGCCCTTCCCGGCAGTTTCGATCGACGACGCCTGCCGCTGATTTCAGCCAGAGCCAGCATCGATCTCGGCGCTGATAGCCAGCAATTGTCGAATCTGTATATCGCACTACCGAACCAAGCGGGCATCAGCGGCAAAGGGCAATTCCGCCCGCAAGACCATATCGGCAGCCTCAGCTTGCAGATCGCCGGTCTCGATCTACAGACGCTCCATCAGGGACTGAAGCCGACCGCGCTGCATGGCCCGCTTACCATGCAATGGAAGCGCGATGCGCAACACATCGCGCTCGCGCTGCAAGACGCGCTCTACCGCTTCCAGGCCGACGCCACACTCTCTGCCGGCAAGCTGACGCTGCATCAGGCGCAATTACGCGCCGTCCAGGCCAGCATCGATCTGGCCGGCAGCCTGGCCATCACCGGCGCTCTGGACTACGCCGTCCAGGGACGACTGCGCAATGTCGATCCGGCGCTGTGGATGCATACCGGCGCCGGGTATGTGAAACCGGCGCGCATCAACCTGGACTTCGAGAGCAGCGGCGCGCTGTCGCCGGAACCGCAAGTCCGGCTAGACTTCCATATCCAGGACAGCAGCTACAATAATCTGCCGATGCGCGGCAACGGCAAGCTGCGCCTCAACGGCAAGCGCCTGCTGCCGGGCAGCGTCGATCTGCTGGTGGCTGGCAACCGACTGCAACTCGAGGGCGCATTCGGCGCCCCATCGGACAGGCTCGACATCCATGTCGATGCGCCGCAACTGGAGCGGTTGGGCTTCGGCATCGCGGGCCTGCTCAAATTCGATGGCCAGTTGACCGGTACGCTGCAACGCCCCAGCCTGCGTGCCACTTACAGCGGCAAACGATGGTCGTTCGGTCCACATCGCCTGGAGCAGTTCGGCGGCCAAGCAGATATACAGACCGACCTGGCAGACAGCCTTGCCTCGGCCAGCAACCGACTGCAACTGAGCCTGGACGGCGTCGGCTACAGCAGCCCAGACGCCACCCTCGAACGGATCGGCATCCGCTTATCCGGTAACTACGGTAATCATCGATTGGCCGCGCAGGCCGATGGACGCATCCGGAACCAGACGCTGGCATTACAGCTCAACGCTCATGGCAGCATCAGCCGGGACCAGGCAGGCTATGGCTGGAACGGCGTCATCGACAAACTGGAAAACCAGGGCTTGCCGCGCATCGTGCTGACATCGCCGCTGAACCTGAAGCTGGCCTCCGGAAGACTGAGCGCCGGCGTAACCCAGCTCGATATCGACCGCATGGTCATCGACCTGAAACAGCTGAATTACCAGCAAGGCCGCCTGTACTCAGAGGGCAGCGCCCGCGCCATCGACGTGCGCCGCATCATGGAACTGGTGCAAGAGATGACAGGCAGGCCGCCACCGCTCGACACCGATCTGGTGCTCGATGCCGACTGGAATTTCGGCATCGCGGAAACTGCCGGCGGCTTCCTGCGCATCGCGCGCAGACGCGGTGACAT
>JBAPMF010000068.1:0-35509 GCA_049278475.1 Herbaspirillum sp. | reverse complement strand
CTGCCAGACCTTGCACCAGCGCTTCATTCTTTTCGTCGATGCGCAAGCCGACGATATGCACGGTCTGCCCCGCCCAGGTAACCGAAATTTCAACGCCGGGGATGTAACGCAGACCGAGCGCTGCGGCAGTCTCGCGCGCCATGGTGACGCCACCGATTTCGTCATGGTCAGTCAGTGCCCAGACATCGACGCCATTGGCTTTGGCGCGTGCGGCCACTTCCGCCGGCGGCAGCAGGCCGTCGGAGATATTGGAGTGACAGTGCAAATCGACGTTGAGCATGATGAAACGCGCCTGAAAAACAACAATGAATGGCTGTATTGTACGCCGCATGGAGCTGTTGATAACACAAACCGCAGATGGCAAGGAATGTTGGGCATGAAGGGTTTCATGACATCAATGCCTGCTATTGCAGGTAACGTCCGAGGTCAAAGGAAGAACGCCGTCCCAGCGTGTGAAAATGCTGCTCCATCCAGTGCTCAGCAGCCTGCCGGCCTGCATCGTAAAGGCCGTGGATAAATGAATGCTTGGTATTGAGTTTACTCAGGACGTCGAGTTGGCTCATCAGGTCACTGGCTTCGACAAGGTGCATATTGAGCCGCTTCAGGCGCCGCTCCAGCGTGCCGAAGGCGAGCATGCCGCGCTCCGCTTCGCGCTTGACCAGAGCCAGCCCACCCAGTTCGGTAAAGAAGGCCGAACTGAAACTGATCTCGAAGAGTCGCTGATTGATCTCATTGATGGAAGTCGGCGTACCGGAGCGATTGCACGGATGCAACAGCACCACCAACAGATCGTGCGACGAGCACAAATGCAGCAAGGGAAAAATCGGTGGATTGGCCGTCAGTCCGCCATCCCAATACGCCTCGCCATTGATTTCGACCGGTCTATGTATCGAAGGTAGACAGGCCGAAGCCAGCAAGGCATCCAGCGTCAGTTCACGATTGCGGAAGATTTTCAGCGTACCGGTGCTGACCTTGGTGGCAGCGATGAACAATTTGATGTCATTGCTCTTGCTCAAGCGCGCGAAGTCGATCTGCTCCTCGAGAATGTCACGCAAGGGATTGATGTCGAGCGGATTCAGCTGCGTCGGCGAAAAAAAGCGCGTCATCGCCAGAAAAGCCTGCATCGCTGCCGGCGTGGTGTGCGTCAACAGGTTGGTTCCGCCCGGTGTCACCTCCGGCGACAAAAAACTGAACGGATCCTTGATAGCAATGCGCTTCCAGAATGCGGAGAGCGCCGCGCGCGCGCCTTCGCGTCCACCGATATGGAAGCCATACGCCAGTACGACCGCGTTCATGGCGCCGGCGCTGGCGCCGCTAATGCCCTCAAATGACATGCGGCCGTCTTCCAGCAAACGGTCCAGCACGCCCCAGGTAAAAGCGCCGTGCGAACCGCCGCCTTGCAACGCCAGTGTCACCATCCTGTTTTGCATGCTGTTCCTTCAGTGAGGGTTACTATTTGTGCGGCTCGTCATGATGAAAAATCATGACAGGAAGAGCAAACGGTCAGGAATCCAATGCCTGCCGGAAATCTTCCATCAGATCATCCGTATCTTCCAGACCGATCGATACCCGAATCAGAGATTCGGCGATGCCCATTGCAGCACGGCGTTCCTGTCCCATTTCATGGAAAATCGTGTGCGCCACCGGAATCACCAGGGTACGCGTATCACCCAGATTGCTCGACGCCACCGCCAGTTGCAAACGGTTCAAATAATCGAAACAGTCGATACCATTCCTGAGCTCAAAACTCAGCAGGCTACCGTAAGAACGGAACAAGGCAGTCGCCAGCGCGTGCTGCGGATGCGAAGGCAGACCGGGATAGTACACAGCTGCCACACGCGCATCGGCATCCAGCATGTGCGCCAACGCCAACGCACTGGCGCATTGGCGTTCCTGACGCAAGGCCATGGTTTCCGCGCCAACGGCGATATGATGCGCGGCCTCCGGTCCCAGCGAAGCGCCGAAATCACGCAACCCTTTGGCGCGAATCTGCGCCATGCCCCATTGCGCCTGCGAATTTTTCCTGTAGCTGTCGGCAATGTGCGGATAACGCGACCAGTCGTACAAACCGGTGTCGGTCAGCGCGCCGCCGAGCGCATTGCCATGACCGCCGATAGATTTGGTCAGCGAATTGACCACCAGCCCGGCGCCCACCGCCTTGGGCTGGAACAAGTAAGGCGAGGTCATCGTGTTGTCGACGATGTACAGGATGCCGCGCGCGCGGCAAAGATCACCGATACGTTGCAGATCAGCGATCTGGGTGCGCGGATTGGCGATGGTTTCCACGAAGACCACGCGTGTCTGCGGCGTCAATGCGGCTGCCACCAGTTCGACGTCTGTGGCATCCACCATGGTCACACGCGCGCCCTGCGCATTGACCGTCATCCACATGCTGTTGGTATTGCCAAACAGAAAAGCCGACGATACCACATGGTCGCCTTCACGCAGCAAGCCCTGGACGACGGCGCCAATGGCCGCCATGCCGGAGGCAAAACAGATGGTCGACAGACCGCCCTCCATCCTGGTGACCTTGTCTTCCAACGCCGAAACCGTCGGATTGCCCTGGCGGCCATAGCGATAGCCAGATTGTTTGCCCTGGAATACTGCGGCCAGTTGACGCGCATCCTGATAGCCGAAAGCCACGGAAGTGTGAATCGGTTTGTGCAGCGAGCCATGCTCGATCGCTTTACGGCGGTCACTGTGCAGAATGGTGGTGGTGAAACCGTAGCTCTTCCTGTCGTTCATGGTGTTGAATGCGCAAGGCGGCAAAACGTAAGAAAACAGTGATGATAAGCCAGTTTAGCTGACGCCGTACCCGGTTCAGGGCGGGAGCATCAAAATTCGGTCCTTGGCTGCATGCCGAGCAAATCGAACAGATACTCTGGCTGCCAGGCGGCTTGTTTGAGTTTGCGCGGCAAGCTCAGTTTGCTCGACCTGGGAATGCGGTGCCAGCTACCGGGCGGATGGGCTGCCCGTCCGCGTGGGCATACCCGATCGCATGGCGGCGCTGACTTTCCCGCGTAGATCGCATAGAACATGACTTCCATCTGCTCTACACACACCAAAGAACCCAATATGATGGAAGCTGGGCTGACTTGACCCGTTTCTTCCCGGATTTATCTCGTTATATTCCCTGGGATCATTTCATCTCTCTTCAATAGCGCCTATGATGATGCATCAAGGGCGGAATCGATACTCATAGCGAGTAATACATGTCGAATTCGATGGGGTGCGTAGTCATGCGATAACGCTGCACTTCCTGCTCCTTCAGTTCCAGGTAAGCATCGATCATGCTGTCGGTGAAGACGCTACCACGGGTCAGGAACTCGCGATCCTTGTTCAGATGCTCCAGCGCCTCCTCCAGCGAAGCGCAGACCGTCGGAATCAAACGATTTTCTTCCGGCGGCAGGTGGTACAAATCTTTCGATGCCGCTTCACCCGGATGGATCTTGTTCTGGATACCGTCCAGGCCTGCCATCAACAGAGCGGCAAAGCACAGGTAGGGATTGGCCAGCGGATCAGGAAACCGCGTTTCGATACGACGGCCCTTGGGATTGGCGACGTGCGGAATACGGATCGAAGCAGAACGGTTGCGTGCCGAGTAGGCCAGCTTGACCGGCGCCTCAAAGCCTGGAACCAGACGCTTGTACGAGTTGGTGCCTGGGTTGGTGATCGCGTTGAGCGCTTTGGCATGCTTGATGATACCGCCAATATAAAACAGCGCGGTTTCGGACAGGCCGGCATAACCATCGCCAGCAAACAGGTTCTTGCCGTCTTTCCAGATCGATTGATGGACGTGCATGCCGGAGCCGTTGTCGCCAACGAGTGGCTTAGGCATGAAAGTGGCTGTCTTGCCGTAGGTATGCGCCACGTTCCAAACCACGTATTTCAGGTTCTGCGTCCAGTCTGCGCGCTCGACCAGTGTCGAGAAACGGGTGCCGATTTCGTTCTGGCCAGCGCCGGCGACTTCGTGATGATGCACTTCGACAGGGATGCCCAGGGATTCGAGGATCAGGCATATTTCAGAACGCATGTCCTGGAAGCTATCGACCGGAGGAACCGGGAAATAACCGCCCTTGACAGTTGGACGATGGCCGCTGTTGCCGCCTTCGAGCTTGGCGCCGGTGCTCCATGAGGCTTCTTCGGAGTTGATCTTGACGAAACAGCCGGACATGTTCTCATCCCAGCGCACGCTGTCGAAAATGAAAAATTCCGGCTCAGGACCGAAGTAGGCAGTGTCGCCCAGTCCCGAGGACTTCAGGTAAGCTTCCGCACGCTTGGCGATGGAGCGCGGGTCGCGGTCATAGCCTTTGCCATCGGATGGCTCGATCACATCACATTGCATGAACAATGTGGTTTCTTCCATGAACGGGTCGATGTTGGCAGTGTTGGGGTCAGGGATCAGCAACATGTCTGACGCTTCGATGCCCTTCCAGCCTGCGATCGAAGAACCGTCGAATGCGTGGCCGGATTCGAACTTATCGATGTCGAAATGGGAAACAGGGACTGTGACGTGCTGCTCTTTACCACGGGTGTCGGCAAAACGAAAATCAACAAACTTGACTTCATTATCTTTCACTAACTTCAAAACTTCTGCGACCGTCCTTGCCATGCGAACCTCCTAAAACGGGAAAATGTAAATTTGAACAATTGGGGGAAATGGGCCAACTATGTGTGACTTGATGTGCGCATCGATACAACAGATAATGGGTCCGTTAGCGCTCTGGATGATAGCAGATTCCATGTCATCGACTGCCTTGTGTCGATGCTAAATGAACATTCGATAGATCGTTTTGAAGTACGCTTTTGTCATTTCAATTATTTTTTGAGGCAACATGATGACTTCCACTCTTGAGATTCTCTCTTCCGCGCAACGGCGCGCTCAGCAAAACCAGCTTCCCTACGCTGGCGCAGTCACGCCGCAGGAAGCTTTTGCATTATTGCAAGACAATGCTGCCGTCAAACTTATAGACGTTCGCACCAAGGCGGAACGCGACTGGGTCGGCCAGGTCAGCCTGGCGGCGGAGCAGCACCTGGCGGTGCAATGGAATCTCTACCCCGAAGGCGTGCCGAATCCGCACTTCCTCGAACAGCTCAGCGCTGTGGCGAACAAGGATACGATATTGCTGTTCCTGTGCCGCGCGGACATACGTTCGCGTCATGCGGCCAAGCTGGCGGCCGACAACGGTTATTTGCAGTGCTACGACGTTCTTGAAGGTTTTGAAGGCAGTAAGGATGATATGGGCCATCGCAAAACCATCGAAGGATGGTGCAAAGCCGGATTGCCTTGGGTGGGGGCTTAGCTGTCGTCATGACATTCTGATCAAGAGTGCAAGACACCAGACGATACGACCTAGATTTCCACTTTGGATCCCAATTCCACGATTCGGTTAGCCGGAATCTGAAAAAAATCCGAAGGCTTGGCGGCGTTCTGATACATCCAGGCGAACAGGTGTTCGCGCCACAGTGACATACCCAGCAACTTGCTCGGCACCACGGTTTCGCGCGCTAGGAAGAACGAGGTATCCATCAGATCGAATTTCATATCGAACTGTGCCGTCACCAATTCCAGTACTTTGTTCACTTTAGGCGCTTCTTTGAAACCGAACGCCGCGCGCAGCAGGTAGATGTCACCACCCATGTCTTTCAGCATCAGGCGCTTCGCGTCGGCGACGAAGGGCACGTCCCAGATACTGATCTTGAGGAGCAGCACGCGCTTGTGCAGGATATGGTTGTGCTTGAGATTGTGTAGCAGCGCCACCGGCACCGTATTGATATTGCCGGTCAGGAACACTGCTGTGCCATCGACGCGATAAGGCGGATGCGCCAGCAGACCTTCGATGAAAGGCTTCAGTGGAATACCGTCATTTTTGATGCGCGTGCGCAGTAACATGCGGCCTAAATACCAGGTCATCAGCAGGAAAAACACCGCGCCGCCCAGCAGCAGCGGAAACCAACCGCCCTCCGCGATCTTCAGCAGATTGGCTGTAAAGAACGCCATATCTACCGTAAAGAAGGCGCCAATGACCAGCGCTATCAGCGCGGGATGCCATTTCCATTCGGTACGCATGACTACTGCCGTCAGAATCGTGGTGATCACCATCGTAGTGGTCACGGCCACGCCGTAAGCCGCTGCCAGACTGTCGGATTTCCTGAACGCCAGCACCACTGCCACCACCAGTACCAGCAGTATCCAGTTAATCAGCGGAATATAGATCTGCCCGCGATTGTCTTCTGACGTGTGCAGGATACGCATGCGCGGCACAAAACCTAGCAGAATCGCCTGACTCGTCAGCGAGAACGCTCCCGCAATGACTGCCTGCGACGCAATCACCGTGGCAAAAGTCGCCAGCACCACCATAGGTACGAGCAGCACGTCCGGCATCATCAGATAAAACGGGTTTCTGATTGCTCCGGGATGAGCCAGCAGGTTCGCGCCCTGGCCGAAGTAATTGAGCACCAGGCAAGGCATCACGGTATACAGCCATGCGAAACGAATCGGGCGAATGCCAAAGTGGCCCATGTCGGCATACAGCGCTTCCGCCCCCGTCAGCACCAGCACCACTGAACCGAGCACGATGAACGCCTGTAATGCATGCTCCATCATGAAATTCACGGCATGGTAGGGATTGATCGCGATCAAAATGCCCGGCGCCTTGAGAATGTGAAACAAACCCAATGCGCCCAGCGAAATGAACCAGACGAACATGATTGGTCCGAACAGCTTGCCGACCAGAGAAGTACCATGGCGCTGGATCAAAAACAGGCCGATCAGAATCAGCAGCGTCAGCGGAATCACATAATGCGAAGTTTCCGGTGCGGCGACCGCCATCCCTTCCACTGCCGACAGCACCGAAATCGCCGGCGTGATCACCGCGTCGCCATAGAACATGCAGGCGCCAAACACGCCCAGCACCATCAGCAGCCTGGCGCGCAGCGAACCGCTCACGGCCGTGCGCAGCGCCAAGGCCATCAACGCCAGAACGCCGCCTTCGCCGTTGTTGTCGGCGCGCGTGACGAACAACACGTATTTGAGCGAGACCACGATCGTGATCGACCAGAACAGCATGGAAATGATGCCCAGTATGGCATCGCGTGAAAACGCGATGCCATGTTCCGGGCTGAAACATTCCTTGAGCGCATACAGCGGACTGGTGCCAATGTCGCCAAACACGACACCCAATGCCGCCAGCGTAATGACATGAAATTTTTGCGACAGGAAAGAATAATCCAGCCTGCCCTGAGATGCACTCATTGTTTCCCCGTTTTGGTATGGATATGCTTTTTTGAGCCGCTTTTCGAGAATCCGGCACTGGTGAGTATCTCATTTCCTCTCGCGAGATGCTGCGTTGTGTAAAGGTCTTTGCCCCGCCTGCTTTCTTTCAGAACCTATTCACGATTTTGCCGCGCGGCCAGATAATGGCTTCTCGCTGCATTCTCGCCACAGATCGTGAGCAGGTTCGAGCAATCAGTCCGAAAATTGTGATGACTCTTTCCTAGCACGGTGAATTGCCGCTACTATAAACAGCATGAGCGATACGCTATTTTCCCGACGGCGCTTTTTGTGCATCGCACAAAAAATTCTTGACCTCACTATGCAAGTGCGTAAAATACGAATTGTTGCTGTGCGGAAAATAATTTTTCAGGACAGAAGCCGCTAGCCCATGGTTATTTTCTAGATCAAAGGAGAAGCACATGTTTTCGTATCAAGACCAGTTTTCCACCGCGACCAAGACGCACTTCCAGGCACAGCTCGACCTGATCAACACACTGACGACCAAAGCTTTCGAAGGCGTGGAAAAAATCATCGAACTCAATCTAAACGCTGCCAGGGCTTCGCTGGAAGAATCCTCCGCTGCCGCCAAGCAGTTTGCCGCCATCAATGATCCGCAGGAACTGCTGGCCATGGCGCAAGCACAAGCCCAACCGGCAGCAGAAAAAGCTGCCGCCTACAGCCGTCATCTGGTCAGCATCCTGTCCGCTACGCAAGCTGAGCTGACCAAGGCTGCCGAAGCGCAAATCGCCGAAACCAACCGCAGAATAAGCGCCCTGATCGATGAAGTCGCCAAGAACGCCCCCATTGGTTCGGAAAACGCTGTCGTTCTGCTGAAGTCAGCGATCGGCAATGCCAATGCCAGCTACGAACAGTTGGCGAAGAACACCAAGCAGGCTGTTGAAACGCTGGAAGGTCACCTGAGCAATGCCGCCAGACAATTCACGCAAGCCGCTGAAAAGACCAACGGCCGCAGGAAATAATACTTCGGCGCGGTCTCAGGATCGTTGCTGCACTCACTGTTCAACGGATCGCATTTGCGGTCCGTTTTTGCTTGCTGACCGCATTTCCGTTCCAGCGCGGTGTCAGCGTGTGTGGGATGGCAAACAGATCCAGTACCCGGCCCAACGTGTGGTCGATCATATCGTCGATCGATTGCGGACGATGGTAGAAGCAGGGCAGCGGCGGAAAAATGATGCCGCCCATTTCCGTCACACTGACCATGTTGCGCAGGTGGACCAGATTCAAGGGCGTTTCTCGCACCATCAGAACCAGTCGCCGGCGTTCTTTCAGGACGACATCGGCGGCACGCGAGATGAGATTGTCGGATAATCCGTTGGCCACGGCGGCTAGCGTTTTCATTGAGCAGGGGGCCGCAATCATGCCGCAGGAGGTGAAAGAGCCGCTGGCAATCGAGGCGCCGACATCGCGCACCGAATGGACCACATCAGCCAGCGCTTCGACCTCCTTGCGGCGCATATCGAGTTCCTGGTGCAAAGTGAGCGCGCCGGCTTCGGAGATCAGCAGATGCGTTTCGATATTGCTGTCTTGCAGCACACGTAACAGGCGTACACCATAGATAACGCCGGTTGCGCCGGTGATGGCGACGATCAGGCGTCGAGGATCTGGCATATGGATGTGTCGCCGTCAGCAGAGACTCAAGCCTTGAACAGGCTTTGCAGTTCGCCGGATTCGAACATTTCGCTCATGATGTCGGAACCGCCGATGAATTCGCCATCGACATACAGTTGTGGAATGGTCGGCCAGTTTGAGTATTCCTTGATGCCTTGGCGTACATCAGTGTTTTCCAGCACGTTGATGGTGACGATATTTTCCGCGCCGCTGGCTTTGAGCAGTTGAATCGCCTTGCCGGAAAAGCCACATTGTGGGAATTGCGCCGTTCCCTTCATGAACAGCACGACAGGGTTCCGGGTGACTGTTTCTCTGATCCAGGACTGGACTTCGCTCATGACTACACCTTCAAAAAATTCACGATACCGTCATTATAGGGAAAAGCGTGTCACTGCGTCGGTGTGCAGGCATTCCCGGATGAACTGCCAAAAGACCATGTGCTGACACAAAAAAGGGCGCTGCCGCGCCCTTTTTCTGTCACCGGTCCAATTCACCGGCTCGTTGCCTGTTACGAGAGCGCTGCGGGCATGCTTGCTTCCGGCAGGCGTTTTGCCATCGAATGATGGGCCTGCATGCGGTTTTTGTGCTTGATGACCTGTCGGTCCAGTTTATCGATCAGCATGTCGATGGCGGCATACAGATCATGCGCAATGCTTTCGGCATGCAGATCTTTACCCTTGATATGAACGTTGATTTCTGCTTTTTGGCGTTTTTCTTTTTTTGTCAGGCTATCGATACTGAGGATCACGTTGATGTCGATGACATGATCGAAATGGCGCCTGATGCGGGTCAGTTTGCTTTGCACGTATTCGCGGATTGCGGGGGTGAGAGTGAGGTGATGGCCACTAATGGTCAAATTCATACAGCCTCCTATACCTATGTAAGATGGTGCAGCGGGTACATTTACTACAGAAAAACTTACAGGGATTTGCGGAAACTGGCCGGGGGGATTTTAAGCACTTCGCGGTATTTGGCGACAGTCCGGCGTGCTATCACCATCCCCTGTTCTGCCAGCATATCTGCAATCCTGCTATCAGAAAGTGGGTTCCTAGGGTCTTCTGCTCCTATCAGTTGTTTGATGAGAGCCCGTATCGCAGTGGAGGATGCTTCACCTCCGGCTTCTGTTGCGATGTGGCTGCCGAAGAAATATTTCAACTCGAACATGCCATGTGGGGTCAACATGTATTTTCGGGTTGTCACACGGGAAATGGTACTCTCGTGTAACCCCAGTGTATCAGCTATTTCACGCAATACAAGGGGACGCATGGCGATAACGCCATGCGAGAAAAAATTGCGTTGCCGTTCAACAATTGCCTGAGAGACACGCAAGATCGTGTCGAAGCGCTGGCGCATGTTTTTGATCAGCCATTTGGCTTCCTGCAATTGCGAATTGAGCAATCCCTTACCTTTGGCCTGCTTTAATGCATGGGCATACATGGCATTGACGCGCAGGCGCGGCATGACGTCGTGATTGAGCAAAACCTGCCAGCCGTCCTTGCTCGCTTTGACAATCACGTCGGGCGCCACATAGTCGGATGCGTCTGAAGCGAAAGCGACGCCAGGATGGGGATGACATTGGCGAATGACAGCTTGTGCTTCGCGCAAGTCTTCGTCATCGCAGCTCAGTGATTTTTTGATCTTGTTGAAATCTCTCTGGGCAAACAACGGCAAAAAATCTTTGACGATGGTCAGCGCCAGCCGGCGTGTCACAAAGGCAACTTTCGGCAGCCGCCTGATTTGCAGCGCCAGGCATTCAGAAACGCCGCGCGCGCCGATGCCGGCAGGATCGAAGCTCTGCAATAAGGTCAAAGCCGTCGACAACTCTTCAGGTTCGATCTCAAGTTCTTTCGGCAGGCGCGCGTGAATGTCTGCCAGCGGCTCTTCCAGGTAACCGCGCTCATCCAGCGCATCGATGATCAGTTCGAGCAATGCGCGGTCGCGCAACGTATGTGTGGTCAGATGTGCCTGCTCCAGCAGATACTCGCGCAGGGTGACATCGTGCGCTTCCAGTTGCAGACGGGCGTCTTCATCGTCAGGCGTCTTGCCGGTACGGGCGACATCATCGAAACTCCAGCTGGTATTGCTATTGACGTCGTCGTCGCCAAGGCTGTCAGTATGTTCGGCGAAGTCTGCTTCAGCGGGCGCGCTGCTGACGATGTCTCCGGCCGGGGCGGCCGGAGTGGGAGGTGTAGTACTGATGGCGCCGTCGGCCAGCAGGCGCACAGAATGATCGAGTACGTCATCGAGACGTTCCAGCAGCGGATTGTTCGACAGTATCTGTTCCAGTTCCTGATGCAGTTCCAGCGTCGACAGTTGCAACAGCCGGATCGACTGCTGCAACTGCGGCGTCAATGCCAGGTGCTGGGAAGTGCGTAACTGGAGCGATGGTTTCATTCCCTGTACCCTGGCTACATGCGGAAATGTTCGCCGAGATACACACGGCGTACAGACTCATTGGCAATGATGTCGTCCGGGCTGCCGCTGGCAAGCACCATGCCTTGATTGATGATGTAGGCGCGGTCGCAAATGCCGAGGGTTTCACGCACGTTGTGGTCGGTGATCAGCACACCGATGCCGCGCTCCTTGAGGAAACGCACAATGTGCTGGATCTCGATCACGGCGATCGGATCAATGCCGGCAAACGGTTCATCGAGCAGCACGAAGCGCGGATCGGTCGCCAGCGCACGGGCGATTTCAACGCGTCGGCGTTCGCCGCCGGATAGCGACAGCGCCTGATTTTCGCGCAGCTTGTCGATTTGTAGTTCGTATAATAACCTGTCGAGCCGGCTTTCGATTTCGTCGCGACTCAGCGGTTTACCGTTTTCCTTGCGCAACTCCAGCACGGCGCGGATATTGTCTTCCACGGTCAGTTTGCGGAACACCGAAGCTTCCTGTGGCAGATAGGACAGGCCGAGTCCGGCGCGCCGATAGATCGGCAGGCGCGTAATCGCCACGCCGTCCAGGTCGATTTCGCCGCTGTCCGAAGGCAGCAGGCCGACGATCATGTAAAACGACGTGGTCTTGCCGGCGCCATTGGGGCCGAGCAGGCCGACCACTTCACCGCTTTCGACTGTGAGCGAGACATCACGCACGACTTGGCGCGCTCCATAGCTTTTTTGCAGTCTGCGCACGACCAAAGAACTTGCCGTCATTTCATGGTCCCTTCGCGGTATCGACGCGCGGCTGTATGATCGCCGTGATGCGACCACCGCCCGGCCTGCTCTCGCCGGTATTGGTGTTATTGACGGAATAGAACTCGGCGCGGCTGTCGTAGGAAATGAACTCGCCGTTGACTTCGTCCGTGATGCGCGCGGCATCCATGCGCTGCATGTGGGCGCGTGTAAATAATTTCGAAATTTCGGTTTTTTCGCTGTATTCGATGCGTTCAGCCCGGCCTTCTATCCATAGATTAGGCCCGCCGTCGCGCTTCTGGCGAAAACTGGCGAGCTGGTTCGGCGCGGCGTACAGAACTGCCACTTCATAACCGGCCGGATCGGTGGTCAGCACGACTTTCCCGGCTTTGATCAGCAATGTGCCGCGGATGAGTACGACGTTGCCGGTGAAAATCTTCACCTGCTTGGCGTCGTCGTAGACCATTTGCTCAGCTTCGATACGGATTGGTTTTTCAGTATCGGCCCGCTCGGCACGAACGATGCCGCTCTCGCTCATCAGGAGCAGGGGCAGCAGAGATAATAAAAAGTGGGGTTTCATCTCATCTTGCACAAGTATCTTGACTGGTTATGCTGATCAGCGTCGATGCGCACGCGGTGGATAAATACCGCGCACATCATGGAGCAGCTGGAATTCCTGGGTGGCATCATCGATGATCATGCCGGTGCCAGTCATAACGGACTGGCCCGTGCTGATTTCGACCAGCCGGTCGGTCCTAGCGATGCCGTCGTCCGGCAACAGCAGCAGGTACTCAGTCGTCAGATGCAGGTCTTCGGCGTTGCCGGCTGCGGCGCGGTCGGCATGGACGTCTTCGTACATATGGATTCTGCTGTTGTCATCTTCAATCATGGCGCGTCTGGAACGCAGCGTCATCGGCGGTTTTTCCCTAGTCAGGCTGGTGATGACCGGCAAACTCACTTCGAATGAATCGGTGACCGGGAAATGCACCATCTTCTCGCCGGTGATGTCGTAACGTGGCAGGCCGTTCCCGGCCATTTTCACGTAACGGAATTTTTCGACGTAGTAATCCGGTTTGCTGCGCGGATGCGCCGTCACAGCGTCTTCGGTGCCACGGCGCATGATTTGCAGGCCCCAAAAGCTGCCTAACGCCAACGCCGTCAGGCCGACGATGATCACGATCAGCCGGAGGCGCTGCGCTGCGCGTTCGCCGCTACGGTTGCTCATGCCAGGTAGTCGGCCAGCGCCGCCTCGTCATGACCCTGGGCGGTCAGGATCAGGTCGCAGATTTCGCGGGCGGCGCCGTTGCCGCCACAGACCTCAGTAATGTAATCGACCCGTGTCCTGACGTCATGGTGAGCATTGGCGACCGCTGCCTTGAAACCGACTCTGGTCAGCACCGGCAAATCGATCACGTCGTCGCCAAGATAGCCGCAAGCATCGGCCGCGATGCCGGTCTGTTCCAGCAATTGCGCAAAAGCCAGGCGCTTGTCGTACGCATCCTGAAAGACATGAGCGATGCCCAGATCCCTGGCGCGACGTAACACGATCGGGGATTGACGCGCGGTGATAATTGCCGTCGCCACGCCGCCGGATTGCTGCAGCATTTTGATGCCATGACCGTCGAGCGCATTGAAGCGCTTGAGCGATTCGCCTTCCGGGCCGTAATACAGGCTACCATCGGTCAACACGCCATCGACGTCGAAAATCATCAGCCGGACTTGCCGGGCTTGGGTCATGGCGGCAGTGCTGAATCGGGTCGTCATCAGATCACCTTGGCGCGAGTCAGATCGTGGATATGCAGCGCACCGACCAATATTCCTTGCGCATCAGCCACCAGAACCTGGTTGATGCGGAATTCTTCCATCAATTGCACAGCATCGACCGCCAGTTGATCCGGCATGATGGTACGTGGGCCGTGATGCATGACATCGGCGATCGAGAATCGGGTGAAATCTTCGCCGCGCTCGAGCAGACGGCGCAGATCGCCGTCGGTGAAGACGCCGATCGGGCGGTATTGTCCATCGACCACGGCAGTCATCGCCATGCCCTTGCGCGTGATTTCCATCAATGCCACTGATAGCGAAACGTCAGGCGTGACTGCGGGAACGGCATCGCCGGTGCGCATAACGTCGCGCACGTGCGTTAGCAAGCGGCGCCCCAGGGCGCCGCCGGGGTGTGAGCGCGCAAAGTCTTCTTCCATGAAACCGCGCGCGTCCAGTAGCGACACCGCCAGCGCATCACCCATCGCCAACATGGCGGTGGTGCTGGCGGTCGGTGCCAGGTTCAGCGTGCAGGCTTCTTTGCTGACGCTGACGTTCAGATGGATCGCCGACAAGCGCGCCAGACTGGAGTCGTGGTTACCGGTCATGGTGATCAGATGGGCGCCCATGCGCTTGATGATAGGCACGATGGCCATCAATTCAGCGGTTTCACCCGAATTGGAGATGGCAATGAAAACATCATTGGCCGCAACCATGCCGAGGTCGCCGTGCGCGGCTTCCGCCGGATGCATGAACAGGGCGGGCGTACCAGTCGAGGCAAAGGTCGCTGCGATCTTGCGGCCAATATGGCCGGATTTGCCGATGCCGGAGACCACCACGCGACCTTTGCACTCCAGTAACATGCCAACGGCGCGGGCCAACGGCTCGTCGGGGCTATCGGATATCCGGGCTTGCAGCGCCAGAATGGCGTCAGCCTCGATGCGCAGGGTCTGACGGGCGAGACTGAGCGCGCGTCGGGCGCTTTCGGGAGAGAAAGCCTTTGGCAGGATCTGATATTCGGTTGCACTCATGAGTGCAGTATAAATGAATTACGAAAGCAAAAAACTTGCCAGATGTTGATACCATGTCATAGGTGGAGGAAAACATCAAACGCCATCGTCATGAAACTGTCATCGCCCCTGGCGGTCATTGTGCGCAGCTGTGATGACGCCGATCTCGACAAACTGCGCGTCGCCAGCACGCTGGTCAATGACATCTTGACTTTGCGCGGTACGACGGAAAATATCCTGCATGCGGAAGAACGTCTGCTGAAAAGTACAGTTCGCTTTGTACTCAACCGTTGTCACGCCCATCTGCTGCTATAGGCAAGTACTTATCACTTGAGCCGCCGCACGCCTGGCTCGATGCTTTGTTCGGCGCGGCAGACTTGATAGTGCGCTTTTTCCCTCCATCCCCGGCGAGCATGTCACCGTGGCTGCCGTTCCAGAGGATACCAGGGCGAAGAACCTTGTAGTAGTTCGATTCGTCGTCCAGTTTTACGGCGATGGCTGCACGAGCGGCGAGTGTTTCCACGTTGTCGGGCGTAAAACGCCCGAGCGCTCCTTCAAGATATTCATCGTTGAGATCTGTACACACCCACTTCCGCTTGAGGCGTTCAGACACCTCGCCGGTGACACAACTTCCTCCGAAGGGATCAAGCACCGTGTCACCCTCGTCCGTACACATCCTGATGAAATACTCGGGAAGCTCGGCAGGGTAGCGGGCCGGGTGGGCCTTGATACCCTGTTCCTGGCAATAACGGTGATAGAAGCCATTGCTCTCGGTGTTCGGCAAGGCGATGAGATTCGGCGGGATAGCTGCGCCGTTGTCAATGGTGAACTTCTTACTGATGTCGTGACCAGAAGGGCGCTTCTGCGCTTTATAACCGTTGGCGAGCAAGTGCTTCATGCTCGGGCTGTAGGGTTGCAAGACGCGGCGATTACTGGCTTTCGGCCACGGGGTCTTGGATAGCCACCACACGGTATTGATGGCATCCTTCACTCGGATGCGGCGCACGGTCACCCACTCGGCAGGCGTGGGGAGCTTCGACGGGTTCCACCAATAGAGTTCCTGCGCCAAATGGAAACCGAACTCCTCGCACAGCATGATGAGCAGTTTGAAGTGATACAGGCTGCGCGTCGGCTGGCCAAGTATCCACGCGCCGCCGATGTCAATCACGAGGCTGCCACTATCCTTGAGCACGTGATTGAACTGCTGCGCGAAAGGCTTGAACCATTCGAGGTATTCATGAGAGTCGGCGTTGCCATACTCCTTCTTTCGGACCAGGCCGAAAGGCAGGCTGGTCATCACAAGGTCAACACTACCCGATTTCATGCTCGCCATCACATCGAGACTGTCTCCGAGATAAATCTCGCCGTGCTTGGTCTTGTGGAAGAGTTTCGGCTTCTGAGGTTCTGTTTTTGTCACAGGGTACTTCCTTACAAGTCCAGTTGCTTTAGGGTCATCGCGTTATACGCTTCACGCCTGAAGGCATCAACGATGGTTACGGGGTTCTCTTTAATGGCATCCAAATCCAGGCGGTCTATCATCACGATGCAGAGATTCGAGTCCTGCATGATTTTGTTGGCGTAGCGGCGGGCATCCTCGCCGAGGTTACCGGTGCTGACCATCACGATAACGGTGCTTTTGAGGAAGTGCGTTAAGCCAACTTCCTTCGCCACGTCATCGAGGGACACTCGGGCCGTGTTTTTGCACTGAACTTGCCAGCGCGAGTAGACCAGCCGGGACGAGTGGAAGATAAGGTCAACTTCCGCACCACCGGTCGCGGAGATGTTGCGGAGGCGAGTCGCGATGTAGTCCATCCCGAGAATGCGCATGAGCTTAAAGGCCAGTGCTTCGAGGGCAAGCCCGGCAAGGTGCTTGTCGTCGTCAAGCTCTATGAGGATGCCGTCAAGAGGTTTTGTTAGTAGCTCAATGAGCTTCGGGTCTAGCTGGGCTTTCAGCTGTTCGAGTAGCGGTTCCACGAGATCGCTGCGCAACTTCGTCGTAGGCGTTACCTCCATCGGTTTGCCACCACGGCCACTGGTGGTCTTGGTAAAGGTAATATATCCGGCATCCCGCAGCGCGTTGAGCACCGTCTGCGGCAAATTTTTGTCGGGAAAGCGGACGCCATAGGTTGCCGCGGCCAAATCGCGAATGACGTTGGCAGACTGCGGGGCAGTCACACCGCTGTTAGCGAGCGCCAGCAGGAAAGCGCGCTGCTCGGGCGTGAAGCGGGCGAGTGCAGCGAACTCGTCGCTGTCGGCGCCGGTCAGTGCGCGCAGTCGTGTTTCGTTGACACGCCAGCTAGCCGCAGCGAACACACCAGCCTTTTCCAGCCAGAGACGCACCATGCTCGGATGCTTACCGCCCTTGGGGAAGTGAATACCGCGTTCTTAGAGCGCGTAACGCAGGGCATCAAGTGTAACACGCTCCCCCGCGATGGTCATCTCCTGGATACAGCGCACCAGTGCCATACCCTTGAGGTTCAACAGGATATGCGTAGCGAGCTTGTCGTAGAGGTTCGCCTCGTCGTTGCGAATGTCATAGAGCATTCGACCGAATTCGGTCAGGGTGGCCGTGTCGTCGATGAAGCCATAGGCCCGCATACCAAGGCGACAGTTCATCGCTAAGGTGTCCTGGTTCTTGGCGCTACCTCCGCCATGCCCAGCGAAGTACTCTGCCCGGATGGCATCTTGAAGCGCCTTTTGGTCTCCCTCGTGCTTGCTAGCGAGATCAAGCAGGCGAGGGAGCACAACCTGCGAGGGGGAGAACTCGCTGCCAAAGGGAAAATCGCTTTTTTGTCCGGTCACCAATTTCTTGTCTTTCTCTTTCTTCTTGCTTATACCCTGAGCCACACACTTTTACGATTGTTGATATTTTCGTCATACCCGAACAGAGGCGATAAAACTACACGATTTTTCTATTGTCCTACGTTGCATCCATGATGGGCTTACCTAGCCCCCATTTTACGAATACCCGGAAATTCCTGACCGGCCCCTACTTTTTCTTCTTCAGCAATGGCGCCAGATAATGTCCGGTGACGCTTTCTGGATTTCTGGCGACTTCTTCCGGTGTGCCAGTCGCGATGATCCTGCCGCCGCCGGCGCCGCCTTCCGGGCCGAGGTCGATGATCCAGTCCGCAGTCTTGATCACGTCCAGATTGTGCTCGATGATGATCACCGTATTGCCTTGATCACGCAAGCGATGGATTACCTTGAGCAACAGGTCGATATCGTGGAAATGCAGGCCGGTGGTCGGCTCGTCCAGTATGTATAGTGTGCGCCCGGTATCACGTTTTGACAGTTCCAGCGACAGCTTGACGCGCTGGGCTTCGCCGCCCGATAGTGTGGTCGCGCTCTGGCCCAGCTTGATATAGCCGAGGCCGACATCGAGCAGGGTCTGCAACTTGCGCGCGATCAGCGGCACCGGCAGGAAAAACGCATGCGCATCTTCCACTGTCATTTCCAGGATGTCGGCAATGTTCTTGCACTTATATTGCACCTCCAGCGTTTCACGGTTGTAACGCTTGCCGTGGCAAACGTCACAAGGCACGTAGATGTCCGGCAAAAAGTGCATCTCGACCTTGATCACGCCATCGCCCTGGCAGGCTTCGCAGCGGCCGCCCTTGACGTTGAAGGAGAAACGTCCGGCGCTGTAGCCGCGTTCTTTGGCGGCCGGCACCGTGGCGAACAGATCGCGGATCGGTGTGAACAGACCAGTGTAGGTCGCCGGATTGGAGCGCGGCGTGCGGCCGATCGGCGCCTGGTCTACCGAGATCACTTTGTCGAAATACTCCAGGCCGCTGATTGACGCATGTTCCGCAGGCCCGGTCTGGGAGCCGTACAGATGGCGCGCCGCCGCCAGATAGAGCGTGTCGTTGACCAGCGTCGACTTGCCCGAACCAGAGACGCCGGTCACGCAGGTCAAGAGACCGACCGGCAGATCGAAGCTGACATTCTTCAGGTTGTTGCCGGTGGCGCCGGTAATCGTCAATTGACGTCCAGAATCGAGCGGCGTGCGTTTCTTCGGCACACTGATTTCGAGTGTGCCATTGAGATATTTCGCGGTTAGCGATTTCTTGTTCTTGAGAATGTCGTCCAGCGTGCCTTGCGCGATGATGTCGCCGCCATGCGCGCCGGCGCCCAACCCCATATCGACCACGTAGTCGGCAGTGCGAATGGCGTCTTCGTCATGTTCCACCACCAGCACGCTATTGCCGATGTCGCGCAGATGCCTGAGCGTGCCGATCAGCCGGTCGTTGTCGCGCTGGTGCAGGCCGATCGACGGTTCATCGAGTACGTACATCACACCAGTCAGACCAGAACCGATTTGTGAAGCCAGACGAATGCGCTGCGCTTCGCCGCCAGACAGCGTATCGGCGCTGCGTTCGAGCGAAAGGTAATCGAGACCGACATTGTTGAGGAATATCAGGCGTGAGACGATTTCCTTGATGATACGGTCAGCGATTTCTTTCCTGGCGCCGGTCAGCTCCAGATTCTCGAAGAAGGACAGGGTTTCGCGCAGCGGCGTGGCCGCCACCTCATAGATGGCGCGCTGCTGGCTACCCGCGCCGACCTTGACGAAGCGTGCTTCCACGCGCAGACGCGTGCCCTGGCAGGAAGGACATGCCTTTTTGTTGATGAATCTGGCCAGTTCTTCCTTGACCGCCATCGAATCGGTTTCGCGATAGCGGCGCTGCAAGTTGCTAACCACGCCCTCGAAGCTATGCTCCTTGATCACGGCGCGACCGCGTTCGTTGGCATAGGCGAAGGGAACCGTCTGGCGGCCGGAACCGTACAAGATGACTTGCCGGGCTTTTTCCGGCAATTGCTCGAACGGCATGTCGATATCGAATTCATAGAATGCCGCCAGACTCGACAGCATCTGGAAGTAAAACTGATTGCGACGGTCCCAGCCCTTGATAGCGCCGCTAGCCAGCGACAGATCAGGAAAGGCGACGACGCGTTGCGGATCAAAAAAATCGATGTGGCCTAAGCCATCGCATTCCGGGCAGGCGCCCATAGGATTGTTGAACGAGAACAGGCGCGGCTCCAGCTCCTGCAACGAATAGCCGCACACCGGACAAGCGAATCTGCTGGAATACAAGTGTTCCTTATCGGTATCCACCTCCAGCGCGATGGCGCGACCTTCGGCGATACGCAGGGCAGTCTCGAAACTTTCCGCCAGGCGCTGCGTGATGCCGTCCTTGACCTTGATGCGGTCGATCACCACATCGATGGTGTGCTTTTCGGTTTTCCTAAGTTTGGGCAGGTCGTCGATCTCATAGACCCTGGCGGCGCCAGCGCCGCTTTGAATGCGAAAGCGCACGAAGCCGTGCGCCTGCATCTGTCCGAACAGATCGGCATGCTCGCCCTTGCGGTTGGCCACGACCGGCGCCAGGATCATCAGTCTAGTGTCCTCCGGCATGGCCAGCACGGCATCGACCATTTGCGACACCGATTGCGCCGCCAGCGGATTTTCCGGATGGTTGGGGCAATAAGGCATACCGGCGCGGGCGTACAGCAGACGCAGGTAATCATGGATTTCAGTGACAGTGCCGACGGTAGAGCGGGGGTTGTGCGAGGTCGCTTTCTGCTCGATCGAGATCGCCGGAGATAGACCTTCGATCATATCGACGTCGGGTTTTTCCATCAACTGCAAAAACTGGCGCGCATAGGAAGAAAGCGATTCCACGTAGCGTCGCTGGCCTTCCGCGTACAGCGTATCGAACGCCAGCGACGATTTTCCTGAGCCGGACAGGCCAGTGATCACGATCAGTTTATTGCGCGGTAAATCGAGGCTGATGTTCTTCAAATTGTGCGTGCGTGCGCCGCGAATGCGAATCTCTTCCATGAATGCCTTCAGCGTGAGTTTTCCATGCGATACCCCTTGCCTGCATGCATTGAACGGAGGGCCAGCCTGCTACTATATCAGGACTTGGCATTTGCGGCTGACCGATAAGATGCCGGCAAATATGAACAAGGCGAGTGGGAGATGGTTTGGCAGACACTGCTCGAAAAATGGCCGGCAGTTTGATAGCTGATATCATAACGAATTTAGACATCTGTCACAATGCAGCCGGATTGTCTGCTTGCCCAGCTGCCACTCATTCATGCACACTGACGCTTCCGAATCCGTACAGAAAGCTGGCATGTCCGGCGCGGAAATCCGTGCCAGCGTATCGCTCGCATCGGTTTTTTCCTTACGCATGCTGGGATTGTTCCTGATTCTGCCGGTGTTTGCGATACACGCCAAAGGCATGCCCGGCGGCGAAAATACAGCCTTGGTCGGCTTGGCAATGGGCATCTATGGACTGGCGCAATCATTTGGCCAGATTCCGTTTGGCATCGCTTCCGACAGATACGGTCGCAAGCGCGTCATCGTACTCGGACTCGTGTTGTTCGCGTCAGGCTCCTTCGTCGCGGCCAGCGCCCATGACATTGTCTGGGTGATTGCCGGACGCGCGATTCAGGGCGCCGGGGCAATTTCCGCTGCGGTGACGGCATTGATCGCCGACGCAACACGAGAAGAACACCGCACCAAAGCCATGGCCATGGTCGGTGCATCGATCGGCCTGAGCTTCGCCGTTTCGCTGGTAGCATCGCCGTTGCTGTACGAATTGATTGGCATAGGCGGGATTTTTTCGCTGACCGGCATACTGGCGCTGGCGGCGATTGCTGTGGTGCTGTTCGTGGTGCCGGATGCGCCCATGGTCGAGGCCCGGCACGTACCGTTCGACGCAGTGCTGCGCCATGTCGAACTGATGCGTTTGAACTTTGGCGTATTTGTCTTGCACATGACGCAGATGGCCATGTTTGTGGTGCTGCCGGCAGCGCTGGTGCAATATGCCGGTCTGCCGGTCGCCGAGCACTGGAAAATCTATCTGCCGGTCGTGTTGCTGTCTTTCATGTTCATGCTACCGCCAGTGTTCATCGGCGAAAAGCGCGGCATGATGAAACAAGTCTTCGTTGCCGCGATCTCGTTGCTGCTGGTCGTGCAACTCGGTATGTGGCTGCTCACCCTGTCGCATTCCGCCGTCCGCTGGTGGATGCCAGCTGGCTTGCTGCTGGCTTTTTTCATTGCCTTCAACATCCTCGAAGCATGCCAGCCGTCGCTGGTATCGCGCATCGCGCCGGCAGCAGCCAAAGGCGCAGCGCTGGGCGTCTATAACACCTCGCAGGCGTTTGGTCTGTTCTGTGGCGGCGCTCTGGGCGGCTGGCTCAAACAGCATCTCAGCGCATCATCAGTGTTCGTGATGTGCGCAGTGGCGATACTGATCTGGCTTATAATCGCATCCAGCATGAAAAATCTGCCACGCCGCGATATACAGGCGGCAGGCGCAACTGCTCAACCAGTGACATTCAGGAGGAACAATGGCCTCGGTCAATAAAGCCATCATCGTCGGCAACCTTGGGCGTGACCCGGAAACGCGTTACATGCCCAACGGCGAAGCCGTGACTAACATTACCGTCGCCACGACTGAAAGCTGGAAAGACAAGAACAGCGGCGAGAAGAAAGAACTCACTGAATGGCATCGGATCACCTTTTATCGCAAGCTGGCCGAGATTGCCGGCCAGTATCTGAAGAAAGGTTCGCAGGTCTACGTAGAAGGCCGTCTGCAAACGCGTAAATGGACCGACAAAGACGGCACTGACAAGTACACTACCGAAATCATCGCCGACGCCATGCAAATGCTCGGCAGCCGTCAAGGCATGGGCGGCGGCGCGCCGTCGATCGATGAAGGCGGCAGCTACGGCAGCGTTCCTGCGCGCCAGGGCAGCGGGGCAAGTGGTGATGGCGCGGCGCGGACACCGGCCGCGGCACGTCCGGTGTCGAATTTCTCCGACATGGACGACGATATCCCGTTTTGAGAGAATCACCTCCTGCAGCGCCATTCATATCGTCTCTAGGGCGCGTCTTCGGTCATCAAGTCCAGTCAAGTTCCTAACACGCTCCAGGAACCTCCCCTCGGGTTTCGTTATCCGGCTCAGCTATTTTGAACAGGGTGAAAAAATTCCCGGTGGTATGACGCGCGATTTCTTCCACCGGAATCCCGCGCAAATCAGCGATGAACTCCGCCACATGCCGCACCAGCCCCGGCTCGTTGGTCTTGCCGCGATACGGCGCCGGCGCCAGATAGGGCGAATCGGTTTCGATCAGCATGCGCTCCAGCGGAATGGTACGCGCTACCTCCTGCAACGCCTTGGCGCTCTTGAAAGTGACGATGCCCGAGAAAGAAATATAAAAACCGAGCGCGAGCGCGGCGTCGGCGACTTCCTGCGATTCAGTAAAGCAATGCATGACACCAGCAGCGCCTCCGGCTGCAGGACCGGCGCCTTCGTCACGCATGAGGCGAATAGTGTCTTCCGATGCACAGCGGGTATGGATGATCAGCGGCTTGCCGGTGATGCGCGAAGCGCGAATGTGCGTGCGAAAACGCGCGCGCTGCCATTCCAGATCGCCTTCCAGACGATGATAATCGAGGCCGGTTTCGCCGATGGCGACGATGCGCGGATGATCGGCCAGCGCGACCAGTTCCTCGACCGTCGGTTCCGGCGTATCCTGGTAATCAGGGTGTACGCCGACCGAGGCATAGATGCGCGGATATTGCTCCGCCAGCGCCAGCACTTGTGGAAACTCGGGAAGATTCACCGACACACACAGCGTATGGCTGACACGGTTCTCGGTCATCTTGCCGAAAATGTCCGGCAGACGCGCAGCAAATTCGGGAAAATTGAGATGGCAATGGGAATCGATATACATGATGAGCGCTATTTTACGTCATCACCCGACTGCGGCCTGCGGGTAATCACGCCACCCGTTTCCCCACGATCACCAGATCACGCTCCACGCCGTCGAGTGTCGCCACACGCGGCATAGTTGCCCAGCGCTCGAAAGCGAATGCTTCGAACAGCCTCAGGCTCGCTCGATTGTGGCCAAACACAAAGCCCAGCAAGGTATGCACCTCGATCGTGGGGGCACAGGCAATCACCTGTTCAAGGAAATAACGGCCCAGCCCCTGACGGCGCGCCTTTTCATGGATATAGATGGATACCTCGACGGTGCCCGAATACGCCGGGCGGCCGTAGAAGCTGGAACAGGACAACCAGCCCAGCACCTCGCCGTGACACTCGGCGACCCAGAGCGGCCGCCTGTCGAGCGTATGTTCGTCGAACCAGACTTGACGCGAAGCGACCGATACCGGCTCGGTATCGGCGGTGACTTCGCGCGAGGCGATGGTACTGTTGTAGATGGCGACGATGGCGCCCAGGTCTTCCTGACGCGCCGGGCGATGAGTGTAGGCAGCGTTGTTCATGCGAGGTCCGACATCAGGCAAACAGCGTGGCATATTCGAGCAGCATTTCCTCGATGAACAGGCGCGCCGACAAAGGATGATCGGCGATGGCGCGGCGCGCATTGGCGGCTTTCAATGCCGCTGCGATCGCCGTAGCTTCGATGCGCCCGCTCAATGCGCCCAGTTCCTTGCTGTAGCGTGGATAGTAGCGGATTGCTCCGCCGGATAGCAACGCGAACACATCATACAGCCAGCGCTGCTGCCAGCCGACCAGATCGACGAGCGGGATTTTTTGCAGGCGTTCAGCGGTCTTCAGCGCGATATCGATGCCGGGATGACTCAGCGCGCGCAGGAATTCGTCCATGGCCGCACGGCTATCGCTTTGCGACGCATCGAGCGCCGCCAGCGGCGCGCCACCCTGCTCTGCCAGCCAGACGTCGGCGTCCTCAATGTTTTGCTGCCTGAGCCAGGCCAGACCGGCAGCGTGCGACGGTAGCGCCAGCGCGAACTTGCGACAGCGCGAGAGCACGGTCGGCAACAGGCGATCAAGCCGGTTGCCGATCAGCAGAAACATGGTGTTCGGCGGCGGTTCTTCCAGCGTTTTGAGCAAGGCATTGGCAGCGGCGGCGTTCAAGGCTTCAGCCGGATACAGCGCCACCACGCGCATGCCGGAACGGTGCGTCGACACGTTCATGAAATCGGCCAATGCGCGAATCTGGTCGATCCTGATTTCCTTTGAGAGCGCCTTACCGGCCCTGGCGGTTTTATTTTCTTCGCTGTCGCCATCCTCTGCGGCCTCGCCGCCGTCGAGAATTTCCGGCCGCACGCGGCGATAGTCCGGATGATTGTATTGCGAAAACCAGCCGCAGGAAGCGCAGGCGCCACAGGCATGACCGTCGGCCTGCGCGTTTTCGCACAACAGCGACTGCGCAAACATCTCCACGAAACCGGTCTTGCCAATGCCCTCCGGGCCGTAAAACAGAATGGCGTGCGGCAGACACGCGCGCAACTGCTGCAATTGCAGCCAGCTCTCTCGCAGCCAGGGAAAAACGCTAGCATTCATAGATCATCGATCTTGCCAAGCATCGCTGCGATCTCCTGCTGAATCTGCCCAATGGAGCGGGTCGCATCGATCACGCAAAAACGCTGTGGAAACTGCTGCGCACGGCGCAAATACCCGGCGCGGGCGGCGGCAAAAAAATCGGCCTGCTCCTGCTCGAACCTGTCCAGCGCGCGTTCGGTGCCCAGACGCGCGCGCGCTACTTCCAGAGGCACATCGAACAGCAGCGTGAGGTCCGGTTGCAGATGGGGATGCACCCATTGTTCCAGCGCGTCGAGTTTGTCCAGCGCCAGATGACGGCCACCGCCCTGATAGGCGAAGGTCGCATCGGTAAAACGGTCGGAAATCACCCAATCGCCGCGCGCCAGCGCCGGCTCGATGAGCTGCGCCAGATGCTCCCGACGACTCGCAAACATCAGCAGTGCTTCAGTTTCCAGGTGCATCTTTTGATGCAGCAGCATGGCGCGCAGGCTTTCACCCAGTTCCGTCCCACCCGGTTCGCGCGTCGTCACCACGCTCAGACCGCGCGCGCGCAGCAGATCTGCGATAAAAGCGAGATGGGTGGACTTGCCAGCGCCGTCGATGCCTTCAAGAGTAATGAATTTGCCTGATGCCATATGAGATATGCAATGCGTGCTAGCGCTGGTACTGGCTGACTGCCTGATTATGCTCGCCCAGATTGCTGGAAAAATGACTGGTGCCATCGCCGCGCGCCACGAAATACAGGGCGTCGGTTTTGTCCGGATTCATCGCGGCAGCCAGCGAGGCCGCCCCCGGCAGGGAAATCGGCGTCGGCGGCATGCCCTTGCGGGTATAGGTATTGTACGGCGTGTCGGTCAACAAGTCGCTTTTACGGATCACGCCCTGGTAACGATCGCCCATACCATAAATGACGGTCGGATCGGTTTGCAGCAGCATGCCGGCTTTCAGGCGATTGACGAAAACGCCGGCGACCATGCCGCGCTCGGACTTCTGACCGGTTTCCTTTTCAACGATCGAGGCCATGATCAACGCGCCGTAAGGCGTCCTGTATGGCAGTGACGGATCGCGCCTGCTCCAGGCTTCGCTCAGACGCTTGCTCATCAGGGTAAAAGCCTGACGGTAAATCTGCATGTCGCTGGCGCCTTTGGCAAACAGATAGGTATCCGGAAAAAACAAACCTTCCGGCACCATGAATTCATCGGTCAGCTGAGCCAGTAATTCGCTGTCAGACAAATTCATCGTGTCATGCTTGAGTCCCTGATGCTCGGCAATGGCCTGGCGCATCTGCCTGAAACTCCAGCCTTCGATGATGGTCAGCGATTCCTGGGCGAGCTCGCCACGCACCAGTTGCTCTAGCAAGCGCAACGGCGTGGCGCCCGGTTTGAGTTCATAGCTACCGGCCTTGATGTACCTGCCTTTGCCGCTGCCGCGCGCCAACAAGGTAAACAACAGCGGATCGAGCGGCGCGCCAGCGCTGGCGATCTGCCGGGCGGCGCCGTATATGCCGGCGCCGGGGGCAATGGTGAACTCGACCGGCTGCTCACCTTCTCCGATAATCGGCAGGCTCATCCAGTAAACTGCCGCGCAAGCGCAAGCAACACATAACAGCAGAAGAGCGTCAACTAACTTTTTCATCGTGAAACAAAACCGGGCGCAATCCGACGCGTTTTTCCCGCGCCACTATAATAAGGCATCAATGATAATCGCTGTATGACTCCACAAGCCATTTTATGATTGAATCGACACTTGCGCTTTCGCCCTGGCAGACATTCCTGGTACAGCAAGGCGCGCGCATCGAAGCTGAAAACGGCGCTGAGGTACGCCATTTCGACGCTTGCGCAACAGCACTGCCGGAAAATTTCGTTGCACCCCTGACCGATCTCGGCCTGATTGCCTTGAGCGGCGACGATGCCGCCGGTTTCCTGCACAAACAAATCACCAACGACGTCGAAAACCTCGACCCGGCGAGCGTTCGCCTGGCCGGTTACTGCACGCCCAAGGGGCGCCTGCTGGCGACTTTCCTGATGTGGAAAGAGAGCGGACAGATCATGCTACAGTTACCGCGCGCGATCCTGCCGCCGGTTCAGAAACGTTTGCGCATGTTCGTACTACGCGCCAGGGTCCAGCTGACCGACGTCAGCGAACAGTATGTCGCGCTCGGACTGGCCGGCGATACCACGGCGCAGGTCTTGCAGCAATGGTTCCCGCACTTACCCACGCACGCGTATACCAGGATAGCCAATGACAACGGTACGCTGATGCGCCTTGCTGACAGCCGCCGGGCACCGCGTTATCAATGGATTGCCAACTCCGGGCAGGCAATCGCAGCGTGGCCGGCACTGACGCAGAAACTCACGGCCACCGGCACACACGCCTGGCGCCTGAGCGACATCTATGCCGGCGTGCCGATGATTACCCAGCCGACACAGGAACGATTCGTCCCGCAGATGATCAACTTCGAGCTGATCGGCGGTGTCGATTTCAAAAAAGGCTGTTATCCCGGTCAGGAAATCGTTGCGCGCAGTCAGTATCTCGGCAAACTCAAGCGCCGCAGCGTACTGGCGCTGATCGATGCGACCGGCGTGCATGCCGGTGCTGAAGTATTTTCCAGCGCGGATGCAGGCCAGCCCTGCGGCATGGTCATCAATGCCGAACCTGCCGGCAACGGCCAGTCGGCTTGCCTGGTCGAGATCAAACTGGCCGCCGCCGACAACGGCAGTATTCATCTGGACGCTGCCGATGGTCCTGTCCTGCAATTGCAAAAGCTACCCTACACATTTTTCGCGCAAGACAAGACATAAATAGAACAAATATCTGGTATTTTCGGAATAAAGTAGCCTGATTTCAGGCAGCACATTAGAATTGCCCCTGTCTCCTCCAATTTTTCCTAAAAAATTGGATTCAAGCCCATAACCGCAAGGTTATGGGCTTTTTTTTACGTGGCGCTGGCCTGGCGACTCAGCCGCCATATCAAAAGCCACGCCCGATGACCTGCGCTGCCTGCTTCAGGATGAAATGCAAAATGGGAAATACCAGTATCCGGTGATATCAGGATATTGGTAGGCACGATTGGACTCGAACCAACGACCCCTACCATGTCAAGGTAGTGCTCTAACCAGCTGAGCTACGCGCCTAGTGAAGAAGCAGGATTATAGGGAAAGTTTTTATTTTTTGCCACAGTCTTCATGAAAAAAATTCGTCACCAAACCCATCGACCGACTGTAGCACCTACTGGCGTCCGGCCTCCAGCACACCTTCGACTTCCCGGATCACGGCCAGCGCCTTTTGTAATGGCGTGGTCGAACCGATTTCCGCAGTAAAACCCAGGCGCGCCTGCCCTTTCACACTCCGGATGCGAACACCGATGACGTTGACCTTTTCGCGCAGGAAAATATCTGAAATATCGCGCAGCAAACCCTGGCGCTCCCCGGCCAGTACGAAAATGTCAACCGGATAGACCGTATCCCCGGCCAGCGTTCCCCATGCGGCCTGAATGATGCGCTCGGGCGCCTTGCGGTGCATTTCTGCAAGATTTTTGCAGCTCGAGCGATGGATAGACACACCCTTGCCACGCGTGACGAAACCAGTGATGCCATCCGGCGGCACCGGTTTACAGCAGCGCGCCAGTTGCGTCATCAAGTCTTCCACACCGGCCACCAGCACGCCCGGCCTGGCGCCCTGCATCACGCTGGAAGCGCGGCTCTTGCGCGTAATGCAGGCTTCCATCTGCTTCACCGCCTCGCCTGCGCGCAGGATATGCTCGATCTGACGTGGGCTGAACGCATCTTTGCCCAGCGCCAGGCAAAGATCGTCAACCTTGGCAAAGCCGAGCCTGCGCGCAAGTTCTTCAAGATTGATAGCGGTTCTGCCCTCGCGTTGTAATGTTTTTTCCAAGATGGCGCGGCCGCGGGCCAGCGTTTCCTGCTGTTCGACAGCGTTGAACCAGGCGCGTAATTTGGCGCGCGCGCGTGAACTGACGACATAGCCCGGACTGAGCCAATCGCGCGACGGACCGGCGCCAGGATCGTTCCTGACAGTGATGATATCGATGGTCTGACCGTTTTTGAGCGGCGTATTCAGCGGCATCATGACACCATCGACGCGCGCGCCGCGGCAGCAATGCCCAATGTCGCTGTGCAGGCAATAGGCAAAGTCGATAGGCGTGGCACCATTAGGCAACTCGATCACGCGCGCTTGCGGCGTCAACACGTAGATGCGATCATCCAGCGTGGCCGATTTGAGTTTCGCGACCCAGTCGCGGCGCGTTTCCTCCTGTTCCACCACAGCACCGGCGACTTCGCTCTTCCATGCCAGCAACTGGCGCAACCAGGCGATCTTTTCGTCATACTGCTGCGCGGAAAAGCTGGAACCGCCGCTCTCCTTGTAGCGCCAGTGCGCCGCCATACCGTATTCTGCGAAGTGATGCATCTCACGTGTGCGGATCTGCACTTCCAGCGGCCGGCCATCTTCCGCAGTCACCACCGTATGCAGGGACTGATAAGCATTTTGCTTGGGCCGCGCAATGTAATCATCGAACTCCTCGGGAACCGGCGTCCAGATGTCATGGACAATACCGAGCACCGTATAGCAATCCTTGACATCGTCGGTGATGACGCGGAAAGCCTGCACATCATAGAGATCGGAAAACGCCAGCGCCTTGGCGCGCATCTTGCTCCAGATACTATAAATGTGTTTGGGACGCCCGGAGACTTCCGCCTTGATCTCTGCCGCTGTCAGTTCGGTGCGTAAACGCCCGATCGCGCGGGCGACGAATTCTGTGCGCTCCATGCGTTTTTCTTCCAGCATCCTGGCGATGCGCCTGTAAGTTGCCGGCTCGAGGAAGCGGAACGACAAATCCTCCAATTCCCACTTGAGCGGCCAGATGCCGAGACGATTGGCCAGCGGCGCATATAAATCGAAAGTCTCGCGCGCATATTGTGCCGTGATGTCATTTTCCAGCCTGTTTTCGGCAAAATGACGCAGCGTCGTCACGCGCGCAGCCAGGCGCAACAGCACCACCCGCATGTCGGGCGCCATCGCCAGCAACATTTTGCGCAAGGTTTCGATTTGCGCGGCTACCTGCTGAGCGGCGTTCTTGCCGCGCAAAATTTCCTGCGACTGCTGGAAGGTCAATTCATGAAACCGCATCAATTGACACACTCCGGCGACCAACCCGGCGATGTCTTTGCCGAAACGCTCTTCGAGCGTTGCCGCAGCATCCGGATCGAGCGCCTGCAACTTGAACAGCAGACCAGCGATACGCGTTTCTGCATCGACGTTCAGCGTACTCAACACACTGACGACACCCTGCGCAAACTGTAAAGCATCCTGCCCCGACGGAATCTGCCTGCCGGCATAAACAGGTGTGACGAAAGCCAGCGCGTCCAGCACGCGCGCGCTATCTCCCGGCCCCAGTCCAACAACGATGGAGGCGGAGCCTTCTTGCGAAGCCGCGGCGACAGAAACCATGCAACCCTGCTTTACTTATTTTTAATCGGCGACGATGTCACGACTCAACCGAGCAAAAAATCTTTAGCAAGCTGGATTTGCCCGGCATGCATGAATGTCGGCGCATGACCGATACCCTCAAGTTCCACCAGCTTCGCTTTCGGACCGCGCCGCGTCATCGCTTGCGCCGTTTCCGGCGACAACAGGTCGGATTGCGTGCCGCGCACCAGCAAGGTCGGGCAGCGAATCGCATCGTAAGCAGCCCACAGCATGGTTTCGCCGACACTGGCCGTTTCCGGCGTCATGATCTTGAACGGCACCGCCAGTCCCAAATCATAATGCCACGTCCACTTACCGTCCTCGTCCTGGCGCAACACATTGACGGCCAGCTGGCGCCACTCTTCATCCGTATGCGGACCAAACGTCGCAGAGATCGCACGTATGTACTGCGCCGCCTCCCCGAAGGTCGTGAAACGAATATCCTGACCGATATATTTGCCGATGCGCTCCAGCGCCAACGCATCGATCGATGGGCCGATATCATTGAGGATCAGGCGACGCACCGGATTACCCGGCATCGACGCCAGACTCATACCGATCAACCCACCCATCGAAGTACCGAACCAGTCCACCGTCCCGGCATCCAGACGCGCCAGCAGCGTCACCATATCACTGACGTATTGCGGAATCACATAATACTGCGGATCCTGCAAGCGCCCCGAACGACCGCGCCCGACCACATCCGGACACACCACCCGATAGGTTTCGGCCAACTCGCGCGCCATGACATCGAAATCGTCGCCGACGCGCGTCACACCATGCACGCACACCAGCACATTCGGATTACGCGGATCGCCCCATTCCTTGTAAGCCATGGAATGCAAACCGGCAGGCGAAATACATTGAACCGTCTTTAATACAGCGTGCGTCATGGTCTCTAAACAAGCGAAGTTGGAACAGGCAATATATTACTCCCTGACGCCCTTTGCCATGGAAAGGAAACAAAGATCGCAGGAAACAGACACCAATTGTAGGCATGGCCTCACAAGTCACTGCTATAATGCGCTCCTTTTCGGTGGTCCTGTACCGTGCCTGAGTGGTGAAATTGGTAGACACAGCGGACTTAAAATCCGCCGCTTACCCGAAAGGGGGCGTACCGGTTCGATTCCGGTCTCAGGCACCAACCGGATCGTCGTCGACCCAGGCGTACACGATGACCTTCGCCTTCGAGTCATACCGGAAGAAAAGCCGAGCGCAACGGGACCGATGCGGGTGTATGTCGTGTCATGAACCATTCCATAGTTCATGACCCGCTCTAACTGGAGCGAGAGAAGAGTCTCGAACTCTCGACCTATACCTTGGCAAGGTATCGCTCTACCAACTGAGCTACTCCCGCATGGAGCATCTGGAGGCGGGGGTCGGGATCGAACCGGCGTAGACGGCTTTGCAGGCCGCTGCATAACCACTTTGCTACCCCGCCAGTGTCAGTACTGACTACATTAGTAGTGACTGCTTTGTTTTATCAGGCAGCTGCAAAAGAAATTTTTTGCAGCCTGAAAACACACCTAATGAAAAAAGGAAGCTGTCAAGGCTTCCTTGAGTATTCTGGAACGGGAAACGAGACAGGCACCAAGGCGCCAATTCCTTGTTTCCCAACCAATTCCTTCGCCGTGATGATTAGCGAAGGACTGAATTATAGCCTTGTTTTTCACCCTCGACAACAAAGTTCATCCAACGACTTCCATCAGCGTCCAAGGACTGCCAACCATCCCATCGCAACGGATGCAGAACACATCCAGACCAGAGGCCCACTAGCATGAGCCGCAAGGGAAATTGAAACGATCAATCCGCCTTCGACATCGCGCGTTTCCACCAGCGGGGAAATTGCTGCGTCTCGTCGTCGAGCAGAACCAGCGCGCCTGGATTCGGCGTGAGCAGGCGATAAAGCCGGCCTTGGCTCGCTTGGTCGATCTGGTTCAGTGGTTCATCCCAGTCATGCGCCGCGATGCTGAACCGGCCTACGTGCGCCGGCAGCAATGCCTTGGTCTGTAGATCCTCGGCGGCCTGTGCAGCCTGCTCGGGAAACATGTGAATGTTCGCCCAGCGCTTGTCGTATTGCCCCATGTCCAGTGCCACGAGATCGAACCCACCGAAACGTTTGCCGATCTCCCGGAAGTGCGGGCCATAACCGCTGTCGCCGCTGAAGAAAAGCCGACGTTGCGATGTCTCCAGCGCAAAGGCGACCCACAAGGTCTTGTTGCGCGTGAGCATGCGACCCGAGTAGTGCCGTGCCGGCAGGACATGGATGTGCAGGCCCGGGACAGGCTCCAGCACATCGTTCCAGTCCGCCTCATGCAGGCGATCGGACGGATAGCCCCAGCGGTCGAAGAACTCCCCCACGCCGAGGCCGACGATGACCTGCCCGACCTTGGGCCGCAGCGCCATGGCACTGGGATAGTCCAGATGGTCCCAATGATCGTGCGTGACCAGCAACACGTCGATATCGGGCATATCATCGGCCGTGTATGGCGTGGCCCCGGGAAATGCCACGTTAGTCCCTGGGAACGGCCCCGTGTTGGTACTGAATACCGGATCGATCAGGATGCGTTTGCCGTCCAGTTGTACGAAATACGAGGAATGGCCCAGCCATACGACCACGTCGCGGTCCTTCGACAAGGCCTTGAGATCGACGTGGACCGATGGGAGCGCTGCGGACGGTTTGAGGTTGGGGTTGCGGTCGAGCAGCATCGAGATCACGTTGGATACGAAGCTCGTGTCCTCTGTACGTATCGGCGTGTCGATGAGGTTCTGGAATTCCCCGTTCACATAGTGGGGTGAGCGCTCGATCGCCTGAAGGCGTGTACCTGCGGGTAGCGCACCGAACTTGGGATGTTGCAGGTAGGCATAGCCGACCGCACCTACGGCAACCCCCAGAACCAGCACAGTGACTGCCATACGACGTAACCATTTCTTCATCAAGCACTTTTTTCCTGCGCACCCCAAGCCAATAGGCGACCTCTCAACTCGACAGCAATGCCATGTCGATCATGAAACGATAGCACACATCGGCCTTTTCCATACGTTCGAAGGCTTTGTTGATCTGGTCCATACGGATCATTTCGCACTCGGGCAGGATGTTTTTCCTAGCGCAGAAATCGAACATCTCCTGGGTTTCGAATGCTGCCAATGGGCGAGCTGGCAATGCGGCGGCGGCCCAGCAGCAGCTTCCATGGCGACATCATCCGGGCGCAGCGCACGGCGTTCGAAGGCATATGGTGCGAGAGGAGTGTCGGTGCTATAGGCGGCGTAGCCAAATGTTTTCATCACTGGATTCCAGTCACAGGGTTCGAGCGTAGAACGGCTTGAACTGACCGAGTGCGGCCTCCACATACTTGGGCACCCAGTAGGTTTCGATATGGGCCGCGCCCCTGCTCCTTCACCCCGCCATTGGGATGGGCCACGATGATCGCAGGATATTTCTTTTGCGCGTCGCAGTTTGCCGGGGTATAGACGTTGGCAACGATATCCAGGCCATTGAGCTTGTACTTGAGCGGATGAATATTGACTTTGTTCGGTTCATTCTTCGTGATGGCGCCGGCATATACCAGCGTAAAGGGATTCTTCCTGTAGTCGGCTGCGACAGCGGTAGTGGTCATTGCTGGAACTCCTGTGATTGCGCATAAGAAAGCAGGCGTGAAGGTTCCGAGGAACTCGCGTCTGTTTTTTTTGAAAGCTTCATCATTCATTTGAACTCCTTTCTTGTCTGCGAATTGCGCAGGCGCCGCAACTGCGCCTCGACTACTTGTCAGTCCAGACCTTTCTCTGCAAGAAACTTCGATACGAGATCGGCAATCTGGACGTTGTTGAGGTCTGACATGAGAAAGTGCGTGTTGCCCCGGATGCCGATCTCCAGCAGATGCACCAGTTGCGCGTCACCACCATGCTTGTTGATGGCATCGACCCAGAGCCTGGCCATGGCCAGGCGCACCCGCCAGTTGTCCTGTCCACGCTCCTTGGTTGGCTCGGTCGGGAAGTTGTCGCCGTAATAGATGATGATCGGAATGCGAGTGAGCTTCTCGAAATCCGCCAACGGCACTGCCTCAGGCGCCAGCGTTCCCGCCGCGCTCGGCATTTCCCTGGGAAGTCCCCCCTCGGGGAAGATGAAGCCACTGCCCGGTTCAAGAGCGACGATGCCCTTGACGTTCTTGCTCTTGATCGCCGTCAGCCAACCCGGACCACCTGCCTGCGAATGCGAGAACAGGATGCCGGGACCGGTCTTATCGAACAGCGCGGCCATAGCATCCGAAATCACGCCAGCATCGTAGGGTCCGGTGTTCGGTGTGACCGAACGGAAGAACTGATCCAGCGTCTCCGGCTTGCGGTCGAACTGGACATTATCGAAGTAGTTCGGCCACTTGCCGATGCGGAATTGATCGAAGAAAAGCTGATCGAAAGGCGTAGGCTCAACCTGCGCCTCTACCGTGCTGTTGCCAGCGCGGCCACGGCGCGGTTAATCGACGAGATAGACCGGGTAGCCTCGGCGCAGGAAGATGTTCTGAAAACCTTCGCGGCCGTCCGACGTAGTTTCCCAGCTGCGCGCCGATTGGAACGCGCCATGCAGCATGACGATGGGCAACGGCTTGGGATTCTGTGGGACTTGATAGAAGGCGTAGAGGTGATCGCCGTGGAAGGTCTGCCCTGCGGAGGTCGGGTTGTTATTGCTGTACGTGCCGGGCGTACTCGCCACTTTTCCGCCGACAGCAAAGCTGCCTTGTTCCTGGATCACCAAGGGGCCGGTGGAACCATGTGAACCACCGGGAAGGACTGTGCAGGCGGTAAGTGAGGTTAGCGTCATGATGGTCAGCAGGGCCTTTCTGGCAAGGTTCATGTTCAGCGTCCCGACGCAGCAGCAAGCGCCTGTGTCA
>JBAPMF010000067.1:0-14126 GCA_049278475.1 Herbaspirillum sp. | reverse complement strand
TTTTAGCGGCTGAGTTGACGTTAAAGGCCGTCCTCCACGTCACGCCGCCGCCGAGCAGGAGGTCATACTTGCCAGCGTTGAGTCCATTGGTGTAAACATCCTGCCCGGCTGTCAGGGTGGTTTGTTGCGCCTTGGCAGGCAGCAGCTGCCCCATGAGTAGCAGGAAAAGAACGCTGACGATGATCAGGTACAGCAAGCGGCCCGCAAACGTGGCATCGGCGCCAGGTCGCGTCCTGCTGCTTGAAGCCTTGGCACTGGTGGTGCAGCTCCGTGCTAAAGGATTGACTCTGCTCATACACTCCCGCTCTTTTTAGATGTCGTAGATGCTAATTTCAGACAAAATTGATGTCTTTTTGATAATATTGGTGGTAAATTTCCTGATTTTCAGAAACAATCGATGTCTTTCTGACAACGAATATGGTAAATTCCCCAATTTTTAGAAAAAATTGATGTGTTTTTGACAATAATTGCGTAAAATTTCCCCATTTAGCTAATATTGCTGCCAATTTTCGCTTTACCAAACCTAGAAAAGGCCGGTTTTTGCTCGCCATAACTCACTAACAGATTTTTAATTTGTTCGATGGCAAGGTCTATGCAGCAGGCTGCTATATATATATGTGGCAAGAGCCGCGCCTGGCTCCGGCCTGCATCTGGCTATAGACCGATCAGACTGAATTGCGTAGAATGGCCGCAGTCATTGGGGAGTAGTCACCTTCCGTTCCAGGAAGGGCTTGCGTCAACATACTTGGCCCACAGGCCGTGGCGTAAGCAGTCCTAATCAGCTTTCACGCGCTTGTTGTGACACTGGCCGCTGGCCTTTCGCAATAAACCGTGACCAGGCCTCTCTTGGCAAGACCTTTGACCACGCTGCCTCCGATAATGGCCGGGGAGAGGCGTGGTCACTGCTACTTGTCCGGCCATGGAGACTCCCCCAATTGGATGCATTTCTTATTTCCACCGGCGTCGTCGCACTGGCTGAAATCGGTGACAAGACGCAACTTCTGGCTTTCATTCTCGCCGCCAGATTCCGCAAACCTGTACCCATCATCTTGGGCGTACTGGTAGCAACCGTCGCCAACCACGCCTTTGCTGGCGCGCTCGGCGCCTGGATCACGTCGCTCCTTGCACCGGAAACCATGCGTTGGGTTCTGGGCCTGTCTTTTCTTGCCATGGCGGTCTGGACGCTGATCCCGGATAAATTCGATGAAAGCGAGGCCAGATTCACGCGGTTTGGCGTATTCGGGACAACGGTGATTGCGTTTTTCCTTGCCGAAATGGGTGACAAGACGCAGGTGGCGACGGTCGCTCTGGCGGCGCAATATCAAACCTTCACGCCGGTAGTTGTCGGCACCACCCTGGGCATGATGATCGCCAATGTGCCAGCGACGCTGCTGGGCGAACGCATCGCCTGCAGGATTCCGGTGCGCATCGTGCATGGTATTGCGGCCTTGATTTTTGCCGGCATCGGTGCGGCGACGCTGTTGGGTGCGGGTCAGGCGCTAGGCATCTGAGTTCGAGGGTCCACCCCGGAGAAGATCGGGAACACGTTTTTCCGCCCTTGCCGGACGAAAGCGGCTCAGTCGTCGTTGTGGGGCGGCAACAAATGGCCCAGCCTGACGGCTTTGGTGCGCAGGTAGCGCCTATTGAAGGGATTGCGGTTTTCCACCAACGGCACACGCTCCAGCACCTCGATACCGCATTCCTGAAGCGCGTTGACCTTGCGCGGATTATTGGTCATCAAGCGCAAACTGGTGATGCCGAGATGCACCAGCATCGGCTGGACGATGGTATAGCGACGCATGTCGGCCGGGAAACCCAGTTGCAGATTAGCCTCGACCGTATCGGCGCCGCCATCCTGTAATTGATAGGCGCGCACCTTGTTGAGTAAGCCAATGCCCCGGCCTTCCTGGCGCAGGTAGAACACCACGCCACGCTTTTCCATGGCGATGCGTTTGAGGGCGGCTTGCAGTTGCGCGCCACAGTCACAGCGCTGGCTGAACAGCGCATCGCCGGTGAGACATTCGGAATGCACGCGCGCCAGCACAGGCTTGCCATTACCGACGTCCCCCAGCACCAGTGCCAAATGTTCCTTACCAGAAACATGATCGACGAAAGCGTGCAGCTGAAAAGTTGCCCATGGCATCGGCAAAGTGCAGGAGCTGACGAATTCCAGATTTTCTTCGGGAATGACTGCGCCTGTTTCACTGTTTTCTGATGGCGACATGATGAGCCTCGAACCTGCGTAGTGAGCTGTGAACAAAAGAAAAGCCGGGCAGATAAACAAATCTGCCGGCTTAGCTTACCATCCAAGCACTCAAGGGATGGATTTCGACGACTGAAAGACTGAAATCGGAGCTACGCTGGAACGAATGCAGACATTCCCGTCAGGCTGCAATAGCTTCCTTCCTGGCAACTGACGCGTCTTCCGGCAGCGACGTGCGGATCAGGTAATCGAAAGCGCTCAACGCCGCCTTGGAACCTTCACCGACAGCGATCACGATCTGCTTGTACGGCACGGTCGTCACATCGCCGGCAGCGAACACGCCTGGAATCGACGTCTGGCCCTTGGCATCGATCTCGATTTCGCCATGCTTGCTGAGCGCGACGCTACCTTTGAGCCATTCCGTGTTCGGCACCAGACCGATCTGAACGAAAACGCCTTCCAGTTCGATGTGCTTCACTTCGCCGCGGTTGTCTCCCGTGCGCTCTTTGTATGTGAGGCCATTGACCTTCTTGCCATCGCCGGTGATTTCTGTCGTTTGCGCCGAGGTGATCACGATGACATTCGGCAGACTGCGCAGCTTACGTTGCAAAACGGCATCGGCACGCAGTTCTGCGCCAAATTCGATCAGTGTGACGTGGTTGACCACGCCGGCCAGATCGATTGCCGCTTCCACGCCGGAGTTGCCGCCGCCGATGACCGCCACGCGCTTGCCCTTGAACAAAGGACCGTCGCAGTGCGGGCAGTAGGCAACGCCGTGATTGCGGTATGCGCGCTCACCCGGCACGTTGATTTCGCGCCAGCGCGCGCCGGTCGACAGAATCACGGTCTTGCTTTTGAGAACACCGCCGTTGGCCAGTTTGACTTCGATCATGTTCCCGCCAGGCACCAGCGCTTCGGCACGCTGCACATTCATGACATCGACGTCGTAAACCTTGACGTGCTGTTCCAGCGCGGTCGCGAATTGCGGCCCTTCGGTTTCCTTGACGGAAACGAAATTTTCAATCGCCAGCGTATCCAGCACCTGACCGCCGAAACGTTCCGCCACGACGCCGGTACGGATACCCTTGCGCGCGGCATAGATCGCTGCGGCGGCGCCGGCGGGACCGCCACCGACGACCAGCACATCGAAAGCTTTCTTGGCGCTCAACTCTTCGCCCTTGCGCGCGGCGGCGCCGGTATCGAGTTTAGCGAGAATTTCTTCCACGCTGCTGCGGCCCTGGCCGAACACTTCACCATTCAGGTAGACGGTCGGCACAGCCATGATCTGGCGCTTCTCGACTTCATCCTGGAACAGTGCGCCATCGATGGTCACCGAGCGAATACGCGGGTTGATGATTGACATCACGTTCAGCGCCTGCACGACTTCCGGGCAGTTCTGGCAAGTCAGCGAAATATACGTTTCAAAAGTGTAATCGCCATCCAGGTTGCGAATCTGCTCGATCACCTTGTCATCGAGCTTGATCGGGTGGCCGCCGACTTGCAGCAGCGCCAGCACCAGCGACGTAAATTCATGGCCCATCGGGATAGCGGCAAACTGCACGCTAATATCGGTGCCAAGGCGATTCAATGAAAAGAATGGCCTGCGCGCCACAGCATCGTCATTGCCCTCGACCAGCGTGATGCGATCGGATAAGGTGATGATTTCCTGCAACAGCGTCTGCAACTCACGGGATTTGGCGTCATCACCCAGCGATACGACGATCTCGATAGGCTGCGCGAGCTTTTCCAAATAGGTTTTTAATTGGGCTTTGAGACTGGCATCCAGCATGATGGCTCCTGTTTTTCTCTGATGTGAGCTTCCGGCGCGCAGCCTTGTGAGCGTTGCGCCGTTGCTTGTGCCAAGTCCAGGCTGGCACTTCAGTATTTCTGATTAGATTTTGCCGACCAGATCCAAAGATGGCTTCAGCGTTCCAGCGCCTTCAGTCCACTTCGCAGGGCAAACTTCACCTGGGTGCGCAGCAACGTACTGCGCAGCCTTGACCTTGCGCAACAGTTCGGAAGCATCACGGCCGATACCATTGTCATGGATTTCCAGAACCTTGATCTGGCCTTCCGGATTGATGACGAAAGTACCGCGCAGCGCCAGCCCTTCTTCTTCAATCAGGACTTCGAAGTTGCGCGCCAGCGTTGCTGTCGGATCGCCGACCAGTGGGTATTGCACCTTCTTGATGGCGTCCGATGTGTCATGCCATGCCTTGTGCGCGAAATGGGTGTCGGTCGATACGCCGTAGATTTCCACGCCCAGCTTTTTGAATTCAGCATAGTTGTCGGCCAGGTCTTCCAGTTCTGTCGGGCAGACAAAAGTAAAGTCAGCCGGGTAAAACACGAACACGGACCACTTGCCCTTCAGGCTTGCTTCAGTGATATCGATGAATTTGCCATTGTGGTAAGCCGTTGCCTTGAATGGCTTGATGACCGTATTGATCAGGGACATTGTTATTTCCTTTATTTAGGATTGAAATGGACTTTCTCGATAATAAAAGGCTTCTATATATCAATCAAATTTATTTGTTTAATATTATTAATTACTTTAAGCTATCGAGATGTAGCTGAAACGACTTGCGGTAAATCGGAAGACGGAGTGTCGTCCCCGCCATCATGTTACTGCACGGGAAAAGTATCCGCTCGTTCAGAGCTCGATTTCGCCTTCAAAGACTGACACCGCCGGGCCTGTCATCATGACCGGCCGACCGGAGCCAGCCCAGTCGATCACCAGTTTACCGCCGCGGGTTTGCACCGTTACCGGCGTCTCCAGCAAGCCGCGCCGTATGCCAGCGACGACAGCAGCGCAGGCGCCAGTACCGCAGGCCAGCGTTTCGCCCGCGCCACGCTCGAAAACACGCAATTTCACATGGTGCTGATCGACGACTTGCATGAAGCCGGCATTGACCCTCTTGGGGAAACGTGGATGACATTCGATCAACGGACCGTCGCTCAACACCGGCGCTGCTTCGATGTCAGCCACGACCTGCACGGCATGCGGGTTGCCCATCGACACCAGCGATACCCAGCAGGTCTTGTCGCCGACACCCAGCGGCCACAGCGCATCACCGCCTTCGACCCTGCTGTTTAGCCCGGCAGCATCGAACGGCACCTGCGCGGGCGTCCATGCCGGCATACCCATGTCGACCTTCACGAGGCCATCTTCTTCCAGCGTCGGTTCGATGACGCCGGACAGGGTTTCCACACGGATGACACGCTTGTGCGTCAGCCCTTTGTCGCTGACGAAACGGGCGAAGGCGCGCGCGCCGTTGCCGCATTGCTCGACTTCGCCGCCGTCGGCGTTATAAATGCGATAACGAAAATCGATGCCCGGCGATCGCGGTTTTTCGATGACCAGCACCTGGTCGGCGCCAATGCCAAAACGGCGGTCGGCGATGAATTTCCATTGATCTGGACTCAGATCAATGTGCTGGCAGGTGGCGTCGATGACAATGAAATCATTGCCGGCGCCATGCATTTTGGTGAACCTGATTTTCATGTGCTGATTATTATAGAGGGGATACGCTCAGTCATTTATGCCGTATACATCAGGCGTACCCGCCGGCCGGGTTTTGAAACGCTTGTGGGCCCAGAAATATTCGGCTGGCGCTTCCAGCACACGCTGCTCGATGAAGGCATTCATCCGCCGCGCGGCAAGGCTGATATCGTCACCGGGATAATTCTCCCAGGCGGGGTAGAACGTGGTTTTCCAGCCTTGGTAATTCGGCAGGAAAGTTGTAATCATCGGTATCACATTGGCTTGTGTCGCGGCGGCAATGCGTGCGGTGGCCGTCAGCGTGGCAGCCGGTACGCCAAAGAAAGGGACAAACTCGGCGTCGCGCAGGCCGAAATCCATGTCCGGCAGCATGATGAAAGGCAAGCCTGCGCGCATGGCGCGGATAATGGGTTTGATGCCTTTTTCACGCGATAGCAGTGTCACCGGGCGAAAACGCGAGCGGCCCTTGAGCAACGCCTGGTCAATGACTGCATTTTGTTGCTTAGCGTAAATAGTACAGACCGACAGATCGGAATTGAGTACCAGCGCGATGCCGGGAATTTCCAGGCAGACAAAATGCGGACATAGCAGAATAGTCGGGCTGGATTTGATCATCTCCAGCGGCACATGCGGTTCGATCCTGATCAAACGCTTCAGACGCGCCTCCGAGGCCCACCACAAGACGCCGCGTTCCAATGCACTGCGGGCATAGGCCTGGAAATGCTGGCGGGCGATGGTTTCACGCTCTGCTTCCGATTTGTCTGGAAAACACAGCCGTAGATTGGTCAACGTGATATGGCGGCGCGGTTTCATGATAAAGTAAAGCAGGAAACCTAGGGCTGCGCCGAGTCGCCCCAGTATCGGCAACGGCAGCCAGTGCAGCAGCCACATCAATATGATCAGCGCTTTCATTGCGCGGCTCCGGGCGCGCTGATGCCGGGTGGGGTCTTGTAGCGGTCATAGCTCCAGATATATTGCGCGGGGCAGCGCGCGATCAGCTTTTCCATAGCCTGGTTGATGGCACGGGCCTGTCGCTCCGGCGCGTCGCTCAGCGCTTCTTCAAAGGCGATGAAGCGGATCACGAAACCGCGGCCCCACGACAGGCGTTCAGCATACGACAAAATGATAGGCGCGCCGCTCATCCGATGCATCTTGGCCGGCAGGGTCATGGTGTAGGCCGGTTTACCGAAGAAATCCGCCCACACGCCTTCGCCATGCCGCGGCACCTGGTCCGGCAGCAGACCGATGGCCTTGCCGGCTTTCAGCGCCTTGAGTAAGATACGCACGCCGGAAAGGCTGGCGGGCGCCAGATGCAGGTTTGGGCGAACGCGCGCGCCTTCGATCAACGGCTTCAATGCCGCCTTGCGCGGCGGGCGATAGAGGACGGTCAGCGCTGTCTGCTCGGCAATGGCCTGCGCAATGATTTCAAAGCAACCCAGGTGCGGCGTCAAAAAAACCACGCCGGTTTTGGCATCCAGCGCCTGCTGCGCGAGTTGCCAGTTCTCGATACGGGCCGTGCGCAGCACGCGCCTGGGCGACGCACACCAGATGAACGGCAATTCAAAGATGCCTTTACCCGACTCACTGATGGCAGCGCATAAATACCGCCCATGGCCGGCGCGGGTCAGATTCTCGGCCAGGCGCTTGCGGTACGACGGCGATACCAGATAGACCAGCCAGCCCATCACGATCCCGATCAGGTGCAGCAAGGGGAGCGGAAGCAAAGAAAGCAGGCGGAATAAAGAAAAAAGCATACTTGCCGTTCATCTGGAACACATTTAATCCATCCTCCCCAATGGATAAAATGCATCCTGTGAAATTGCCGAATTTTTACAAGATGCGTAAAATAGCACGAAAGCCGTCGAGTTAATGACAACTTGCGAGACGGGATATAAATTTCGCTAAAGCGTCGCAGGCTCTGAGACAGACCGCGACATGGTTAAATCTCTCTACTACAGGAGCCTGCAATGTCCAGCGAGTATTTTTTCACTTCCGAATCCGTTTCCGAAGGCCACCCGGACAAAGTCTCGGACCAGATTTCCGACGCGATTCTGGACGCCGTCCTGGCCCAGGATCCACTTTCGCGCGTTGCCGCCGAAACCCTTTGCAACACTGGTCTGGTCGTGCTGGCAGGCGAAATCTCTACACGCGCCAATGTCGACTATATCGACGTCGTCCGTGAAACCATCAAGCGTATCGGTTACGACAACGCCGACTACGGCATCGACCACAAAAGCTGCGCCGTGCTGGTCGCCTACGACAAACAGTCGCCCGACATCGCCCAGGGCGTTGACGAGGGCAAGGGCCTGGATCTCGATCAGGGCGCCGGCGACCAGGGTTTGATGTTTGGTTATGCCTGCGACGAAACGCCGGAACTGATGCCCGCCGCGATCCACTATGCACACCGCATCGTCGAACGCCAGTCGCAGCTGCGCAAGGATGGCCGTCTGCCATGGCTGCGTCCGGATGCCAAATCCCAGGTCACGCTGAAATATGTCGATGGCCGTCCGGTCGCCATCGACACCATCGTGCTGTCCACCCAGCATGCGCCTGAAATGAGCCATAAGGCCATCGAAGAAGCCGCTATCGAAGACATCATCCGTCCGGTCATGCCAGCGGAATGGCTGAAGAACCCGCGCTACCTGATCAACCCGACCGGACGCTTCGTCATCGGCGGTCCGCAAGGCGATTGTGGCCTGACCGGTCGCAAGATCATCGTCGACACCTACGGCGGCGCAGCGCCGCACGGCGGCGGCGCGTTCTCGGGCAAGGATCCGTCCAAAGTCGACCGTTCGGCAGCGTATGCCGGCCGTTATGTCGCCAAGAATATCGTCGCCGCCGGTCTGGCATCGCGTTGCCAGATCCAGGTATCGTATGCCATCGGCATCGCCAGGCCGACGTCGGTGATGGTAACCACCTTCGGTACCGGCAAAATTAGCGACGAGAAGCTGGCGCAACTGGTGCGGGAACATTTCGACCTGCGTCCGAAAGGCATCGTGCAAATGCTGGATCTGCTGCATCCGATCTATCAAAAGACCGCAGCTTACGGTCATTTCGGCCGCGAAGAGCCAGAATTCTCATGGGAGCGCACCGATAAGGCTGCTGCTCTGCGCGCTGCCGCTCTATAATCTCCCCAGCCGTCCGGTCGGCCGGATGTTTCTACGAAAGGAGGGCGTGCAGAACGCCGCAGTCATGACAAGCAATCTCACCGATCATGTGATCGCCGATATTGGCCTGGCACAATGGGGCCACAAAGAAATCAAGATCGCCGAAACCGAAATGCCCGGCCTGATGGCCATCCGTGAAGAATTTGCCGCCGCCCAGCCGCTCAAGGGCGCACGCATCGCCGGTTCCATCCACATGACCATCCAGACCGGTGTACTGATCCAGACGCTGGAAGCGCTGGGCGCCGAGGTACGCTGGGCATCGTGCAACATCTACTCGACCCAGGATCATGCCGCTGCGGCAATCGCCGACAAAGGCACGCCTGTGTTCGCGTTCAAGGGCGAATCGCTGGCCGATTACTGGGAATTCACCCATCGCATCTTCGAATGGCCAGACGCGGAAGACCAGCAAGCCAATATGATCCTCGACGACGGCGGCGATGCAACGCTGCTGCTGCACCTGGGCGCCCGCGCTGAAAAAGATGCCTCGGTACTGAACGATCCGACCTCGGAAGAAGAAGTCTGCCTGTTCAACTCCATCAAAAAGCGCCTGGCCGGCCACAAACACTGGTATTCCTCGCGTCTGGCGCAAATCAAGGGCGTGACCGAAGAAACTACTACCGGCGTGCATCGCCTGTACCAGATGCACAAAGAAGGCAAGCTGGCCTTTCCAGCCATCAATGTCAATGACTCTGTCACCAAGTCCAAATTCGACAATCTGTACGGTTGCCGCGAATCGCTGGTCGATGGCATCAAGCGCGCCACCGACGTCATGATCGCCGGCAAGATCGCTGTCATTGCCGGTTACGGTGACGTCGGCAAAGGTTCGGCCCAGGCCATGCGCGCCCTGTCAGCACAAGTCTGGGTAACCGAAATCGATCCGATCTGTGCGCTGCAAGCCGCCATGGAAGGCTACCGCGTCGTCACGATGGACTACGCTGCCGCACACGGCGATATCTTCGTCACCTGCACCGGCAACTACCATGTGATCACGCACGAACACATGCAACAGATGAAAGATCAGGCCATCGTCTGCAATATCGGCCATTTCGACAATGAAATCGAAGTCGCCGCGCTGAAACGCTACTCCTGGGAAAACATCAAGCCGCAAGTCGACCACATCATCTTTCCTGACGGCAAGCGCATCATCCTGCTGGCAGGAGGCCGTCTGGTCAACCTCGGCTGCGGCACCGGCCATCCTTCCTACGTGATGAGTTCATCCTTCGCCAACCAGACCATCGCCCAGATCGAGCTGTACGTCAACACCAGGAACTATCCGGTCGGCGTCTACACGCTGCCCAAGCATCTGGATGAAAAAGTCGCACGCCTGCAACTGAAAAAACTCAATGCGCAACTGACCACGCTGACCGCGGAGCAGGCCGTCTACATCGGCGTCAAGCCGGAAGGGCCTTACAAGCCTGAGCATTATCGTTATTAACCGGCAACACTTCCTGTCATCGTCCGGATTGCCGCACATCGCAGCAATCCGGCGAGCGCGCTGTTCAAAAGGAAATTTCATGCGCCTGTTTGCTCTCTGGCTCATCAATGCGCTGGCCTTGCTGGCCGTCCCTTACCTGATGCATTCAGTACAGGTCGACAGCTTCGGCTCGGCTCTGATTGCCGCGCTGATCCTCGGCTTCGTCAATACGCTGGTGCGTCCGGTACTGGTCGTGCTGACCCTGCCGGTGACACTGCTGACGCTCGGCCTGTTCATTTTCGTGATCAACGGCCTGATGTTCTGGATAGTGGCGCAGCTGGTCGGCGGTTTCCATGTCGCGGGTTTCTGGTCGGCCGTCGGCGGCGCTGTGCTGTACAGCATCGTTTCCTGGGCGCTATCCACGCTATTGCTGAGTTCCGCCCACAGTCAATGATGGATGGATACCTTGACCGTTTTTGGATCGCATTGTCATGACACAACATAATTTCAGCATCGAGTTTTTCCCGCCCAAGACACCCGAAGGCACAGAAAAACTGCGCGCCACCCACGCCAGACTGGCCGAACTGCGACCGAAGTATTTTTCAGTCACGTTCGGCGCTGGCGGTTCAACCCAGCGGGGTACACTCGATACCGTGCTGGAAATCATGCGCGAAGGCCATGTCGCCACACCGCACCTGTCCTGCATCGGTAGTTCGCATGCGGCTTTGCGTGACATCCTGACGGAATACCAGTCACATGGCATCAACAAGCTGGTCGCACTGCGCGGCGATTTGCCGAGCGGCTTCGGCGCAGTCGATGTGGCGGGTGGGGAATGCCGTTATGCCAGCGAACTGGTCGAGTTCATCCGTAAGGAAACCGGCGACTGGTTTTATATCGAGGTCGGCGCTTACCCGGAAACGCATCCCCAGGCCAGATCGCCACGGGATGATATTCAGCACTTTGCGCGCAAAGTACAGGCCGGCGCCGATGCGGCAATTACACAGTATTTCTATAACGCCGACGCCTATTTCAATTTCGTCGATGAAACGCAGAAACTGAATGTGAACGTGCCGATCGTGCCTGGCATCATGCCGATCACCAACTATGCGCAACTGATGCGTTTTTCCGACATGTGCGGCACGGAAATCCCGCGCTGGATTCGTCTCAGGCTGGCCAGCTATGGCGATGATGCCGAGTCGATTCGCGCTTTCGGTCTCGATGTGGTCACGCAATTGTGCGAACAGTTGCTCGAAGGCGGCGCGCCGGGCCTGCATTTCTACACACTGAACCAGGCGGGCGCGACCATGGCAATCTGGCAGCGCCTGCTAGGCTGATCATTGCCGTCTGACTCTCAACAACCACCCAGTTTCTTGCGCAGTAATTGCATCAATTGCGCCGGATTGGCCTTGCCTCTGCTCAGCTTCATGGCCTGGCCGATGAGCGCATTGATGGCCTGCTCCTTGCCGGAAAGAAACTCCGCCACCGACTTTTCATTGGCTGCCAGCACCTGATCGACAATCGCTACCAGGGCGCCGCTGTCGGAGATCTGCTGCAAACCCCTAGCATCGATGATGTCGTCAGCCAGCATGGCTTTGTCCGACTGCGCTTCCCACATGCCAGCGAATACTTCCTTGGCGATTTTGCTGGAAATCGTGCCGTCGGCGATACGCTTCAAGAGCAGCGCCAGTTGCACGGCACTGACCGGCGCGGCGGCGATGTCGATGTCTGCGCGGTTGAGCATGGAGGCGACGTCGCCCATGAGCCAGTTGGCTGCGGCTTTGGCTTGCTCCTTGCCGGTGGCGGCGACCACCGCCTCGAAATAGGACGCCATCGCCTTCGATTGCGTCAGCACGATGGTGTCGTATTCGGGCAGGGCGTAATCGCTGACGAAGCGCTCACGCATCGCATCCGGCAATTCCGGCATGTCTGCCCGGACACGCTCGATCTCTTCCTGCGCAATCACCAGTGGCGGCAGGTCGGGATCGGGGAAGTAACGATAATCCTGCGCATCTTCCTTGCTGCGCATGGAGCGGGTTTCTTTTTTGTCGGGATCGTAGAGACGGGTTTCCTGCACCACGGCACCGCCGTCTTCGATCAGTTCGATCTGGCGGCGCACTTCGTAGTTGATCGCATCTTCCATGAAACGGAAGGAATTCAGATTCTTGATCTCGCAACGCGTGCCGAATTCCTGCCGTCCGAGCGGACGCACCGAGACATTGGCATCGCAACGGAACGAGCCTTCCTGCATATTGCCGTCACAAATGCCCAGCCACATCACCAGCGAGTGCAAGGCCCTGGCGTAAGCGACGGCTTCGGCGGCACTGCGCATGTCGGGTTCGGTGACGATTTCCAGCAGCGGCGTGCCGGCGCGGTTGAGGTCGATGCCAGTCATGCCTTGATAATCTTCATGCAGCGATTTGCCGGCATCTTCTTCGAGGTGGGCGCGGGTCAGTTGAATCGTCCTGATTTCTGCCTTGCCGTCTTTTTCGAGTATGAAAGAAATCTTGCCGCCCTGAACCACCGGGTTTTCAAACTGGCTGATCTGATAACCTTTCGGCAGATCGGGGTAAAAGTAATTCTTGCGCGCGAATACCGAGCGCAGCGCGATCGTCGCGCCAATCGCCAGACCAAACCGGATCGCGCATTCGACCGCACCCTTGTTAAGCACCGGCAACACGCCCGGTAATGCCAGATCGACCGGGCTGGCCTGCGTGTTGGGCGCAGCGCCGAACCGGGTTGACGCGCCGCTGAAAATTTTGGATGCGGTAGCAAGCTGCGCGTGCGTTTCCAGACCGATGACGACTTCCCACTGCATAGTATTCCCCGCTGATTCTTTCCCTGTTTCAGATTCTGCATAGCGGCATCAAGCCGGCATGCGCAGATGCCAGTCAGTGGCTTGCTGGTATCGATGCGCGACATTGAGCAGGCGCGCTTCATCATAATGGCGGCCGATGATTTGCAGGCCGACTGGACGCTTGCCGTTTTTTTCGCCCTGGCCGAAACCGCAAGGAATCGACATGCCGGGCAAACCCGCCAGACTGGTCGACAGCGTAAAAATGTCTGCCAGATAACTGGCCACCGGGTCGCCGGCCTTGTCACCCAGATCCCATGCCACAGTCGGCGACACAGGACCCATGATGACGTCGCACTGACGGTTCGGACCCGTCAGCGCATGCAGGAAATCCTGTGTGATCAGGCGGCGGATTTTTTGCGCTTGCAGATAGTAGGCATCATAGTAGCCATGCGACAGCACATAGGTTCCGATCAGAATACGGCGCTTCACCTCGTCGCCAAAGCCTTCCGCACGCGACTTCCGGTACATGTCGGCGAGATCCCTGTAAGCGGCGGCGCGATGGCCGTAACGCACGCCGTCGAAACGCGACAGGTTCGACGATGCCTCGGCCGGTGCAATCACGTAATACACCGGGATGGACAGGCCGGTGTTGGGCAGAGAAATCTCAACCAGCTTCGCGCCAAGCTTTTCATACTCTTTGAGCGCGGCACGCACGGTCTGCTCGACATCGGCAGCCAGCCCGGCGCCAAAAAACTCTTTCGGCACACCAATACGCAAGTCTTGCTCTTGCAGACTCTTATCGAGCGAGCGCGTGAAGTCCTCCGGAGGCACAACGCGGCTGGTCGAATCGCGCCGGTCGACACCAGTCATGGCGTTGAGCAACAGGCCGCAGTCTTCAGCGGTCCTGGCCATCGGGCCACCCTGGTCCAGCGACGACGCGAACGCAATCATGCCGTAGCGCGACACACGGCCATAAGTCGGCTTGATGCCGGTGACGCCGCACAGCGCAGCCGGCTGGCGAATCGAGCCGCCGGTATCGGTGGCAGTCG
>JBAPMF010000066.1:0-18879 GCA_049278475.1 Herbaspirillum sp. | reverse complement strand
GCTGGATCATCAAGCTGACGCAGTCATCGCCGCCTACGCGCCCACTATCGCGCTCAAGGTCTGGGCCAGGCACGAAGGCTGGATCGCGCTGACCGGCCGGGCGCCGACCGCATGATCATGCAACGCGGCATCGAACCTGATGGAGTGTACTAATGGCTCTGGCAACCCGATGCCCTTCCTGCCAGACGACATTCCGCGTCACTCAAGACCAGCTCGAGCTACGTAACGGCCTGGTTCGCTGTGGTCATTGCAAAGAAGTCTTCAGTGGCAACGAACACCTGCTCGGACCGGAAATCACGCAGCAACCAGCAACGGCGCCTATACCGGCACCGGCAGAAAACCAGCCTGCGCCAACGCCCACGGCGCCACCCGGGATGGCGGGAACCAGTCTGGCGGCAGACTTTGCCCGCATCGCGGCAGAAACCGAGGATGCTCCCTGGAGCACGCCGGCAAAACAGGCAACGCCGAATACCCTGACACAGGAATTGCCGCATCCGATTCCACTCACGTCATCAGCGCCGCCGCAAACGGCCGATAAAGCAACGGCCGTGCCAGACGAAACAGAAAAAAAAGCGGAAACAGGCGCGGACGACATCCCCGCCTTCATCCACCAGGCCGAGCGCCGGGAACGCTGGCGCCGGACCAGCCGCATCGTCATACCCCTCGGCGTGGTATTGCTGACGATCACCTTGCTGCTGCAAACCATCCATGTCTGGCACCACACCATTGCCGCCTGGCTGCCCACAACGCAGCCGCTGCTGTCGTCGGCCTGCGCGGTCCTGCGCTGTTCGACCAGCCTGCCCGCCAATATCGCTCAGTTGTCACTGGAATCGGCCGAGATGCAACTGGTGCCGCCCCACCGGAATATCTACATGCTGACGGTGCTGCTGCGCAATCACAGCCGCCATGCCCAGGCCTGGCCCCACCTGGAACTGACCCTCGACGACGCCAGCGAAAAAACCGTCATCCGCCGCATCTTTGCCCCACGTGAATATCTGCGTCCGACACAACAGGTCGACGACGGTCTGCCCGGCGCAAGCGAGCAGCAGATCAAACTGAGCTTCGAACTGGCGCAGCCGCTCGCTTCAGCTTATCGCGTCTATCTATTCTTTCCTTGAACCGCTGCCCCGACATGAGTTCACTTATTTGCGGCTCCCTCGCCTACGACAACATCATGCAATACGATCGCCGCTTTTCCGAAGCACTGCTGGCCGATCAATTGCACAACATCAATGTGTCCTTTCTGGCACCATCGATGCGCCGCGAATTCGGCGGTTGCGCCGGCAACATCGCCTACAACCTGAAACTACTCGGCGGCGAACCGCTCATCATGGCCGCCGTCGGCCAGGACAGCCTCCACTACCTGGAGCGCCTCAGGAGGCTCGGCATCTCCACAAAAAACATCCGCGTCATCGACAGCGCCTTCACCGCGCAATGTTTCATCGTCACCGATATCGACAATAACCAGATCACCGCATTCCACCCCGGCGCCATGAGCTTCGCGCATGAGAACAAGGTCGCAGACGCCGGTCTGGTCAGGTTTTCCATCGTGGCGCCGGACAGCCGCGACGCCATGCTGCAACATGCCGAACACAGCGCCGCGCTGCATATCCCGCTGATTTTCGACCCAGGCCAAAATTTTCCATTGTTCAATGGCGACGAGCTCAAACATTTCATCGATCTGGCCACTTACATCACCGTCAACGGCTACGAAGCCGAATCGCTGGCCGCGCGTACCGGCCTGAGCCTGGAGCAGATCGCCGGGCAAGTCTCGGCGCTGATCATCACGCGCGGAGCACTGGGTGCGGAAATCTTCACCAACGGCCGGAAAATCGACATTCCCTGCGTGCCCGCCGAAACCATCGCCGACCCGACCGGCTGCGGCGACGCCTTCCGCGCCGGTATACTGTTCGGCCTGAGCAAAGGTATGGACTGGACCACCACAGGACATTTGTCCAGCGTGATGGGCTCGATCAAAATTGCCTCGCAAGGTCCGCAAAACCATGCGCCGACGCCGGCCGAAATCGACGAACGATTCCATCAGGCTTTCGGCTACCGTTTCACCTGACCGTCTGGATCCACCAGTGGCGTTTTGCAGCAATTCTTGTATTGAAAGGATAGACCATGAAACACCTCGCTTCCAGACTCATGATTTCGTTGTTCGTCCTGTCGGCAGGACCAGCGGCGCTGGCCGCGCTCAAGCCCGGCGACAAAGCGCCGGATTTCTCGGTGCAGGCATCGCTGGGTGGCCAGATCACACCCTTCTCGCTGGCCACAGCGCTCAAGAAAGGGCCTGTCGTGCTGTACTTCTATCCTGCTGCCTTCACCACCGGCTGCACCATCGAAGCCCATCTGTTCGCCGAAGCAATCGACCGTTACGAGGCGCTCGGCGCCACTGTCATCGGTATCTCCCACGATAGCATCGACACCCTCAACAGGTTTTCCGTCAGCGCATGCCGCAGCAAATTTGCCGTGGCAGCCGACACCGACCAGAAGATCATGATGTCCTATGATGCGCTCATGCCGCAGTCCGGCCGTGCCAGCCGCACGTCCTATGTGATCGCGCCGGACCACACCATCACTTACGAATACAGCAGTCCCAGCCCGGACAGGCACGCCGAAAACACTTTACAGGCGCTCCAGCAATGGGTAGCCAGGAAAAAATAACGGGAGAACGGTCAACCGATGGACAGCAGCAGGGAACTGAGCAGACGCAAGGCGATCTGCAACAGAAGCAGCGCTGCCAGAGGCGACAGATCGACGTTGCCGATCAGCGGAATCACGCTACGCAAAGGGCGCAGCAAAGGTCTGTTCAAGGCGCGTACGAATGGCGCCAGCGGCGCGTCAGGATGCAGCCAACTGAAGATGGCTTCGATGATCAACGTGATGATGAGGCCATAAAAAATCCATTGGAAAAAACGTAGCAGCGACAACAGAATGATCTCAGACCCCAACATGAATCCGGACGCCGCAATGACCGACAGCAGCACCACCAGAAACGCGCCGACCAGGCTGGCCCAGTCGTAACCGGCGCTCCCCGGCAACACCTTGCGCAGCGGCTGGACCAGCCAGTCCGACAAGTGCAGCACGAACTGTCCCACCGATGCGGGTGGACGCACCCGCACGGCCTGCATCCAGAAACGCAGCAACAGCACGCCTGCCAGCACACTGGCAACGGTATCAACGACCAACATGAAAATACTATGCAACACGCTCACTCTCCATAAGAAGCCATACGATTGCATCGGGTACGATGCGCAGGGGCATATACTAAACCATGCGACCTGTTTCCTTGCGGCGTGCAACACAAGGTAAGCGAAAAACAGGTACGGCTTCTCATCCGCTGAACCGCAGTCAGCAGCAACTGGATCTGCAAAACAGGAAATGTTCGCGTTGAACAAAGCAGACGCATAAAAAGACCGCTGCATGACAAAGTCACGCAGCGGTATCGCGTCCGACCACCAGGGGCCTGGCCCGGTCTGTTATGGACGTGCCGTACCGGTTGGAAACGGCCAGGCTGCTGCCTGGTTCAGCACAGTCTTCACCACCGACGCTACTGCTTTCTTCGCTACCGGCTTCTTGGCCGTGACGGCTTTTTTCTTGGCCGTCGTCGCTTTCTTCGCTACCGGCTTTTTGGCCGCGACGGTTTTTTTCTTGACCGTCGTCGCTTTCTTCGCTACCGGCTTCTTGACCGCGACGGTTTTTTTCTTGGCCGCCGTCACTTTCTTCGCTGCCGGCTTCTTGGCCGCGACGGTTTTTTTCTTGACCGCCGTCGCTTTCTTCGCTGCCGGCTTCTTGGGCGCCGCTGCTTTCTTCGCTGCTGTTGCCATTGTGTTTCTCCTTTTTCACATGATGGAAAAAATCAAGCTTGATTCAAGCAACCCGTCTGCATCATCGCGATAATGCGGACGGGTTATTCATCGGCACAGGCAGACTTCTGCTTGCGCTAATGAATCCGGCACCAGCTGAACTGCTGCACCCCCTCACCATGCAGCACTTCAGCTATCTTGGCTAAGCCCTCTGCCCCATTCAGGGACACGACACCTAAAAAAAACGCCAGCGAATCACACGCCAGCGCCTTCAGAAAACCTCAGGTTTTTCACCTGACCCGGTCATGACGGCGATGAAACAGTACAGGACAGGCAGTTCACTCCCAGTTGAGCGCGCCTCCGGTCTGGTACTCAATGACGCGAGTTTCAAAGAAATTGCGTTCCTTCTTCAGATCGATCATCTCGCTCATCCACGGAAACGGATTTTCTTCCTGCGCGAACAGTGGATCAAGTCCGATCTGCTGCGCGCGACGATTAGCGATGAAGCGCAAATAAGCTTTGAACATCGGTGCATTCAAACCTAGCACACCTCGCGGCATTGTATCCTCTGCGTAGCGATATTCCAACTCCACTGCGCTTGAAAACAACGATTTAATATCGTTTCTGAATTCCGCTGTCCACAAATGCGGGTTTTCCATCTTCACCGTGTTGATCAGATCAATCCCGAAATTGCAATGCATCGATTCATCACGCAGGATGTACTGGTACTGTTCAGCCGCGCCCGTCATCTTGTTCTGACGGCCGAGCGCCAGGATCTGCGTGAAGCCGACATAGAAGAACAGGCCCTCCATGATGCAGGCGAAAACGATCAGCGATTTCAGCAGCTTCTGGTCGTTCTCAATGGTGCCGGTGCGAAACTGCGGATCGGTCAGTGTGTTGATGAAAGGAATCAGAAATTCATCCTTGTCGCGAATCGACTTCACCTCATGATAGGCGTTGAAAATTTCGGCTTCGTCCAGACCGAGCGATTCGACGATGTACTGGTAAGCGTGTGTGTGGATGGCTTCTTCGAACGCCTGGCGCAGCAGGTACTGGCGGCATTCCGGCGCCGTGATGTGTCGGTAGGTGCCGAGCACGATATTGTTGGCGGCCAACGAATCGGCGGTGACGAAGAAACCGAGGTTGCGCTTGACCAGACGGCGCTCGTCTTCGGTCAGGCCGTTCGGATTTTTCCACAGCTCGATGTCGCGCTGCATATTGATTTCCTGCGGCATCCAGTGGTTGGCGCAACCGGCCAAGTACTTGTCCCAGGCCCATTTATATTTGAACGGAACCAGCTGGTTGACGTCAGTATGGCCATTGATGATGCGCTTGTCAGCGATATCGACACGGCTGGCCGCATACGACGCCGGCGCTTCCTTCACTTCATCCTTCCAGGAGAGCATGTTGATCCTTTACCTGATTGACTGATACTGCGGATGAGAGCGGTTTGCCCGTCCTCTCCAAGAAGCTCTCATTATATAGACAATATCGGCGCTCATTTTGCATCATGGTTCGTTCTCCCCGGCAAGCGCCTGGTCGCCATCGATGATCTGGAGTTTGCGCATTTTTTCCCATAACACCTTGCGGCTGATGTTCAGATAATGCGCGGTATCCTGACGCCGCCAGTTGTGCGCATTGAGCGCCTCGATGATTCTGGCGCGGTCACTGTGATCAGCGCTGCCCCACTTTTTTCCGTGCTCGTCACTGCCGTCGTCTTCCATGCGGCTGTCCCTTTCCAGGCTGAACACACGCTCGATGGCGTCCCGGTCCCAGTCGCCGAACTGGCGATGAATAATCGCGATGCGCTCTGCGATATTGCGTAACTCACGGACATTACCATTGAACCGCGTCTGCGCGATCAATTGCAGTAGCCAGTCGGGAATCTCCGGCAGCAAGGCCTGTTCGCGTGCTTCATTGCCGGCGGCGCCGAGCAAGCGCGTCACGACGGAGGTAAAAATAGCCACCTTGTCGATCGCGCCGCGTTCTTCCATATTGGGAACATGCAGTTCGATCACCGCCATCCGGTAATACAGATCGGAGCGGAACAGCTCTTGCCGCACCAGCTCCCGCAGATTGCGGTTGGTGGCGGTCACCAGCCTGAAGTCCACACTGGTTTCCATGGTGGAACCCAGGCGCGTCACCTTGTTCTGCTCCAGTACGCGCAGCAGCTTGACCTGCTGATAGAGCGGCAGATCGCCGATCTCGTCCAGAAACAGCGTACCCTTGTCGGCCTGTTCGAAATAACCCTTGTGCGCCAGCACGGCGCCGGTGAACGCCCCTTTGGCGTGACCGAAGAAATGCGACTCGAACAAGCCATCCGGAATCGCGCCGCAATTGACGGCGACGAACGGCCCCTGTCCATAGCGGCGGTGATGGTCATGCAGCAAGCGCGCAATACGTTCCTTGCCGACGCCGGTCTCGCCGGTGATCAAGACATTGGAATCGCAGTCGGCAAAGACATGCGCCTCCTTCAGCAGGGTTTGCATGATGGCGGATTCGGCGATCAGGGGATCGCGCGGTTGTGCGCTCATGGGATGGCTGCGCATTTCTCCGGCCAGACGCCATACCAGGCGGCGCAGTTCCGAACAGCTGAAATCGAACATCAGGATATGCGAATATTCCGGCGGGTATACCCGTGAATCGTAAGCGCGCGGCGCTTCCGCAACCCAGATCACCGGCATGCCATGCATTTTTTGCCATTCGGCGACATTGAAGCCGGAACAATCGATCGCGGTCACCGAAATAATCGCCAGCGACGGCGTCAGCGATACCTGTCCCTGTGTCAGATCCAGATGGTCGGCACGAATGACATCGATTTCGAAGCTGGCGAGGCAGCGCGCGATACGGTCGAAAATATCGGATTTTCCTTCCCAGACATGCACATCAATATGTTCCTGGGACGCTTTGTGTTTCATCGTGCTTCCTTCTCGGGTGCAGCCGCCAATGTGATTGCAGCGTGATGCGTTTCCGGTTCGGCTTTGCTTTCGGCGCGTTGCTGCGGCAGCAGCTCGCGAATCTCGACCAGCCGCGCATGCAGATGGAAGGCCAGCATCCACAGCTCAGCGAGCAAGCGCCACAACACCAGCGCCAGCAGGGTGGCGCCCACTGTCAGCGCAGCGCGCGGGACGCTGTTTTCCGGCAGGGTGAACGCGGCGAACAGCGCCCCCAGGCCGGCGCTGACGATCACCACCAGCCCCACCCCATAGCTCAGCCTGATCAGCAGCGGCGTCACCAGATGCTCGAAAGCGAAATGACGGCGCAGCCGGTTCAGGCATCCTGTGTTTTTCATGATCGGGCATCCCTTGTCGTTGACACGCTAATACACCAGATCGACACCAGCGCCGCTGCCGCAGTTGAGATCGATCAAGGTCACATCCACCTGGCCCAGATCGAGGCCGAGCAGACTGCCCAGCGCGCTCGACAGAGCAGCGCCCACCTGATCGAGTAGTGGCGCCAGCACATACTGCACCAAACCGAGCAGGACCAGCAGCACATTCGGGACCGTGCCATTGCCGCCGCTCAATTGTTTGGCCAGCGCACATTGGTTGTACGTGGCGGTGTAGGTGGGACTACCTAAGCTGCTTACCCGGCAAACGACATCGCCCAACAGATTTCCCAGCAGGCCGGTGACGCTGTTAAGCAGTCCGCCGACCAGATTGCCGATGCTGGCAAGCGGGCTGCCATCGTTCAAGCCATTGGCAAAACCTTGGAGGTTAATCAGGAGGGTATTCAGGTCAGCGAGGGCCTTAGCGAGGGGCTCAAGCACATTGCCAGTCGGGTTGAGCAGCATTGTTGCCAACGTGCCGGGGGTCACGCCGCCCTGCCCCTGGCCCAGCAGCTGGCCCAGTATGTCCGCCAGCACCGCCCGGAACAGATTGCTGACCGTAGTGCCGATCTGCAGGACATTGCCGCCTATGGTGAGCGTTTGTCCCTTGCTGAGCGTCACGCTGCCGGTATTGGGCAAGGCGGGAATCACAACGCGGGTATTCAGTTTGAGCAGGCCCAGGACATTGACCAGAGTCGCCGGCTGAAGCTGGCTGTCACACGATCCTGTCGTCGAAAAGGCCGCGCCGGAAGTGATGCCACCCACACAGGCCTCGAGCAGTGGCGCCGAGACGGCGATCGTGGCGGTATCGTTACCCGCGCTATCCTTGATGTGACACATGTCGGTGATCGTACCCAGACCATTGACAACATCGATGACCAGCGGCAGGTCGACACCGAGCAGCGGCGAGATGACGGTCTTGATCTCGCTATACAGCCGGACCTGCGCCGTATAGGCCGTCGCGCCCACACCGCCTATGCCTATCGAGGGCGGTTCGACGATGCCGGCCTGTATCGTGTTATTGACGAGTCCCGGCACACTGACAGCAAGCCCCAGACTGCCGAAACGATGACCGTTGGCGACACCGATGGCGGTCGTCAACAATTGCAGGGCATTGACGTCGGCCTGTAGCGCGGCCTGACCGTTGGCCGTATCCACCAGTGTAAACAAACCGCCGCGGCCACTGCCGTCGGAGAGGATCTGGACCAGCTGACCGCCCGAAGCCTGAAGGCCGAGCGCGCTGATCAGATTCTGCTGGCCGAGCACAGTGGACATGGCGCCCAGCACAGTTTCCAGCGTGCAGGCGCCATTGCTGCAACCCGAGGTATTAAGCAGCACCGCCTGTTTGATCGTGCCGACATCGGCCGTCAGCGGAATCTGGAATCCCAGCGCATTGAGCAGGCCGCTGGGCGTCATTGACACATTGGCGAGACCGTTGTAGGAAAGCAGACTGCTGCCGCTGATATTGACGCCCAACGCGGAGAGCAAACCCGGCACTACGCCATTGTTGACCTGCAACAACCTGGAGCCGATGGAGAAAACCGCGTTCGGTGTGGACGAGGACGACTTTGCAATCGCCGAAGCGCTGACCTGCTGCGCGGCCCAGGCGCCGAAAAAACTGCCGAACGAGCGCGTCAGCTGCACACTGACGGCATTCGGCTGCGGCTTTCCGGCCGGCGTGACGCCTCCAGCATACGCCAGATAGTACTGCGGCGCGGCGTTCGCCACCGGGTCCCAGTTGCCGCAGGAGACGGCCATCGTGCCGGTAAATTTTTGCGCGCTCTGCGCGTTCGCGGTGGCGACCTGATACACCGACGCGCATCGATCGTTCGGCAAAGCGCCCGATTTCGACAGTTGCTGCGCCCCCGCGATCGCGGACATATCCGCTACTTTCTGCAATTCACGTTTCTGGAAGAACAGATAACCGATGTCGATCGATGCCAGCAGGATGATCATGAGCGGGATGAACACAGCCGTCAGTACGACGATGGAACCCTGCTGCCGATGACGCACCGGCAGACCGGACACCGGGAACGATGAGCGATGTTTCATGACGATCTCACTGGCCGCTGTCGCCGCTGCCGATTTTTTGAATCTTGTTTTCATAAAACTCGGGGATGGGATGCTTGTAACTATCGAGATAGCGCTGCCAGCTCAGCTCCGCCGTCACGCCCAGCATGGGCAAAGTGGGCGCTGCCGCGCTGCCGTCCGCCTGCATGCCCAGCAAAACCATCGTGGCATCGCCGACTTGCGGCAGCGCCGGCGCTGGAGAAAAATGCGCCTCTTCCGATGCGGGCTGCGCGGTCGCCACCGGCAGCGCGCCGGAACAGAGCAGCATCCATCCCAGGAAAACAGCTTTGCCGATATGGCCAGATATATTGATCGACATCATCGATACTCCTCTCATTCCATGGTCATGCGCTCCAGATAGAAAGCGCGGCGTAATCGTTCCGGCATCGGCAGCAGCAAACTGCTGCCCTCGCGATCGGCATCTGTGGCGTCTGTCACTGTTGCCGCGATTTCCCCGACGGCGTTTTCCGGTAACGGTAGCGGCGTTTCCTTTGCGCTGATCTGCCTTGCCTGACGCAACACTTCGGCCTGCGCATGGGCGGGGATATTTGCCTTGTGCATCATCTCTTCGGCCTTGCCGGCCTCGCCGGTCAACAATAGAAACAAGGCCAGATTACTGATGACCCTGTGATTGTCCGGCGCCAGTTCGGCGGCTTTCATCAACGGCAGCCACGCTGCCTTGCGTTCGCCACTGCGCAACAGGGCATAAGCCAGATCGCTCTGCACGGCCGCATCGATGGGATCGCGCCAACTGGCTTCCCTGAAACCTTTCACCGCCGCCGCATAGTCGCCGCGCTGCGCCGCCAGCAAGCCAAGACCATGCCATGCCCTTGCCGCCTCGGTACTCGACAGCAGCTGCCGGTACAGCGCTTGGGCGGCGTCCGCGTCGCCGGTCTGGCGCAGGGCATCGGCACGCATGCGCCGCACTTCAGGCGAGATGCCGTAAGTCTTTTGATAAGCATCGAGATGCGCCAGCGATGCGAAGTACAGGGAGTTTTCCTGCAGTTTGCGTATCATCTCCAGATACACCTGCCCGTTGTCCAGGACTGGCTTTTCCTGCTCCTGCTGCTGGCGTAATGTCGCCTCGTTTTGCGCCGCACGGCCACCGCTGAAAATATCGAATTGGGCGCAGCCGTTCAGCGATGCCAGCAAAGGCATCATGAACAGGCAGGCTTTTCCTGCCGCGCTTATTGGTCTGACAATCATGTTCCCACCTTGGAGAGTATGCGGATGATGGCAAGAAAACCGGCGCCGCCGGTGATGATCAGCAGGCCGGGCAACAAGGTCAGCACCATGACGCCGGTCATTTTCACGGTCAGCTTGCCAATGGCTTCTTTCATGTCCATCTTGCGCTGCTCACGGATTCTTTCGCCGAACTGCTGTAACGGCTGCTGTACCGCGCCGCCATAGCGATCCACCTGTACGATCAGGCGCCCGACGGCATGCATGTCGTCATTGTCGAATACGGTGCCAAAGCGCTTGAGCGATTGTTCGCGCGTGCGGCCATTCATGTATTGCTGCGCGGCAATCTGTAGCTCCTTGCTCAGGACCGGCAGCGTCCGCGTGAATTCGTTTTCCATCACATGCAGACTTTGATCGATGGACAAACCCACGCCTTGCAACAGACGCAGCAGATCGATCAGCAGCGGCAATTCTTCGGCGGCCTGGCGGCGCCGCTGTTTTGCCATGGCCAGCATGGCCCATTTCGGCGCCATGTAGCCGATGGCGAAACCGAAAAAGCCTATCGTCAGCAAATACTCGACATCCTGGTCGGCGTACACGATCCAGGCAATGAAGGGAATGCCCGCGCCGAGTAACGCGCGCGTGGCGAAAAATAAAGCCTTTCCACGGTTGTCATTGACGCCGCACTGATCCAGTAACTGCTGGTCTTCCTCGGCGACGAGCTGTCTGCCCAGCGAGGTATTGATCCACTGTTCGCCATGACGCACCAGATAATCCACCCAGCGTTGTCGCAACGGGAGCAGCGGCGGCTCTGCTTCCCGCTGCTGCCCGATATCGATGCGCTGATTCAATATTTTTTCACTGCGGCGCCCTTGCCAGTCGCTCCGCAGCAGACCAATGGCGATCAGCATGACTGCCACCGCCAGCAGCAGCAAGGCAAGGATGATCAGGCTTTCCTGTTTCATATTTTCCTCATATCGATTTGGCCAGCCGGTACAGCCAATAAACGCCGACGACTTCCAGGACAACCGCGCCGAGCAGCATTTTTTTCCCCACATCATCGTTCCACATCATCGTGAACATTTGATTGTTGAAAATGATCATGAAAATACCCAGCGCTATCGGCATCAGCCCCAATACCCACGCCGACAAGCGGATCTCGGTAGAGAGCGCCCGCAATTCGTTCTGCGCCTGTTCACGGTCCCGTATGAAAAAAGCCATGCGCTCCAGCACCATATCCGCCCTGCCGCCGAAACGCAGGGCCACGCCCATGACGACAGCGATCAGTTCCAGCTCGGTCAGATCAAAAATACGGGCTTCCTGAACTAGGGCAGGTTCCAGTTCCCTGCCCGCCTGTATGAACAGGTTGGCGCGGTTCAGCGGCTCCTGCAACGGCGCATCAACTGTCAGCAGCGCTGCCTGGAAAGCAGATTCCAGGCTGTTGCCTATCGTCGTCAGGCGCACCATTGTGTCCAGAAAGGACGACAACTGATGTACCATTTTTTGTTGGCGGCGCACGATTTTCAACCACCAATACAAATAGACCAGCACGATATACAGCGACAGGATGCCTGTCATGGCCAGGACGCCACCGAAGATGGCAGCCAGCGTCGCCAGCGCCAGCGCCGGCAGCAGCAGGCGGGTATACAGGTGGACTCCTGGCGTGACGCCGGCGCGCAGAAAGAAATGACGCCACGGGCGAAAGCCGCTGAGCAACGCCAGAAATACCGGCTGATCCGCCACGCCCACCGTTTCCACTTCAGGCTGCGGCATCAGCTTGCGTATCTGCTGATCGACGAATATCGAAGCGGCATGCCGATGCCGCAATGCTCTGGCGTTCTGCCACAGCAGGATGCCGATTGCCAACAGCAGTATGGCCGCCGCCGTCAGCCATAATGCCGGCGCGACCATCAATCTCTCCGTGGCGGATTGCCAGTAGCCGGCGTTTGCGACTGGCTCCGCTTTTTCAGTTTCGGCGAATGCGGCGGTATGCCCAGCGACACCCAGCAGTCCATGTCTTCGCCATTGGGCGCGGTGCGGGTTTCGTGGCGATACAGTTCCTGGATAGTGATGATGTTGTCGCTGACGCCGGTGATTTCGGTAATCGACACGATACGCCGCAGACCGTTGGAAAGACGGGCGATCTGCACGATGAAGTCGATCGCGCCGGCAATCTGCCGCCGCAGACTCGATTCGCTGCCCTGAAAACCGGCGAAACCTGCCAGCATTTCCATCCGGTACAGGCATTCGCGCGGCGTGTTGGCATGGATGGTGCCCATCGACCCATCGTGTCCGGTATTCATGGCTTGCAGCATTTCCAGGACTTCCGCGCCACGCACTTCACCGACGACGATGCGATCCGGACGCATGCGCAGGCTGTTGCGGATCAGATCGCGAATAGTCACCACGCCCGTGCCTTCGAAACTGCCCACGCGCGACTCCAGGCGCACCACATGCGGATGGCTCAGGGAAAGTTCAGCGGTGTCTTCGATGGTCACGACCCGTTCATTCACGGAGATGAAGAAAGCCAGGGCATTGAGCAGCGAAGTCTTGCCGGAACTGGTGCCGCCGGAAATCAGGATATTGCAGCGCGCTTTGACCGCCTGCTCCAGCAGGACAAACAACTGCTCGTTGAGGGTGCCGAGTTGCAGCAGGTCGGCTGGTTTCAGCGGTTCTTTGCGAAACTTGCGGATCGATACCATCGGGCCATCCACCGCCAGCGGTTCAATCACGACATTGAGACGGCCGCCGTCCGGCAAACGCGCATCGACCATGGGATTCGACTCATCCAGGCGGCGTCCGAGCGGCGCCAGGATGCGACGAATGATGCGCAACAGATGATTATTGTCGGTGAAGCGCAGGGTTTCCCGTTCCAGCACGCCATGGCGGGAAACAAACACGTCGTTATAACCGTTGATCAGAATATCCTCGACAGCGGCATCATTCAGCAGGTCTTCCAGCGGCCCCAGCCCGGCCAGCTCCTTGGTCAAGGCATCGGCAATCAGCCGGACTTCGCTTTCGTTGAGCGGAATGCGCCGCAGACGAACAAAACCATCGACATCCAGATTGACGAACTGCTGTATCGCCGAACGCGACCAGCGGCCGAATTCCGCGCCGAGTTCTTCGATCCGCGTGAGAAGGTTGTCATAGGCAGCCGTCTTGATGTCCTGAAACCTTTGCGTGTTGACAAAAGCTTCGTTACCGCCTGCCAGCTCTATGTAATCGCTCATGTCGCTGCCTCCTTATTTCTGCCATACCGCTCGCTGTTTATCGAACAGGGTGCCGGACAACCAGCTCGACAATGCGCCGATGCCGCTCCGTTTCACAGTCACGCCCGGAATCTCCTCCGCCAGTTTCGCGAGCGCTTCCAGGTAAGGGTCGTTACCGGCGACCTGGTGCAGCAGCTTGCCTTGATTGGCGCTGCCCATCAAAGCTGCTGTCCGGTCCGGTATCGCCGCGATCAGTTCCAGCTGGAATCGCCCGGCAATCTGCTCGGCGCTCATCCCGTACTGCTTGTGGTAACGGTTGACGATCAGGCGCCGCTCTGCCGTGCGTTGACCGCCCTGTCTGTCGAATTCGGCAATCAATGCCGCCAGCGACACTAGGGAGCCTGTGCTCTGGTCGGACAACAGCCATGTCTTATCCGCCGCGGCAGCCATTCTGATTGCCAGCGCCGGATCCGGTAGACCGCCCAGATCCATCACCAGCACATCAAAATACGAACGCAGCAGCGTCAGCGCCACGACCATATCGGCATCGCTCAGATCGTCCATCCAGCGCAGGGCACGCGGCAGGGAAATGACGCCGATGCCGCTCTGACTGTGCGCCAGCGCAGTCTGGATCAGGGTCTGGTCCAGACGATGACGATTACTGACGACATCAGTAAAATAGAAATGACCGGAAACATTCAGATACAGTTGACCATCGCCCGCCGGCCATCCCAGATCGAGCAGGGCGACACGGCATTCGTCCCGCCCGGCGATTTTTTGCCGGCGCAAAAAATCAGCCAGATGCACCGCCAGAGTGGTCGTACCGATGCCGGCGCGCGCGCCTAGCAGGGCGATCAGGCTGCCATACTGCGAATCGGTAACGGCGGCGGCAGTGGCGGTGGAGGATACCGTCATCAACTTGCGCATCACCCCGCGCGCTTCCTGCGGAGCAGCCGACATATCGATGAAGCAATGGACGCCCGCCCGCAGGGCTGCTATCGTTCCTTCCGGATGATTCATGGTGCCCACCGCGATGAGCAGGCAATGCGGCATCTTTTTTTTCAGTTCCTGCGCCAGTGCGACCATGTCTGCCGTGCAGTCGGCAATCTTGCTGCCGCAATTTCCGGAGAAATCCAGAAAAACCAGCCACGGTCCGGATTCCTCGATGCGGGCAAGCAGCTGCGGCAAAGGGAGCAGTTCCTGTTGCTGTATCTGCCACTCATCCAGCGCTTGGGCCAGCCAACCAGCATGCTCGTCATTGGACGAACAAAAGACATAACGGCCGGTAGCTGGCGTCGCGCCGGTATCAGGATTGGGCTTACCCATCAAAGAATTCACCGGACATCTCCACGGTCATTTCGAAAAACCAGGCAAATCGTCGCTACTGCCGATTCCCAGCAGATAAGCACCCCACGCATTGGTCGGCGTGTCGCGTTTTTCCTGCACGGCGCCCGGCATGATCAGCGCCGTATCTTTGGCAATCGGATTGATCAGCTTCGGCGTGACGACGATCACCAGTTCTTTGTCATCCTGCCTATAGCTCATATTGCGGAAAAAGGCGCCGATGATCGGCAGATCCCCAAGGAAAGGCAGTTTGCTGACACTGGCTTTAGTGGTGTGCGACACCAGGCCGCCAATGATGAAGCTTTCGCCATCACCCAGTTCGATGGTGGTTTCCGTGCGGCGCATGGTAATCGCTGGAATCGATACCCCGTTGCTCACCATCGCGTTGGCATAATCCAGGTCACTGGCTTCCGGCGCCACCTTCAGGGCGATACGGTTGGCCGCCAGCACGGTCGGCGTCACGGTGAGGCCGATGCCGAACGGTTTATAAACGATGCTCGTGCTGCCTAGGCCGGCCGACTGCGGAATCGGCAGCTCGCCGCCGGCAAGAAAGCTGGCAGTCTGCCCGGACAGGGCGCTCAGCGATGGCTGGGCCAGCACCCGGGCCAGACCGTTGGCTTCGATCAGTTGCAGGGTGGTGCTCAGATCGAAGCTGCCGCGCGCTAAACCGGTCACCAGCTTGAACGCGGAAGTCGCCGGCGTCACCAGTATGCTGGACAGCAGATTGTTATCCAGTGTAAAGCTGAAGTTGCCGCGCGTCTGATTGAACAGGAAGCCGAAGCCGGCTTCTTTCAGCACATTTTTGCTGAATTCGACGATTTTCACATCAATCTGCACCATGCCGCCGGTGGCAACCGTGGCGGTGTCCAGCAGTTTGTCCTTGCCGACGGCATGGGCAGCGACGGCGCCAAGGAAAACATGCTCGATCAGCGAAGGCGATTGGCCGACCAGCAAGGCGTTGTCGTCATTGATGTGCAGTTCGGCGCCGCCCGGCTCTGGCGGATGCTGCTGCTGTAACTGACTGAGCACCGTGACTTGCCAGATGCGGCTGCTGCCGTCACGCTGCCATGCCGTGACAGTGGTCGCGCCGCTTTTCTTGCCGATCAGAAGCACACTGCCCTGACGTTGCGCGGAACCGCGCGAAACGACGATGTCAGCCACCTCCGGATTGGCGACGGCGATACGTTCGAGGCCGTCGGAAATGGGCAGTTCGCGCTGCTCATGTACGCCGATCTGCAAACTGGCCTCATCTGCCATGGCCGACATCATCCACAACAGGCTGGTTACGATAACAATGATCTTGCGCATGCTCATGTTGTTCCCCATCCCTGTTTCCCATATCCGCTGGCCTGATGCAGGCCAGCGGCGCAATCAGAAATCGACGTTTACCTGTTTGCTGCCCTGAATGACTTCCAGCGTTCTGGTCACTCTTTTTTCTGTGCCGCTGACGAAGCGGGAGGCCTTGCCAGGATAAGCAGCGCTGCCGCTCCAGCTGAACAGATCGATACCGGCAAATGCCTGGTTGTCGACGGTCTTCAATGCATCCTTTTGCGTGCCGGACAATTCCGGCCTGCCGCCCAGTACCCTGGCCGGCGCTGCAAACAGGCTGCCATCAGCCATGCCAGCATCCTCCGGATGCCGCAATGCCAAAGTCAGCTTGCCGTTCTGCATGGCCAGCAACAGCGGATTGACCTGATCGACCGGCGTCGCCAACACGACCGTGCGCGCCTGCGCCCGATTCGTATTTCCAGACAAGACATCAGCACCGCTTTTCACCTCGCCGATCGTGCTGGCGCCATACACCAGCACCCGGCGTCGTGACGCCAATAGCCGCGCCTGACTTTTCCCTATTTCCGCACTACCTGCTCCCTGACTCCCCTGACTCTGTTTCAGCGTAAAAAACACATCGACATAATCGCCTGCCTCGATCCTGTTGCCAGCGGCAACGACTTCATCGACCGGCACCGCCACCGCACGCTCGCCGGCTGCAAGCTGCAGCGCCAGTCCGCGCACCAGGCTGTTTTCCATGATCAGCGTCCCGGCAGGAATATCGGCGACCGGGATTTTTCCGACCACGCTGCCAATATTCTGGTATGCGCCGCCGACAGCCGTCGGCAAATCGAGCAGCTTGAGGTCACCGGCGCTGATCGGTTTCCCCATCTCCAGTTTTTTTGCCGCCACGACATTGGCATAAGTGATGCTCTTGGCCGCAGGAGCGTTTGCGGGAGGGACCACTGGCTGGCGTCCCATCCACCAGGCCAGTACTGCCATCCCCAGCGCCAGCAAGATCAATACCGCTGCCATTATTTTCGTCAGTTTACTCATACAAGCACTCCCCTCATGACCACCTCCAGTAATTTGTCAGCTGATCTGCACCACGGCGGAACTGCTCAACTGGCTGGGGACGAGTACACCCATGAACGAACCGAGCACCAAAGGCACCAGCGGGTTCTGCCGGTAGTTGGGATAGGTGACGGTCACCCGGTAACAACTTCCTCCACTGGCATTGTAGGGACAGGCCGGAAGCAGGGTGCCGGTGAAAACCAGCCGCCCGGCAAGCCATGACGCCGCGCTGTTGATGCCGATTGCCGCATTTCGCGCATTGATAGTGCGTATGGCTTCATTATTGGTATAGCGCATGGCGGCGCGCGCGCCTTCGCTGGCCGCCAGAGAGATCGATTGCTGTGCCACCATAATCAGGCCATACGTGACGATGCTGTAAAAAACGATAAAGAAAACCGGAAAAACAAGAACGAATTCCAGCGCGGCAACGCCATGCTGCCGCCGGGCAGCGGTTCGCTCCTGCCTGAGTAATCTGGTCGACATCAGCATGATTGCCTCCTCGATACCCGCGCTTTCTGTTTCACCTCGACCAATATGCCATCGTCAGGATAGCGGCGATGGCCAAATAGGCCGCATACGGAATGCCTTGACGTCCTTGCCTTTCATTACACATACGACGATATAACGCGCTGCCTTGCACTTTTTCGATGACTCGATACAAACCCAGCGGCAGGTAGATCATTCCCTGTCGCGACAAATAAATGGCGCCGGCATGCGCGCCTGCCAACAGACTGCCGATCAGCCAGAGCGGAATCAGATACTGCGGCCCCAGCAGACCTCCCAGCACAGCGAAAAATTTGACATCACCGGCCCCCATGGCCCGCAAGGCATACAGGGGAACGAACAGGAACAAACCGATGATGCCGCCAATGATGGACTGCTGCCAGTCCATACCGCCGATACCGTGTCCGGTCACGCCTAGGCACACCAGATCCAGCCCCAGAAAGAACAGGAGCAGGCTGTTCGGCACACGCCTGAAAAACAGGTCGTAATACAACACACCGATACACAGACTCAGCAGCAAGACTGTCATTGACGCTCACCATATATCCCAAATAAGAACGCCCGATATCGCTCTACTTATCGATGCTCACGACGCAGCCCCGGTCAGGGCAGTCATGATCTTGGCGAATAGCCCCTGCAGTCCGCCACTGACACTCCTCAGGGAAGCGACGATGCCGACAGCGATCAGACCGGCGATCAAACCATACTCGATGGCGGTGGAGCCTTTTTCGTCTTGCAAAAATCGAATCAACTGGTTTTTCATGGTTATCTCCAGAGTAGTGATGGGTGAAGCTCTGCATATCTTGACTGGCCAGGCGCCCAGTATCGCTCTCTCCTCACGGCGCAGACCCGGTCAGGGTCAGGGCACTCACAATCTTGGCGAATAGCCCCTGCAGTCCCCCAGTAAGACTGATCAGGGAAGCGACGATGCCGACAGCGATCAGACCGGCGATCAAACCATACTCGATGGCGGTGGAGCCTTTTTCGTCTTGCAACAATCGAATCAACTGGTTTTTCATGGCTATCTCCATAGTGGTGGTGAATGAAACTCTGCATTACACGATATGTCAGCAATGCAAGCGCCCGATAT
>JBAPMF010000065.1:0-10042 GCA_049278475.1 Herbaspirillum sp. | reverse complement strand
CGCCACGCCTGGCATGGCGGCCAGCGCGCCGACCGTGGCAAGTTCGCGGCTCTGCCAGTCAAGGTTGTCGCGCTCGAAGATGTCGCCGAAAAGATGCGCCTGAAGGTATTGGTTGATGACCGGCGCGAAGTCCGTCACTGCATTCTTGACAGGCCCACCGGAGATCTTCGTCTGGTTGGCCGCACCCACCGCGACCAATTCATCGCCAGTAGGAATGGCGCGGCTGGGTTCGCGTCCTGGTGCATCCCGGATGCCGCGCTGCTTGCGCGCCTCCACTACTTTCAGCAACTCGCCCAGCGCATTCAGGCTTTTGGGGAATCCGGCGTAGGCATAGAGCTGCACTAGGATTTCCTTGGCCTCACTGATGGTCAGGCCCGCGTCCAAGCCCTGGTTCAGGGCGATATTGAGCCTGGGCATATCGCTCGTGGCCATGAAGGCCGCGATCAGAGGAATGGTCTGCTGCTTGGCGGACAGTATGTTTGAGGCGGCTTGTGTGTCGGTCATAGCTTGTGGTGCCTCCATGTTTTGAGCGGCGTGACTCGGCGTGAGCATCAGTCCCAAGCTCAGGGCCAGCACGGCGCCCAGCGCGCTGATCTTGCGATCCTTAGCGGTCTTATTATCGGCCATCCGGTAACAGATCCATCCGTTGCTCGTTTCGCCCAGCACGCGTATCGGCCAGGGCTTGGCGGCATGGTGTTGGCGGGAGGCAAAAGAGTGCCGAATGACGGCTTGCATTTGCCCTCGCTTTCTAGTAACTGAAATACTACGGGATGCAAACGATTCGATTAAGCCCTTAACTCCGCATTCACTACTGATCTGAACTCATAAATCAGCCGGGCGAAGGCGAACCGTGATGGCCCGCCCGCGAGCTAGGGCGCTGACCGCCGGGACACAACTACGTTCGATGTCGCAAGGCTTCGACGATGATGGCCAAAGCGCCGGATGACTGACGTCGGCTCGGGTAGTAAAGGTGGTATCCCGGATAAGGACTGCACCAGTCGTCCAGCACACGAACCAATCGCACTGCGGCGATGTCCTCCAACACCATGTCCTCGGGAACATAACCCAGGCCATAGCCGGCCAGGGCTGCACGAACGATGGAGGAGCTGTTGTTGAACACCCATTGGCCACTCACAGGGTATTTGGTCTCTTGGCCATCCTTGCCAAGGTCCCAGGGAAGAAAACTGCCGTGCGTCGGCAGTCGCAGCCGGATGCAATCGTGTTGAATCAGCTCGTGCGGTGAGCAGGGCCTGGACCGCGTGGCAAAGTACTCGGGCGAGCCAACGACGGCCATACGCAAGTCAGGCGTGATGCGCACGGCGATCATGTCCTTGGCTACCTGGTCACCCACGCGAACGCCCGCATCAAAGCGCTGGGAAACGATGTCGGCCATCGTGTAGTCGATGCTGATCTCGACATTGATGTCGGGATAGTCCCGCATGACTTTGGACAGTTTAGGCCAAAGGACGCTCGTTGCTGCATGCTCGGCCGACGTGATGCGGATGGTCCCGACCGGCTTGTCGCGCAGTTCCTTTACCGCTGTCACTTCGGCGTCGATGTCCTCAAATCGAGGCGCCACGCTGTTGAACAGGCGCCCGCCCGCCTCAGTGGTCGCAACACTGCGTGTGGTACGCGTGAGCAATTGCACCCCCAGACGAGTTTCCAGCCCCCCGAACAGCATGGCTCAGCGCGGACAGCGATACCCCCAGCAGCGCGGAAGCCCGCGTAAAGCTGCCTTCGCGCACGACATGGACGAAGGCCAGAACATCGTTGAAAGTTTCCAAAGCCATGGATTACTTCTCCTTCGACGGGTAGCGCAATGTGTCGATGAGCACGGTCATCGCGCGAGGCAACTAGGGTAATAGAGGTGGTAGCCCGGAAACACCGGACACCAATCTTGGAGAACTGGTCGAAGCCGGCCCTTGGCGATGAAAGGCCGAGCCATCTCTTCCGGCACGTACCCAAGACCGAAGCCGGCCAGCGCCGCCTGCAGGATGGGTCTGGTCCCGTTGAAGACGAGTTGCCCCTCGACGCGCACATTGACGCGCTGCTTTCCCTTCTGGAATTCCCAGGGATAGAGTTCCCCGTGGCTCATCAGTCGCAGATTGATGCAATCGTAATCTGCCAGATCCTGCGGCTTCAAGGGGGGCGGACGTTTCGCCAGGTAGGCAGGTGAGCCGATGATCGCGACGCGCATGTCCGGGCCGATGCACACGGCCGTCATGTCGCTGGCCACGTCGCTGCCGAGGCGCACGCCCATGTCATAGCGCTCTGCTACGAGGTCGATGAAACGCGATTCCCTCGTGATCTCAACCTTGATCAGTGGGTATTTTGGGAGTAGCTTCGCAAGCCTTGTAGAAGGAGTCCCACAACGAAGGCCCTATGCGATGAAGTCATCGATAGGCCCGCAATCGTCATGCGTCTAGAAAGGATGAACATGAAATTACCTGCAACCGCTGCCGTTGCCCTGTCCTTGGCCTGTCAACCACCTCAGCCGAGGAACAGGTACCGATCAAAGTCACCCTGCTCGGCGCCCAGCCCTCCAGCGCGGGTTCCGAGCAGAATTTCACTGGCTCGGTGTTCGTGGACTCGCTCTTTCAAGTCACCGCACCGGCCCGGGTGGGTGGAGGTGTCGTGACCTTCGCACCCGGCGCACGCACCGCCTGGCACACGCATCCGCTGGGACAGACCCTCATCGTCACGTCAGGCGTAGGACGGGTGCAGAAATGGGGCGATCCCGTGCAGGAGATTCGCCCCGGTGACGTGGTTTGGATTCCGCCGGACGTCAAGCATTGGCACGGCGCCAGTCCCACCGTGGGCATGAGTCATATCGCGATCGCCGAGTCTCTGGACGGCAAATCAGTGGATTGGATGGAAAAGGTCACCAAGGAACAGTACGGACAGTCACAGAGAGTTGAACGGATGCCGTGACCGGCGGCTCGAAGTCAATGAGCTGGCCGAGATTGATCTGGGTCTGCACGATGCTGGCAATAGCGCCAGCTGAAGGAACTGCTGATCGTTCCCAATGCGGATCACGTCGATCTCTATGAGCAGATGGATAAGATTCCGTTTGACAGGCTGACGGCGTTTTTCAAGCAACATCTGGCTTGAGTACACGCCCTGCGTACTGGAATGAAAAAATGAGCCGAAGCTCCTCTTTTCAACGATTTACAGACGCCAGTGGAAGTCTATAAATCATAAACTGGAGCGGGAGAAGAGTCTCGAACTCTCGACCTATACCTTGGCAAGGTATCGCTCTACCAACTGAGCTACTCCCGCATCGACGACAGGACGTCATTATAGGGATTTCAGGGAAGAAATCAAGCGTTGCTTTTATTTTCCTGCACTTTTTTGATGAGGGGCCATGCCTTGCGCAAATAGTAAAACATCGACTGCACCGTCAGCAACGCGGCAACCAGCAGCAACCAGTATCCCCACTCGCGCGTATCAATGATGCCAAACAGGTCGTCGTAAAACAGCAGCATCGGAATCGCAATCATCTGCGCCGTGGTTTTGATTTTCCCCAGTGAACTGACAGCCACCGATTTCGATGCGCCGATCTGTGCCATCCATTCACGCAGCGCCGAAATCGTAATCTCCCGGCCGATGATGATGAATGCCGTGACTGGATGAACACGATCCAGATGCACCAGCACCAGCAAGGCGCCGGTGACCATCAGCTTGTCCGCGACCGGATCGAGAAAGGCCCCGAACGCCGACGTCTGGTTCCAGCGCCGGGCAAAAAAGCCGTCGAGCCAGTCGGTGACAGCGGCCACGATGAAGATGATCGTCGAAGCCAGCCCTTGCTCGAAACGCGACAAGCCGATTTCAGGAATATAAAACACACCGACTACCAGCGGAATCAAGGCCACACGCAACCAGGTGAGAAAAATAGGGATATTGAATACCATACGTTTCCTTATCTTCCATCAATGCAACTGGCGATAAATCTCTTCGGCCAGCGTATGTGAAATTCCCTCTACCGATGCCAGTTCATCGATACTGGCATCCGCCACGCCGCGCAGGCCGCCGAAGCGCGCCAGCAGCTTTTGACGGCGTTTGGCGCCAATGCCTTCGATCTCTTCCAGGCGCGATGCCTGCCGCGCTTTATCGCGTCTGGCGCGCATGCCGGTGATGGCAAAGCGGTGCGCCTCATCACGGATCTGCGCAATCAGCATCAACGCGGCGGACTCCTTGCCCAGTTCCTGCGGCGCACGGCCATCGGCAAAGACCAGGGTTTCCAGACCGACCTTGCGCTCCTCCCCTTTGGCGACACCAACGATCGCGCTGATGTCCAGTCCCAGCTCGGCAAATACCTGGCGCGCCGTTTCAACCTGCCCCTTGCCGCCGTCGATGAGCACGATGCCGGGCATGACGCCATCGCCGTGAGCGACTTTCTCATAACGGCGCATCAGCACCTGGCGCATCGCGGCATAGTCATCACCGGGAGTAATGTCGTTGATATTGTAGCGGCGGTATTCACCATGCTGCATGACGTGATGGTGAAATACCACGCAGGAAGCCTGCGTCGCTTCGCCTTGTGTATGGCTGATGTCGAAGCACTCCACACGCAGGCTGCCGATGTCTTCGATTTCTCTCCCCAGCGCCTCGATCAGCGCGCGCGTGCGCACCTGCTGCGCACCTTGTTCAGACAACAGTCGCGTCAATGCAATCTCCGCGCCCTTGCGCGCCATCTCCAGCCATTGACGACGCTGTCCTTGCGGCTGCAACGTCAGCGTAATGCGATGTCCGCATTGCTCCATGAGCGCCAGCATCAGCGCGGGATCATCGAATTCGGTATTGACGATCAGGTTAGCGGGAATGAATTTATCGATGTAATGCTGCGCCAGGAAGGCCTTCATGACCGCTGTCTCGAGCGATGCCTCGCCATCGGCAATGGCGCTGTCCATATGCGCCGGGAAACAAGCGCGATCACCCAGATGGCGACCGCCGCGCACCATGGCCAGATTGACGCAGGCGCGACCGCCCTGCACAATCACAGCAATGATGTCGATATCGGCATCACTACCGGTTTCCATGGTCTGCTGATGCAGCACGCTCGACAGCGATGTGATCTGGTTGCGCACTGCCGCAGCCTGCTCAAATTTGAGCGCGCCGGCATAAGTCTGCATTTTCTCTTCCAGAACATCGAGGACTTCAGTATGACGGCCGCGCAGGAATGCAGCGGCACTCTCGACGTCGCGCACATAGTCTTCCTGCGTTACCAGATTCACGCACGGTCCGCTACAGCGATGAATCTGGTGCAGCAGACAAGGCCGGGTGCGATTGGCATAGACCGTATCTTCGCAAGTACGCAACAAAAATACCTTCTGCAAAATCTGGATCGACTCCTTGACCGCCGCAGCGTTCGGAAATGGGCCGAAGTACTGATTTTTCTTGTCAACTGCGCCGCGATAATACGCCATGCGTGGAAAAGCATGGCCGCTGATCTTCAGATAGGGATAGGATTTATCGTCGCGAAACAGGATATTGAAGCGCGGCCGCAAAGTCTTGATCAGATTGTTTTCCAGCAGCAGCGCCTCTGCCTCGCTACGCGTGACTGTCGTTTCCAGGCGCGCGATGCGTTCGACCATCATGGCGATGCGCGGGCTGGCCAGTGTTTTCTGAAAATAACTGGAGACACGCTTTTTCAGATCGCGCGCCTTACCGACGTAGAGCGCGTTATCCCCGGCGTCAAAATAGCGATACACGCCCGGCAGATGCGGCAGCCTGGCGACTGTCTCGAGGACGATCCCGCGCGGGTCGAAAGGCAAGATATCGGACATGTGAATCTATCGGTTCATGTGTCAGCGCAGCGTCTGTACCAGTTTTTTCGCCGTCAGGAAGCGTTCATCTTTTTGCAACGCTTCCCAGTCCGGCGCGCCGCCCCTCGGCGCCAGGGCGGCAATGCGCGCAGCCGATGCGGGCGAGATCCCGGTCTCCAGTCCCTCCAGCAACTGTTCGGCCTTGTCCGGCGCATTACAGATCAGCACCATGTCGCAACCGGCCTGCAACGCGGCCCTGGCGCCGTCGAGTACGCCGCCGGCGACACTGGCGCCGTGCATGCTGAGGTCGTCACTGAAGATCGCGCCCTGAAAACCGATGTCCTGGCGCAAAATCTTCAGCCATTTTCCTGAAAATCCCGCCGGGCGCCTGTCCACCTTGGGATAAACGACGTGCGCCGGCATCACGGCGCTCAGACTCATGCTGAGCCAGCCGTAAGGCGCGGCATCGCCGCCGATGATGTCTTTCAGAGGGCGTTCATCGACCGGCAAATCGACATGTGAATCCGCCGCGACATAACCGTGACCGGGGAAATGCTTGCCGCAGTTGGCCATACCGGCCAGCGCCAGACCGTGATTGAGACTTTTTGCCAGCAAGGTAACCACACGCGGATCGCGATGGAAGGAACGGCTGCCGATCACGCTCGAACTGCCGAAGTCCAGATCCAGCACTGGCGTGAACGAGAGATCGACGCCGCAGGCACGCAGCTCGGCCGCCAGCACATAGCCGACGGCAGTCGCCAGCCTGGTCGCCAGCAGCACGTCGTGGTCCCACACCTCACCCAACGCGCGCATGGCCGGCAGGTGCGTGAAACCATCGGTCTTGAAGCGTTGCACACGCCCGCCTTCATGATCGACGGCAATCAGCACACCGGGGCGCGCCGCATGGATATCCTGCGTCAACGCCGCCAGTTGCTTACGGTTTTCATAGTTACGCGCAAACAGGATCACGCCGCCGACCAGCGGATGCCTGATGCGGCGAATGTCATCCGCCGTCAGCGCGGCGCCAGCTACGTCAAGCATGACGGGACCAGGTGACGATGGTGTCTGAAGCGTTACCTTCATATTTTCTCCACGATGACACATGCAACCACATATTCCACCTCATCGGTGATCGAGATTTGCGCAGTCAGTCCGTTTTCTTCCATCCAGATCTTGAGTTTACCGCTACAGACGACGACCGGTTTACCGCCCGAGGCACGCAGGGTTTGCATCGAGCGCCAGCTCATCGGCATGCGCATACCCAGGCCGATTGCCTTGGAAAAGGCTTCCTTGGCTGCAAAACGCGTCGCCAGAAAGCATATGCCGCGCGCTTCGAACCTGGCTTTGCGGCTGAGATATTCGAGCATTTCTTCCGGGCCGAGGATTTTTTCGGCCCAACGGTCGCCGCGGCGCTCCAGCATTGCCTTCAGGCGCGTAATCCGCAGAATGTCGACGCCGACGCCGTAAATCATATCCAGATTTTTCCGGCGGCATCCAGACGCGCTTTGAGCATGATGGCCTTCATGTCGCTGACGGCCTTGCGCCAGCCGACGAAGATGGCCTGCGCCACGATGGCATGACCGATATTGAGTTCGGCGATCTGCGGAATCGCTGCAATCGCCTGCACGTTGGTGTAATGCAGGCCGTGGCCGGCATTGACCTTGAGACCACGCTGGATGCCAGCGATTACACCGGCTTTGATGCGTTCCAGTTCTTTCTCTTGTCCGGTCTGATCGCGCGCTTCGGCATAGCGCCCGGTATGCAGTTCGATCACCGGCGCACCGGTTTCGGCAGCGGCCTGGATCTGTTCATCATCAGGATCGATGAATAAGCTGACGCGGATGCCTTCGGCCTGCAATTGCTTGACGGCAGCCTGCACCTGAGCAAAATGGATGATCACATCGAGTCCACCTTCGGTGGTGATTTCCGTGCGCTTTTCCGGCACCAGACAAGAATCGTGCGGCTTGATGCGGCAAGAGAAATCGATCATTTCATTGGTCACTGCAGCTTCCAGATTCATGCGCGTGCGCAGCAGCGGACGGATCGCTTCGACATCGGCATCGCGGATGTGGCGGCGGTCTTCGCGCAGATGCAGCGTGATCGCATCGGCCCCTGCCTCCTCTGCCACTAAAGCGGCCTGGACAGGATCAGGATAGGCCGCGCCGCGCGCATTGCGCAAGGTGGCGACGTGATCGATATTGACGCCCAATTCAAGGACTGGACCGACAGGATGCAGAAAGCTCATGGAATGATCGCGATGTACCGGGGGGTTGATGAAAGATCACCGGAAAATGCAGCGGCTCAGAGCTGCGTCAGATCGATCAGGATCTGGCGTGTGTTCAAGCGCGCGCCATCCAGATGATGCGATAGCAGGGAGCGCATCAGGAACTTGCTCTGACTCTGCGTGCAGGCATCGCTGTAATCTTCTTTTTCCATATCCAGCAAAGTCTTGCCGGACACTTTTGGCCACTGGTCGGACAGGCGCGGAAAACGCACACCCTGCTCAGGATCGACGACATAGATTTCTTCGGGAGCAACGGCCTTGCCATTCGTGGCGCACACGGCCCAGTCGGCGGCAACGCCGGTTTCTTTCAACAGGAAGCGCTCGAACTTGCGCAGCGCGATCGGCGCAGGCTCTCCATGCGCCAGCTGGTTCAGCGTCGAGACATAATGATCGAACAAGGCAGGATACGGATCATCGCGCGCCAGCAGTTTGAGCAGCAATTCATTGAGATAAAAGCCGCACAGCAGCGCTGCTTTTTCCAGCGGCGGCAAACCACCGATCCATTCGGCGGCAGTCAGCGTGCGCACCTCGGATTTACCGCTCCAGCCGACCGACAACGGCTGAAAGGTCTGCAACATGCCACGCAGCCTGGAATGCGGACGCTTCGCGCCCCTCGCCACCAGCGCGACACGGCCATGATCGCGCGAAAACACATCGACGATCAGGCTGGTTTCCTTATAGGGATAGTGATGCAGGACGAAGCCGGACTGCATCTGAATCCGTGTATTTTTTTCAGGGATCCTGGTACGACGCGGCGTTGCAGACATGCCGGCATCAACCGGCACCGACGACGACGCCTCAGTACGCGAGGCTGCGGCATCGAGTGATTGAGCAGCAGCAATATCGGTGATGATGGCAGCCATGACGTAATATCTATCGCTATTCGTAGCCGTAGGCGCGCAACCTGGCTGCATTATCCGCCCAACCAGATTTGACCTTGACCCAGATTTCCAGATAAACCGGAGCGCCGAACAGGCGCTCCATGTCTAGACGCGCCTGCGTGGAGATCTCTTTCAAACGCGCGCCTTTGTTGCCGATCACCATGGCTTTATGACCATCGCGCTCGACCAGAATGACGGCAAACACGCGACGCAGATTGCCCTCCTGCTCGAATTTTTCTATCAGGACGGTGCTGGTGTAAGGCAATTCGTCACCAACGAACCGGAAGATTTTTTCACGGACGATTTCCGATGCCAGGAATTTTTCGCTGCGGTCGGTGATGTCGTCCTCATCGAACAGCGGCGGATTGCGCGGCAACAGCCTGCGAATTTCTTCCTGCAGACGATCCAGTTGAAAGCGCTGTTTGGCCGAGACCGGCACGACTGCGGCAAAGCCATGTTGCGCGGCGACTTCCTGCGCGAACGGCAGCAACACCGATTTGTCCCTGCTGCGATCCGCCTTGTTCATCACCAGAATGCATGGCACACCGGCCGGCAACAGATCCATCACCTGCCTGTCAGCCGGACCGAAAACGCCTGCTTCGATCACATACAGGATTACGTCCGCCGCTGTCAGTGTGGTGGTGACGGTACGATTGAGCGTGTCGTTGAGGGCATTGCTATGGCGCGTCTGGAAACCCGGCGTATCGATATACACATACTGCGTGTCGGCGCTGGTCTGAATACCGGTGATGCGGTGACGCGTGGTCTGCGCCTTGCGTGAGGTAATGCTGACTTTGGCGCCGACCAGCACATTCATCAATGTCGATTTACCGACGTTCGGGCGACCGACTATGGCGATGTAACCGCATCGATGCTCGTTCGATGCGGCGGAAGAAGCTGAGATGTCGGTCATACGGTTTTACTTCGTGTGGCAGACGGGCGCCTGCAGTTCGCATCGGTTTTCGTCCAGAACGGCGACCAGCGTTACTTCGTCGGCTTTATCCATTTTGGCGCCTGCCTTGCCGGCCTTGGCGACGGCCGATTGCCCGATTTTGAGAGCAGCTTCAGCCAAAGGCGATACATCGCCTGGCGCATCCGACTGTATGGTTGCC
>JBAPMF010000064.1:0-7409 GCA_049278475.1 Herbaspirillum sp. | reverse complement strand
CGGCGATGGCGGCGATGCCGACTCTGTGCCATTTGCGCTTCGGCATGGTGTGGGTCAGGCGGTCATCGGCGTCGCTGCCGGCGCCGAGCGTGTCGCTCTTGATCCTGGGCAGCATGTCGAGCGCACCGAGCGCGGCGACGATAGGGGTGATCGAGGCCAGGCGATGCTGTACGGTGAGTTCACGCTGGATCAGGTTGAACTGCATCGCGGCGACGCCCTCCATGCCGGCGAGGCGTGTGCGGATCAGTTTTTCTTCGGTCGGGCAATCCATGTTCTGGATGAAAAATACCGCTTCCTGGACATTCTTCAGAGTGGCCGGTTCGATGTCGTCGGCGTCATGCTGACGAATGTGTTCGTGTGTATGACCGTGATGGCTGCAATGCGGCATGCGTATTCCTGACAGGCAGAATAGAAAGGTTTGCTGTATATTGAAAACCCTGAACCGGCTATAGGGTCAAGGGTTTTATTTCGCAAGCCGGTTTCCCGGAGGAAAGTATGGATATCCTGAAGATAGGCGAACTGGCGGCGCGCACCGATTGTCCGGTGGAAACCATCCGTTATTACGAGCGTGAAGCCTTGTTGCCGGAACCCGTGCGCTCGCTGGGCAATTATCGTTTATATGGCGATACGCATGTCGAGCGCCTGCAATTCATCCGCCATTGCCGTGCGCTCGACATGACGCTCGATGAAGTCCGCAGTCTGTTGCGGTTCCGCGATGCGCCGGCGGAAAACTGCGGTGAGGTCAATGCCTTGCTCGACAAGCATATCGGCCATGTCGCCCAGCGCATCCGCGCGTTGAAAAAACTCCAGGGGCAGTTGAAGATGCTGCGCGCGCAATGTGACACTGCTCAGGCCGTCGAGGACTGCGGCATCCTGCAGGGCCTGGTCAATATGCGTGACGACAGTAAGCCGGTCAATCTGGGAAGTCACGGTAACGGATGCCACTGACAGCGTGAACTATTTTCGGGAGAGGTGACCTAACACTGATTTAACTCAGGAGTACTGTCCGATGAGAACATCCTATGTCTATAGGCGTGTCGCTGTTTTTTCCGCTGCGCTGGCTTTGGCCGCGCCGGTCTTTGCACAATATACCGGACCGCAAAAGCGGATGCCGCTGGTCACGGCGACGGCGGCAGCCGGTTTGTCGAACAATACGTATGTGATGCTGGAAGGTCGTATCCTCTCGAGGATTCGTAAGGAGCGTTACACTTTCAAGGATGCCACCGGATCGATAGAAGTCGAAATCGACGACAAGTATTTTCCGTCTTCCAAGGCCTATCGATGAAAAAACCAAAGTCCGCATCCATGGCAAGATCGATAAGGATTTCGGCAAAGACGCCACAATCGATGTCGAGCAGGTGGAAGTGCTGTAAATTTTTGCAGACAGCTGCATGCTATTGACACCAGTGCCGATAGCGCTTATTTTTCCCATCGACTTCCCCACGCGCTTTGGTGCGTGGGCGCGAAGCCCCCGAAAGGGGGCTTCTGCATTATTTCTGGTCCCATCGGTGGCCGCTACGTTGTGTGTGGCTTCGATGGTGAGTTGATCTGGCAGTGCTGCCGCGCTGGCATTGCCCCATGTTGCCACGATGAAAATCATCTACGCCGGAACACCGGAATTCGCCGCCGTCGCCCTCGATGCCCTCTACGAGGCCGGACATGACATCACCCTGGCGCTGACCCAGCCGGATCGTCGCGCCGGGCGCGGCATGCAGTTACAGGCTTCGCCGGTCAAGCAACGCGCCATTGCGTATGGCATACCGGTAGCGCAGCCGCTATCCTTGCGTCTGGACGGCAACTATCCCGGCAGCGCGCGCGCAGCGCATGAACTGTTGCGCAATACGCCGCACGACCTCATGATCGTTGCTGCCTATGGCTTGATTCTGCCGCGCAGTGTGCTGGACATTCCACGTTTGGGCTGCATCAACATCCATGCTTCGCTGCTGCCGCGCTGGCGCGGCGCGGCGCCGATCCAGCGCGCCATCGAAGCCGGCGACAGCGAAACCGGCGTGACCATCATGCAGATGGAAGAAGGGCTGGACACTGGTCCGATGCTGCTCACGGCATCCGTGCCGATTACCAGCGATGACACCACCGGCAGTCTGTACGACAGGCTGGCGGCTCTGGGCGGCAGGATGATCGTCGAGGCAGTGAAAAAAATGGCAGCCGGTCCCTTGCCGGCGACGCCGCAACCGGAAGCCGGCGTCAGTTACGCCGCCAAGATCAGCAAGCAAGAAGCCGTACTCGATTTCAGGCAGCCGGCGGAAACGCTGGTGCGCAAAATCCGTGCTTTCCATCCATTCCCGGGCGCATCGGCCGCATTCGGCGATGTCACGGTCAAATTGTGGCAGGCGCAGGCTTTGCCGGAAAAGACAGATGCCGTGCCGGGAAGTATTCTCGCCGCGAACGCGCGCGATGGCGTGAAAGTCGCTTGCGGTACTGGCGTGTTGCAGATCACGGTATTGCAGAAACCCGGCGGCAAGCGCCTGGCTGCGGCGGAATTTCTCAACGCTTGTGCGCTGGAAGGCGGCGCTTTCCAGTCACACCAGATTTCACCACGAAAAACGACACCATGAAGCCAAACGATCCGTCCCCAACCGAATTGTCGTTACGCGACCTGATGTCGAAACGCATCCTGATTCTGGATGGCGCGATGGGAACCATGATCCAGCAATACCGGCTGACGGAAGAGGACTATCGCGGCGAGCGCTTCAAGGATTTCAGCGTGCCGGGAAAAACATTGTTCATCAAGGGCAACAATGAGCTGTTGAGCCTGACCCAGCCGCACATCATCCAGGAAATCCATGAAAAATACCTGGCAGCCGGCGCCGACCTGATCGAAACCAATACCTTCGGCGCCACCAGCGTGGCGCAGGATGACTATCATATGGCCCATCTGGTGCATGAGATGAACGTGCAGTCGGCCAGACTGGCGCGTGCGGCCTGCGACAGATATGCGACGCTGGACAGGCCACGTTTCGTCGCCGGCGCGCTTGGCCCGACACCGAAGACCGCTTCGATTTCGCCGGACGTCAATGATCCCGCAGCACGCAACATCACCTTCGATCAACTGGTGACCTCGTATCTGGAGCAGACGCGCGCGCTGGTCGAGGGCGGCGCGGACGTGCTGCTGGTCGAAACCGTTTTCGACACACTCAACTGCAAGGCCGCATTGTTTGCCATCGACATGTTTTCCGAAGAATCGGGCAAGCGTCTGCCGCTGATGATCTCCGGCACCGTCACTGATGCCTCGGGACGTATTTTATCCGGCCAGACCGTGCCGGCCTTCTGGCATTCGATCCGCCATGCGCGCCCGCTGACCGTCGGCCTGAACTGCGCGCTCGGCGCGGCGTTGATGCGTCCTTATGCAGAAGAGTTGTCCCGGATCGCGGACGCCTTCGTCTGCATTTATCCGAATGCGGGCTTGCCCAATCCGATGAGCGACACCGGCTTCGACGAGACGCCGGACGTCACGTCGGCGCTGCTGAAAGATTTTGCCGAGAGCGGTTTCATCAATGCCGCCGGCGGCTGCTGCGGCACCACGCCGGCGCATATCAAGGCGATTGCCGATACCGTCGCCGGCATCGCGCCGCGCAAGGTGCCGCAAGGCAGGCACGCTACGCTGCTGTCGGGCCTGGAACCCTTCATCATCGATGACGACTCGCTGTACGTGAATGTCGGCGAGCGCACCAATGTCACCGGCTCCAGGGCTTTTGCCCGCCTGATTCTCGATGGGCAATATGATGCAGCGCTCGCCGTCGCGCGCCAGCAGGTCGAAAATGGCGCTCAGATCATCGACATCAACATGGACGAAGCGATGCTCGATTCGGTTGCCGCTATGACGCGCTTCCTCAATCTGATTGCCTCGGAACCGGACATCGCCCGTGTGCCTGTCATGATCGATTCATCCCGGTGGCCGGTCATCGAAGCCGGTCTCAAGTGCGTGCAGGGCAAGTCCATCGTCAACTCCATCTCGCTCAAGGAAGGAGAAGAGAAATTCCTGCATCAAGCCAGACTGTGCCGCCGCTACGGCGCTGCGGTGATCGTCATGGCTTTCGACGAAACCGGTCAGGCCGATACCTTTGCGCGCAAGATCGACATCTGCGGGCGTGCCTATCGCCTGCTGGTCGACGAGGTCGGCTTCCCGCCGGAAGACATCATCTTCGACCCGAATATTTTCGCGATCGCGACCGGCATCGAAGAGCACAACAACTACGCCGTCGATTTCATCGAGGCGACGCGCTGGATTCACCAACATCTGCCGTATGCCAAAATCAGCGGCGGCGTATCCAACGTCAGCTTCAGCTTCCGCGGCAACGATCCGACGCGTGAAGCGATCCACACCGTCTTTCTGTACCACGCCATCAAAGCCGGCATGACCATGGGCATCGTCAATGCCGGCATGATCGGCGTCTACGACGATTTGCCTGCCGGGCTGCGCGAAGCCGTCGAAGACGTGGTGCTGAACCGCCGTCCGGATGCGACCGAGCGCATGATCGACAGCGCCGCCACGCTCAAGGCCAGCGACAGAAAAGAAGAAACCACGCTGGCATGGCGCAGCGAACCGGTCGAAAAACGTCTGGCGCACGCGCTGGTGCATGGCATCACGCAATGGGTAGTCGAAGATACTGAAGCAGCGCGCCAACAGCTCTTGCAGAGCGGCGGCCGGCCGATCCATGTGATCGAAGGCCCGCTCATGGATGGCATGAACATCGTCGGCGACCTGTTCGGCCAGGGAAAAATGTTTTTGCCGCAGGTAGTGAAGTCGGCGCGTGTGATGAAGCAGGCCGTGGCGCATCTGATTCCCTTCATCGAAGAAGAAAAGCGCCGGATCGAACAGGAAACCGGTGTCGTCTCCAGGTCTAAAGGCAAGATCGTCATCGCCACCGTCAAAGGCGACGTCCATGACATCGGCAAAAATATCGTCGCAGTAGTCCTGCAATGCAACAACTTCGAAGTCGTCAACATGGGCGTGATGGTGCCGTGCTCGCAGGTCCTGGCCAAGGCCAAGGAAGAAAACGCTGACATCATCGGTCTGTCCGGCCTGATCACGCCATCGCTCGAAGAAATGGCCTACGTCGCCAGGGAAATGCAGCGCGACAGCTATTTCAGCGGCGTCAGGATGCCACTGTTGATCGGCGGCGCGACGACCTCACGCGCGCATACCGCCGTCAAGATCGCACCGCATTACGCAGGTCCGGTGGTCTACGTGCCGGATGCCTCGCGCGCCGCGGCGGTCGCGCAAGCGCTGCTCACGCCGGAACAGAAAGAACAGTACATCGCCGACATGGCGGCCGATTACGAACGCATCCGCATGCAGTACGCCAACAGGAAAGCGACGCCGCTGGTATCGATCGCCGCCGCGCGCGCCAACAAGATGCAACTGCAATTTGCGCCGAAGCAACCAAAGTTCATTGGTCGCCGCGTGTTCAAGAACGTCGATCTGGCGACGCTGGCCAAGTATATCGACTGGGGTCCGTTGTTTCAGACCTGGGATCTGGCCGGGCCATATCCCGCCATCCTGACTGATGCCGTCGTTGGCGCCGCCGCGACCAAGGTATTCGAAGAAGCGCAGATGCTGCTCAAAAAAGCCATCGATGGCCGCTGGCTGACCGCCAACGGCGTCGTCATGCTGCTGCCGGCCAATACCGTCAACGACGACGATATCGAGATTTATGCCGACGCTACCTGCACGCAGCCTGCATTGACTTACTACGGTGTGCGCCAGCAGAGCGAAAAGCCGGTGATCGACGGCGTTGCCCGTCCAAACCGATGTCTGGCCGATTTCATCGCACCGAAAGAATCCGGCATCACCGATTACATCGGCATGTTTGCCGTGACCGCCGGACTCGGCATCGAGAAATATGAAAAACACTTTCAGGATAGGCACGACGATTATTCCTCGATCATGCTCAAGGCGCTGGCCGACCGTCTGGCCGAAGCATTTGCGGAATATCTGCATCAGCGCGTGCGCACCGATTTATGGGGCTACGCGCCGCAAGAGTCATTGACGGTCGAAGGACTGATCAAGGAAAAATACACCGGCATCCGTCCCGCCGCCGGTTATCCAGCCTGCCCGGAACACACGGTCAAGGCTGAAGCCTTCAGGCTCATGCAGTGCGACGAAATCGGCATGGGCATCACGGAATCCTATGCGATGTTCCCGGGCGCTTCGGTGTCGGGGTTTTATTTTGCGCATCCGGAATCCAGGTATTTCGTGGTCGGCAAGATCGGCGCGGATCAGGTCGCCGACATGGCGCAGCGCCGTGGCGTCGCCCGGGAAGACATAGAGCGCTGGCTGGCGCCGAACCTGTCTTGAACATTTCAAACAATCTCTTTATGAATGGAAGCATCATGACTGAATTGAAGTTGGAGAAAAGCGGTCGTACCCAGGCATCGTTGTATTGATGTTTGTTATTTTCCTGCTTTCGCATCACCTGGTCGATCCGGGAATGCACCTCGGTTTCCCGGCAAGCGTTGTGCTGCTTGTCTTATTCCCTGGATAACTTAAAAATATACCCGTAACGGGTATAATATGCTTAAGATGACGCGCATTTTCAAACGAAAAGACTTTGCACGGTGGCAAACGGGTGAAAAGCTGTCCGATGCGGCCCTGTGCAAGGCGGTCAAGGAAATGGAAAGTGGTCTGATCGACGCCGCCTTGGGAGGCTCTCTGTATAAAAAGCGGGTCGCCCGTCCAGGTGGTGGCAAGAGCGGTGGCTATCGCGCGCTGGTATCGGCCAGGATCGGTAGTCGCTATGTGTTCTTGCATGGGTTCCCGAAGAACGACAAGGCGAACATCACGCAGGATGAGAAGAAGGCATTGCAATTCGTCGGTAACACGTTCTTGCAATTGTTTGGAGAAGCGTTGTCGAAAGCGTTGCGGTCGGACATACTATTGGAGGTGCATTGTGAGCAAGATCATTAAATCCCTGCGTGGCGACTTGGCTGCGCTCCATGAAGTTGGCGCGATCAGCAAGGTGACGATGCGCGAATTTGATGCAATTTGCCCGCCCTTGGTACGGGAGTTTGGCGCTGCGGACATCAAGCGCTTACGGAAAAAGCTGAAATTCAGCCAACCTGTGTTCGCTCTTCATCTGCACACTACGGCTTCGACCGTGCGTAAGTGGGAGCAAGGCGAAACGCATCCGACCGGGCCGGCGCTCAAATTGCTCAATGTCATTGCCGATAAGGGCTTGCAGGCGATTATTTGATCAAGAATTTCTCCATCCATATCGATGGGGCGCTGTGTTATATTGGCCGCCACCTGTTCTTATTCAGCGTTCCCTGCGCCATGGAAATCAGACTCACCGATAAAGACAAGAAGCAGATTGCCGGTCCGGGTGATGTCTACGGCATCATGCAGCGCATTCTGTTACGTGATAACAGGATCGACCGGGAAAAGGAAC
>JBAPMF010000063.1:0-6723 GCA_049278475.1 Herbaspirillum sp. | reverse complement strand
ACCCTGGAGGGATCCAGGCCGAGATCCTGCATCACGGCCAGCGCCTGCGCGGCGAAGGCTTCGTTGAGTTCGATCCAGTCGAGCTGATCCTGCGTGATGCCGGCCATGCGCAGGGCGATGGGGATGGCTTCCTTAGGACCGATGCCCATGATTTCCGGCGGCACGCCGCGCACCGCAAACGAGACGAAACGCGCCAGTGGCGTCAGCTTGCATTGCTTGAGGATTTTTTCGCTGACGAGGATCAATGCGCCAGCGCCGTCGGAAGTCTGCGAGCTGTTGCCTGCGGTGACGCTGCCCTTGATAGCGAATGCCGGTTTCAGCTTAGCCAGCGCTTCGATGCTGCTGTCGACGCGCACACCTTCGTCCCGATTGACGGTGCGGGTCTTGGTGTCGATCTGGCCGCTTGCCAGATTCGGGAAGCATTCGACAATATCGACCGGGGTCGTTTCATCGTCGAATTCGCCAGCCAGTTGCGCGGCACTAGCTTTCTGGTGCGAGGCCAGCGCAAAAGCGTCTTGCGCTTGACGCGTGATCTTCCATCGATTGGCGACGTTTTCTGCTGTCAGGCCCATGCCATAGGCCATGCCGATATTTTCATCTTTCAACGCGGCCATGTTGATCGATGGGTGAAATCCCCTCATCGGCACCATCGACATCGACTCGGCGCCGCCGGCGATCATCACGTCGGCCTGACCGGCACGGATGCGGTCCGCCGCCATCGCCACCGCCGTGATGCCGGAAGCGCAGTAACGGTTGATGGTGACGCCGCCGACGGTATCCGGCAAACCAGCCAGCAGCACGGCGATGCGCGCCATATTGAGGCCCTGCGCTCCTTCAGGGAAAGCACAGCCGATGATGGCGTCTTCGACCAGCTTCGGATCGAGGCCGGGGACTTGCGCCATCGCGGACTGGATCACGCGCACCAGCAGATCGTCCGGGCGCACGTTCCTGAACATGCCGCGCGGCGCTTTGCCGATCGGAGTACGCGTCGCAGCCACGATGTAGGCGTCTTGAAGTTGTCTGGTCATATGCGGCTCCTGATTTTACATGGCTGCGTGTATTAATTACGGACCGGTTTACCGGTCTGCATCATACTCATGATACGTTCCTGAGTTTTTGGATGGTTCAGCAATTCCATGAAGGCCTTGCGCTCCAGATCCAGCAGCCATTGCTCATTGACCACGCTGCCTTCTTCAACGACACCGCCGCTGACGATCTCGGCGATCATCTGGCCCAGCCTGAAATCGTGCGCGGAAATGAAACCGCCGTCACGCATGTTGACCAGTTGTGCCATGATGGTGCCAACGCCGTAGCGGCCGACCACCGGCACTTGCGGCGCCAGTGGCGGACGGTAGCCGGTGTCGGACATGGCACGCGCTTCGACCTTGGCGACGTGTAACAATTCGTAAGGGTTGAAGACGATGACATCGTCCACCATGAGGTAGCCGAGCTTGCGTGCTTCCAGCGCCGATCTGGAGACACTGGCGCTGGCCGCAGCCAGCATATAGTCCTTGAGAAAGGGCAGGATGTCGTTACCCCTGGCTTCCTTCGCGGCACGCACAGTAGCTTCTTTCAAACCTCCACCTGCCGGGATCAGGCCGACACCGGTTTCTACCAGACCGATATAAGATTCGATCGACACGACACGCCTAGCGGCGTGCAGCAGCAGTTCGCAACCACCACCCAATGCCAGGCCGGCGACGGCTGCGATGACCGGTACGTTGGCGTACTTGAGGCGTTGATGCGTTTGTTGCAGGTGATGCACGAACGGTTCGATGGTCTCGATGCCGCCGGACATGAACAGCGGCAGCATCGATCGCAGGTCAGCGCCGGCAGAGAAAGCGCCGCCTTCGGCGGCGTCGGCATGCCAGATCACCAGCGCCTGGAAGTTTTTTTCAGCCGCATCGATGGCCTTGTTCATGCCGTCGATGACACCTGAGTCGATGACGTGCATCTTGGTCTTGAAGGACAGAATCAGGACGTCATCGTTCTGATGCCAGATGCGCACCGAGTCATCTTCGAAGAAAGTCTCGCCAGCAGTCCTGCCATCGGCTGCGCCTTCGCCGGTCAGCGACGCGCAGAAGATCTGACGCCGATACACCGGCAATCCGGAGCGAGCAACATTGGCTTTCTTCGATGGCGACCATGAGCCTTGCGCGCCATGCACGCCATCACGTCCATCGAACACCCAGGCCGGCAGTGGCGCTGCCGACAGCGCCTTGCCCGCGTCAATGTCTTCCTTGACCCAGGAAGCGATTTGCCGCCAGCCGGCAGCTTGCCATGTTTCGAACGGGCCGATACTCCAGCCGAAGCCCCAGCGCATCGCGAAGTCGAGGTCGCGCGCGTTGTCGGCGACTGCTTCCAGATGCACAGCGCTGTAGTGGAAAACATTGCGGAAGATCGCCCACAGGAACTGGCCTTGCGGATTGCCCGATTCATGCAACGCCTTCATGCGCTTGACCGGATCTTTTTCTTTCAGGATGCGCGCGATGATGTCATCGGCCTTGCCGCCGCCCGCGACATACTCACCCGTGGCTGGATCGATGCGCAGAATATTCTTGCCGACCTTCCTGTAGAAACCAGCGCCGCTCTTCTGGCCCAGCGCGCCCTGTACGACGAGTCCGGCCAGCAATGGTGGCGTGGCGTAGCTGCTGAAGAAAGGGTCGTCCTTCAGTTTGTCTTGCATGGTCTTGATGACGTGGCCCATGGTATCCAGACCAACCACGTCGGCGGTACGGAAAGTAGCAGACTTGGCGCGGCCCAGCCTGATGCCGGTCAGGTCATCGATGACGTCAACCGGGAGACTGTATTTTTCTGCTTCGATGATGGTGCTCAGGATGGCGAACACACCGACGCGGTTGGCGATGAAATTAGGCGTATCGAAGGCACGCACGACGCCCTTGCCCAACGTGGTGGTGAGGAAGGCTTCGAGTTTGTCGATGATATCCGGGTTGGTGGCCGCAGTCGGGATCAGCTCGACCAGATGCATGTAGCGTGGCGGATTGAAGAAGTGGATGCCGCAGAAGCGCGATTTTAGCCCGGCGTCGAAGCCTTCCGACAGCGCCGTGATCGACAGGCCGGAAGTATTGGAGGCAAAGATGGCGTTGAGCGCGATGTGCGGCGCGATCTTTCTGTACAGGTCGTGCTTCCAGTCCATGCGCTCGGCGATAGCTTCGATGATGAGGTCGCAGCTGGCCAGGATATCGAGTTCATCCTCATAGTTGGCGACCTGGATCGAGGCAGTGTCATTCTGGTTCGCCAGGGGCGCCGGGCTGAGTTTTTTCAGCTCGTCGATGGCATGCTGGACGATGCCATTTTTCGGACCTTCCCTGGCCGGCAAGTCGAACAGGACGACTGGTACTTTGGCGTTGATGCAATGCGCGGCGATCTGGGCGCCCATCACACCTGCGCCGAGAACGGCTACTTTTCTGACGATGAAGTTGGACACGCGCGACTCCTTTAGTCATGCTGAATGATGCAAAAACAAAGCCTGAAAGATGCTTAAAACAGATCGGCGTCCAGCGCCATCAGATTGGCCGAACCGGAACGCGCCTGACAGATCAGGCTTGCAGTTTCCGGTAGCAGGCGCGCGAAGTAGAAACGCGCAGTCGCCAGTTTCGCCTTATAGAAACTGTCGCCGGAATCCTGCTTTTCCAGCGCGATCTTTGCCATTTTCGCGAAAAAGTAAGCATAGACCAGATGACCTACCACGCGTAAATACGGTACGGCGGCGGCGCCAACTTCGTCCTGATTCCGGAGGGCTTTCATGCCGATTTCCACAGTCAGTCTGCTGACCTTGTCACAGATATCGTCCAGTGGCGAGATGAACTCGGACATGGCTTCGTCGATGCCATGCTCTTCGATGAAGGCTTGAAGCTGCGCACAGAATTTTTTCAATCCCGCGCCGTTGTCCATCAGGATTTTGCGGCCCAGCAAGTCCAACGACTGTATGGTATTGGTGCCTTCATAGATCATGTTGATACGGGCGTCGCGCACGTATTGCTCCATGCCCCATTCGGAGATATAGCCATGGCCGCCGTAGACTTGCAGACATTCGGAGGTAGCGATCCAGGCATTATCGGTAATGAAGGCCTTGACCACCGGCGTGAGCAACGCGACCTGATCGGCAGCTTCCTTGCGGACTTCTTCATCGGGATGGTTCCGCTCCTTGTCCAATTGCAGCGCAACATAGGAGCAGAAGGCGCGGCCACCTTCGGCGTAGGCTTTGGCGGTCATCAGCATGCGGCGCACATCGGGATGGACGATGATAGGATCGGCGGCCTTGTCCGGCGCCTTCACACCCGACAGACTACGCATCTGGATACGGTCTTTGGCATACACCAATGCATTCTGATAAGCGATCTCGGTCAAGCCCAGCCCTTGCATGCCAACGCCAAGACGCGCGGCGTTCATAAACAAGAACATCGCCTTCAAGCCCTTGTGCGGTTCGCCGATCAGCCAGCCGGTGGCGCCGTCCAGATTCATTTGGCAGGTAGCGTTGCCATGGATACCCATTTTTTCTTCAATGGCGCCGCAGGTGATCGGGTTACGCGCGCCGAGCGAACCGTCAGCGCGCGGCAAAAACTTCGGCACGATGAACAGCGAGATGCCCTTTGAGCCTTGTGGCGCATCCGGCAGGCGCGCCAGCACCAGATGGATGATGTTGTCCGACATGTCATGTTCGCCGGCGGAGATGAAAATCTTGCTGCCGGTGATTTTGCAGGAACCGTCGGCCTGTGGCTCGGCTTTCGAGCGCAGCAAACCGAGGTCAGTGCCGCAATGCGCTTCGGTCAGACACATGGTGCCGCTCCACTCACCAGAAACCAGTCTGGGCAAATACAAGGCTTTCTGTTCATCGGAACCGTGCGCATGCAGACATGCGTAAGCGCCGTGCGACAGGCCGGGATACATGGTCCAGGCCTGGTTCGACGAATTCAGCATTTCATAGAATGCATTATTCACTACCAGCGGCAAACCCTGACCACCGAATTCAGGATCGCAAGACAAGGCTGCCCAGCCAGCTTCGACGTATTGTTTGTAGGCTTCCCTATACCCCTTGGGCAAGGTGACGGTCCTGGCGTCCCTGTTGTAATGACAGCCTTCGCGGTCGCCTGCGTGGTTCAGCGGGAACAATATTTGCGAGGCGAATCTGCCCCCTTCTTCCAGCACCTGATCGATCAGTTCACGGTTGGTGCCGGCATGCGCCGGCAAGGCCTTGAAGATATCTTCGACCTTCAGTAACTCATGCAAAACGAACTGCATGTCGCGCAGAGGTGCGCTGTATTGGGACATATCGTCGTCTCCCGTAGACTGAGGCCCATGATAAACAGTATCAACGCTCGACCGCCAGCGCCACGCCCATGCCGCCGCCGATACACAGACTGGCCAGACCGCGCTTGGCATCGCGGCGGACCATTTCATGCAGTAGTGTGACCAGTACACGGCAGCCCGATGCGCCAATAGGATGACCAATCGCGATGGCGCCGCCATTGACGTTGATCTTGCTGGTGTCCCAACCCATTTGCTTGTTGACGGCAATCGCCTGGGCGGCAAAGGCTTCATTGATTTCCATCAGGTCGAGGTCTTGCGGTGTCCAGCCGGCCTTCTTCAGACATAGTTGCGATGCTGGCACCGGACCCATGCCCATAATGGCTGGATCAAGACCAGCCGACGAATACGACTTGATCCTGGCCAGCACAGGCAAACCTAGTTCTGCCGCCAGCCTGGTCGAAGTCATGAGCACTGCCGCCGCGCCGTCGTTGATACCGGAGGCATTACCGGCGGTGACGCTGCCTTCCTTGCTAAAAGCGGGACGCAAGCTGGCCAGTGACTCGGCGGTAACACCGTGCCTGACGAATTCATCGGTGTCGAAAACGACTGTTTCCTTCTTGCCCTTGATGTCGATCGGGACGATTTCATCGCTGAACCTGCCGGCCTTTTGCGCAGCTTCGGCCTTGTTTTGCGATGCGGCGGCGAAAGCATCCTGCTCTCGCCGCGAAATATCGAACTTCCTGGCGATGTTTTCAGCGGTGATGCCCATGTGATACTGGTTATAAACGTCCCACAGACCATCGACGATCATGGAATCGGTCAGTCTGGCGTCGCCCATGCGGAAACCGTCACGCGCATCGTTGAGTAAATGCGGCGAAGCGCTCATATTCTCCTGACCTCCGGCAATCACGATCCGGGCATCGCCGCACCTGATCGCCTGCGCCGCCAGTTGCACCGCCTTGAGACCGCTGCCGCAAACCTTGCCGACCACGAAGCCCGGCACCGTGTCAGGCAGGCCGGAACGGATCACTGCCTGACGCGCCGGATTCTGGCCGAGGCCGGCAGTCAACACCTGACCAAGGATGACTTCGCTGATGCTTTCCTGCTTGATCCCGGTTTTCGCCAGCAAGGCCTTGATGACTTGCGCACCAAGATCGGAAGCAGCGATTTTCGACAAGGAACCGCCGAACTTGCCGACTGCTGTTCTCTGTGCTGCGATAATAACGACATCATCCATGCTTCACTCCTTTGGCTTACACCTGAGGTCTTTTCGGAGACGGCCGATTTTTCTGCTGGAACGCAGAGGCCCATCTTATTCCATTTCATGGACGAATGCGATATGGCGGAGTTTCAGGATGATAGGACTTGCTCCTGCTACGGGCAAAAAAAAGCCCCACACTGAAGGGTGTGGGGCTTTTGAATGAGTAGCCTGACGATGACCTACTTTCACAC
>JBAPMF010000062.1:0-83396 GCA_049278475.1 Herbaspirillum sp. | reverse complement strand
GCCTTGCGCATGATCCTGGAGCGCTCGAATGCAGACACCTCGCGCCAGGCGGCGAAACCTGTTTGCGCCGATGCCAGCGCGACGTCGAGATCCTGCTCGTTAGCGCAGGCGACGTGGCCGATGACTTCTTCGGTCGCGGGATTGACGACCGGGATGGCGCGCCCGGAAACGCTGGCAGTCCAGCGACCATTGATGAAGAGTTGCACATCTTTGTACATGAGGCGAATCTCCTTGCAAATCTGATGGATCAACGCAAATACCATGCGTCAACGAAACGCCGGACGGTTATATCCGGTGCGGCAGACGATCAGTCCAGATCGCTGTAATCGACGTTCTCGCGCAGTGGCGTCTTGCTGGAGGCGGCGCCGCGCGCATATTGCGGCGGCCAGGCGACATTTTCCTTGAGTTCATCGGCGGCATGCAAGGGCCAGTAAGGACCGCGTAGCAGTTCGCGCCCTAATAATACTAGATCAGCCTGCTCGGTGCGCAGGACGTGCTCTGCCTGCATTGCATTGGTGATCATGCCGACCGTGCCGGTGGCGATGTTGACTTCGCACCTGACGCGCGCGGCAAAAGTAGTCTGATAGCCGGGACCTGAGGGAATCGTCGCGGCGATATTGCCGCCGCTGGAAATGTCCATGAGGTCGACGCCGGCGTCGCACAGCAGGCGTGAAACGGCAACGATCTCATCCGGCGTCAGACCACCCTCGGTCCAGTCAGTCGCCGACACGCGCACGAACAAGGGCAGATCCGCTGGCCAGACCTTGCGCACGGCCTTGACGACTTCCATCAGGAAACGCACGCGATTTTCCAGCGTGCCGCCGTATTGATCGCTGCGATGATTGCTCAACGGTGACAGGAATTCATGCAACAGGTAACCATGCGCGGCGTGGATTTCGACCACTTTGAAACCAGCTTCGCGCGCGCGCAACGCCGCATCGGCGAAAGCTTGCACACGCTGTGCAATGCCTGCGATGCTCAGTGCCGCCGGTGTCCTGAATGTGCCATCAAAAGGAAGTGCCGATGGACCGACGGTTTCCCAGCCGCCTTCGGCAGCGGGAATGCTGCCGTCCTTGTCCGCCCATGGGCGGTAGGCGCTGGCCTTGCGGCCGGCATGCGCCAGCTGTATGCCGGCGCACGATCCCTGTGTTTCAATGAAGCGGGTAATGCGGCGTAGCGGCCCGATGTGTTCGTCTTTCCAGATGCCGATATCTTCCGGCGTGATACGGCCTTCAGCCAGCACGCCGGCAGCTTCGACGATCACCAGTCCGGCACCGCCGACGGCACGGCTGCCGAGGTGAACCAGGTGCCAGTCGTTGGCGAAACCATCCTGCGCCGAATACTGGCACATTGGTGAAACGGCAATGCGGTTCGGCAGGGTCAGCCCGCGTAATTTTAGCGGGGAAAACAACTTACTCTTCATCAAACCTCCTGGTTATCATACGCCGACTGGATGGAACTACCCCTCCGGCGGCTTTCCTTCCATGCTTTGAGCGAGGAAGACTGATTGGTGTGGTCGATCGCGATCTGACGATTGATGGCGCTAAGGATGGCTTTGAATGATGCCGTAACGATGTTGGTATCGATGCCAACGCCAAAGCCTGTCGGCGCTTCGTTCAGGCGCAGTTCGATGTAGCTGGCTGCTTGCGCATTGGCGCCAGCGTCGATGGCATGTTCATGGAAATCCATCAGCTTGATGCCTAGTCCCAGCGCATTGACGAAGGAGTCGATCGGACCGTTACCGATGCCATGCAAGGTGAGCTTCTCGCCACCGCACTCGATGTCGATGTCGATCCTGATCGACTCCCTGCGGGAAGAATCCTCCGACATGCGGTGCGCGCGGTAGACATACGGTGCATTGCGGTCCAGATATTCGCTCTTGAAGATGGTGTAGATATCGCTGGCGACGATTTCCTTGCCGGTAGCGTCCGCTTCGCGCTGGATGGCGCGGCTGAATTCGATCTGCAGGCGACGCGGCAGGGACAGACCGTACTCCTGTTCCAGCAGGTAAGCCATGCCGCCTTTGCCTGACTGGCTATTGACGCGGATCACAGCATCATAGCTACGGCCCAGGTCAGCCGGGTCGATCGGCAGGTAAGGCACTTCCCAGATGGCATCGGCCTGCTGCCTGGCGAAGCCCTTCTTGATCGCATCCTGATGCGACCCGGAGAAAGCGGTGAAAACCAGATCACCGACATAGGGATGGCGCGGATGGACCGGGAGCTGATTGCACTCTTCAACGCATTGACGCACGGTGTCGATATCGGAGAAGTCCAGGCCAGGATGGATGCCCTGGGTGTACAGGTTCAGGGCCAGTGTCACCAGATCGACGTTGCCGGTACGTTCGCCATTACCAAACAGGCAGCCTTCGACGCGCTCAGCGCCGGCCATGACGGCCAGTTCGGCGGAAGCGACGGCAGTACCACGGTCATTATGCGGGTGAACCGAGATGATGGATGCGGCGCGGTATTGCAGGTTGCGGTGCATCCATTCGATCTGGTCGGCATACACGTTCGGAGTACTGCTTTCAACGGTCGAAGGCAGGTTCAGGATGACTTTGCGTTCCGGCGTGGCGCCCCAGCTTGCACAGACGGCATCGCAGATTTCACGTGAGAAGTCGAGCTCAGTGATGCTGAAGGATTCCGGCGAATACTCATAGCGCCATTGGGTTTCCGGGCGGGCATCGGTCAGTTCCCTGACCAGGCGGGTGCCAGCGACGGCGATTTCCTTGATCTGCTCGCGGTTCATGTTGAAGACGATTTTGCGGAAAGCCGGCGCGACTGAGTTATACAGATGCACGATAGCTTGCCTGGCGCCTTGCAGCGAGTCGATGGTGCGGCGGATCAACTCATCGCGCGACTGGGTCAGGACGATGATGGTGACGTCGTCGGGAACACGGTTTTCTTCGATCAGCTTGCGCACAAAGTCAAAATCGGTTTGCGATGCAGAAGGGAAGCCGACCTCGATTTCCTTCAGGCCGGTTCGCAGCAGCATGTCAAATAAGCGCAGTTTACGCTCCATGTTCATGGGTTCGATCAGCGCCTGATTGCCATCGCGCAGGTCGGTACTCATCCAGATCGGTGGCCGGGAAATGACTTGGTTCGGCCAGGTACGATCAGAGAGCGGAATCGGTGGGAACGCACGGTACTTTGCTGCCGGGTTGCTTGACATCATGGTAAGACCTCTTTGATTTTGTCACTGCTTTGCAATGGAGAAACAGGAAAATCCATCCGATGTGGCGAAGAGGCTGCCTGACTGCCACTAACGCAAGGCCAGGCAACCGATCGGTAGCAGTAGTCGTGCCGAGACATGCGCACAGGCCATCATGGCAACCCGTGCGCAGGAATGCAAAGAGTGTGTGATGGTCTTGACAGACATGAGCGGCTTTTCGAGAAAAACTGACAAAATCATTGACAGGGATATGACCAATTCTATTTGATTTCTTCCCTGCATGCATCGACGGGCAGTGGCGCCGTTATTTCAGGGCCGCCTGTGCGGGGATGCTGTAACTAACTAGTCAGCCTGCTTGCGCAGGAAAGCCGGAATGTCGTAAGTCTCCATACCGTTCTTTTCCAGCGCGCGCACGGTGTCGGAAGCCGATTCGCGGCGCCACACTGCCGGCGCCTTCATGCCGCCGAATCCCGCACCGGCCGGCTGACCGCCATTGCCGCCGCTGCTGAGTGCGCCGAGTCCGGCCATCATCGGTTCGCTGTGCGTACCAGTACGCAACATTGACGTCTGTACCAATTGCACCGACTTGCGGGCACGGCCCAGACCGGTTGCTACGACCGTCACGCGGATGTCGTCGCCCATATTGTCGTCGTAGGCGATGCCTTGCGCAATCGATGCATCGGCGGCAGCGAAAGCACGCACGGTTCCCATGACTTCCTTGATTTCCTTACCCTTCAGATTACGGCTGGCGGTCACATTGACCAGTACGCCGCGCGCACCGGACAGGTCGATACCATCGAGCAGCGGCGATGCCACTGCCTGCTCCGCCGCCACACGGGCGCGGTCCACGCCAGAAGCGGTCGCCGTACCCATCATGGCCTTGCCTTGCTCGCCCATGATGGTCTTGACGTCGTTGAAGTCGACATTGATGTGACCCGGTACATTGATGATTTCGGCGATACCGGCAACGGCGTTGTTGAGCACGTCGTCCGCGTGACCCAACCATTCGATCATGCTGCCATCTTCGTAGATTTCTTCCAGTTTTTCATTCAGGATGACGATCAGCGAATCGACATGCTGCGCCAGTTCTTCCAGACCCTGGTCAGCGATGTCCATGCACTTCTGGCCTTCATAGGAAAACGGCTTGGAAACCACGGCCACGGTCAGCGCGCCCAGTTCCTTGGCAACCTGTGCCACCACCGGCGCTGCGCCGGTACCGGTGCCGCCGCCCATGCCCGCGGCAATGAATACCATGTGCGCGCCGCGCAATGCATCTTCGATACGTTCACGGGTTTCTTCGGCTAGACGGCGACCGACCTCCGGCTGCATACCCGCGCCCAGACCGCTTTCACCAATCTGGATGATATTGTCCGCCCTGGATTGTTTCAATGCCTGCGCATCTGTATTTGCTGCAATGAACTCAACGCCGGACACGCCCTTGTTGATCATATGCTGCACCGCATTGCCACCTGCGCCGCCTATGCCCACGACTTTGATGATCGTACCGAGAGTGGCATTGTCAACCATATCTATTTCCATGATGACTCCTTCAAATTGTATGTTGTGCAACCCATAGTTGATGAACTGGACTTCAAAAACAATGCATGTACAGATAAAACAAACGACTACTTAAAAATTACCTAAAAACCATTCCTTCATACGCTGCCAGGCCGCTTTGACCGAACCTTCCTGACAGGTGACGAGGTATCCGCGCAGATACTGCTTTTTCGCTTCCAGCAACAAGCCTAGTGCCGTCGAATAACGTGGACTGCGTACCACATCAGCCAGCTGCCCGCTATATTCCGGCACCCCTATCCGCGCCGGCTTGAGGAAGATATCCTCTGCCAGTTCAATCATTCCCGGCATCATCACAGAGCCGCCGGTGAGTACGATGCCTGACGACAGCACCTCCTCATAGCCCGACTCGCGCACTACCTGATGCACCAATGCAAACAACTCTTCCACGCGCGGCTCGATGACTGCCGCCAACGCCTGACGCGACAAGGTGCGTGGATTACGGTCGCCCAATCCAGGTACTTCCAGCGTCTCGGCCGGGTCCACCAGAACCTGCTTGGCCATGCCATAGCGCAGCTTGATTTCTTCGGCTTCCAGTGTTGGCGTGCGCAAGGCCATCGCAATGTCGTTGGTGATCTGATCGCCGGCGATCGGAATCACTGCGGTGTGACGAATCGCGCCTTCGGTAAACACCGCCACGTCGGTCGTGCCGCTACCGATATCGACCAGCACCACACCTAACTCACGCTCGTCCGGCGTCAGCACGGTATCAGCCGAGGCCATCGGTTGCAGAATCAAATCCGACACTTCCAGACCACAACGGCGCACACACTTGACAATGTTTTGCACCGCCGACACCGCACCGGTCACGATATGTACTTTCACCTCGAGCCGGATGCCGCTCATGCCGATTGGTTCACGCACGTCTTCCTGGTTATCGACGACGAATTCCTGCGGTACGGTATGCAGCAGCTGCTGGTCGGTCGGAATGTTGACGGCTTTCGCGGTTTCGATGACGCGCGAGACATCCGCGGCGCTGACTTCCTTGTCCTTGATCGCCACCATTCCGCTCGAATTGAAGCTGCGGATATGGCTGCCCGCGATGCCGGTATAGACATTGCGGATCTTGCAATCGGTCATCAGCTCTGCTTCTTCCAGCGCGCGCTGTATCGACTCGACCGTAGCTTCGATATTGACTACCATGCCCTTCTTCAAGCCCCTGGATTCGGACTGGCCCAGGCCGATCACTTCATGACGCCCGTCCTGCAAGATTTCCGCCACTACGACCACCACCTTGGAGGTGCCGATGTCAAGACCGACGATCAGATTTTTCGCATCTTTTCTCATATCGCTCCGCTCACTTTTTCTTTCCGCCCGATACAACCGGCAACAGCCCATCCACCTTCAATGCCAAACCGTTCGGATAGCGCATGTCGACATGCTCGATTTTTTTACCCTGCAAGCCTTCCATCAACTGCGGATAGACAGCGACCAGCCTGTCAATCCTTTCCTTCAATGCAGCGTCACTTTCCGCACGTCCCAGTTCCATCGTCATGCCATTATCCAATTTGATGGTCCAGGCATAGCGGTTGGATAAAACCACCGTTTCCGGCATCACCCCGATCGGTGCCAGCCAGTCACGAAACCGGCGGAAATATGCCACGACATCTTGCTCGCTACCTTCCGGCCCATTGAATTTCAACAGATCGCCATCGTCTTCCGCTTCCGCTAGGTTGGCGGTAAACACATCTCCCTTGACCGACAACAAGCGCCCGTCATCGCCCCAGGTACCGAGCGCGCGATGTTCTTCTATCATCACGATGAGCTTGTCCGGCCATTCACGCCGCACCGTCGCCTTACGCACCCATGGCACCAACTCGAATGCCGCGCGCGCCGCATCCAGATCGGCGGTGAAAAAACTGCCCTTGATGCGCGGTACCGCGCCAGCACGTATCGTCAGCCGATTCACACGGTGCAGCGGCTCCTCGGCCATGCCTTCCACACGGATCGTCTTCAGCGCAAATATTGGCCATTGCGCCAGCCACCACAGACCAGACGCCAACAATATCAGCAGCACCAACCCCAGCAAGGCGTTAGTGATGGTATTGAGCATTTTGACGTCTTGCCACATGGTCGATTTTCATCCTTCCAACACATTGGCGTCGGCCCGAAGATGCGGCGTCCAGTCCTCAGAGGGTATCAAATCCAGCGCTGCCGACTTCAGAATTTCGCAGCACAAATCTTCATAACTCATACCGGCCTGTCTGGCCGACATCGGCACCAATGAGTGCGCTGTCATGCCGGGCGAAGCATTGATTTCGAGCAGGAAGACTTCGTTGTCCGCTGCGCGCAGCATGAAATCCACACGCGCCCAGCCACGGCAGCCGAGTGCATGGAACGCCTGTACCGCAAGCTCCTGCACGCGCTGCGTCAGCGCTGCGTCAAGCGGCGCCGGGCATAGATACCGGGTATCATCGGTGAAATACTTGTGCTGATAGTCGTAATTGCCTTCCGGCGCGCAAATCTCGACCACCGGCAAGGCCTTGGCCCTGCTTTCCCCATGCCGACCTTGGCCCAGCACCGGCACGGTCAGTTCACGACCGCTGATGAATTCTTCCGCCAGGACCACCGCATCGTATCTGGCGCACAGATCGAAGCCATCCTGCATGCCGGAATAGCGGCTCACCTTGACGATACCGATGGTCGAACCTTCATGCGGCGCCTTCAGCATCAGCGGCAGGCCGAGCACGTCGGGTACCTGGCGCAGGTCTTCGCGCAAAGTAGTGGCACTGTCGAGCACGACGAAGCGCGGCGTCGGCAAATCGTGGCCGAGCCAGATACGCTTGGTCATGATTTTGTCCATCGCCATCGCCGATGCCATCACGCCGGGGCCGGTGTAAGGAATGCCAAGCTGCTCCAACGCGCCTTGCAGGGTGCCATCCTCACCATAGCGGCCATGCAGTGCGATGAAAACGCGGTCGAATTTTTCTGCCGCCAGTTCTGCCAGGCTGCGCTCGGCCGGATCGAAAGAATACGCATCGACGCCCTTGCTGCGCAAAGCCTTGAGTACACCAGCGCCGGACATCAACGACACCTCGCGCTCGGCAGAGCGACCGCCGTACAGTACACCGACTTTGCCGAATTGCATGGTATGCGCCATCACGCCCCCTGCCCTTGCCTGTCTGGCGACTGCGCAGTCAATTTTCCCGGCACACCGCTGACCGAACCCGCGCCCATGGTGATGACGACGTCGCCGTCACGCACGACATTGAATATCGTTGCCGGCATATCGGCGATGTCTTCGACGAACACCGGTTCCACCTTGCCGGCGACACGCAAGGCATGCGCCAGTGCGCGACCGTCTGCGGCGATAACCGGCTGCTCGCCGGCGGCATATACTTCGGCCAGCACCAGTACGTCCGGCGTCGACAACACCTTGACGAAATCCTCGAACAGATCGCGCGTGCGGGTATAACGGTGCGGCTGGAACGCCAGCACCAGACGGCGTCCAGGATAAGCGCCGCGCGCGGCGGCAATGGTGGCAGCAGTCTCGACCGGATGATGGCCATAGTCGTCGATCAAAGTGAACCAACCGGCCGGCCGGCCGGCGCCATCGAACAGCGGCACGTCGCCGTAGCGCGTGAAGCGGCGGCCGACGCCATTGAATTCGGTCAGCGCCTTTTGCGTATCGATATCGGCAACATCCAACTCGCGCGCAATCGCAATCGCGGCGCAAGCGTTTTGCACATTGTGCATGCCCGGCTGATTCAGGCTGACCTGCATCGGTGCATAGCCATCCTGGATGACCGTAAACTCCATCTTGCCGCCGATAGCCCTGGCGTCGATGGCGTGAATGTCCGCATCCTCATGAAAGCCATAAGTGAGGATGGGCTTGGAAATCATCGGCATGATTTCGCGCACATTCGGATCGTCCAGGCACAGCACGGCAACACCGTAGAACGGCAGACGCTGGGTGAACTCGACGAAAGCCTGCTTGAGCCTGGCGAAATCGTGATTGTAGGTTTCCATGTGATCGGCATCGATGTTCGTAATGACTTCGATCACCGGCGTCAGGTTCAGGAAAGACGCATCCGACTCATCGGCCTCGGCTACGATGAAATCCCCCGATCCCAGCTTGGCATTCGCACCCGCGCTGGTCAGACGACCGCCGATCACGAAGGTCGGATCGAGTCCGCCTTGCGCCAGCACGCTTGCGACCAGACTGGTGGTAGTGGTCTTGCCATGCGTGCCGGCAATCGCGATCCCCTGCTTCAGACGCATCAGCTCGCCCAGCATCACTGCGCGCGGCACAATGGGAATATGCTTCTCGCGCGCCGCCAGCACTTCAGGATTGTCGCCCTTGACCGCAGTCGAGATGACGATAGCATCAGCGTTGTCAATGTTGTCCGCAACATGACCATAGAAGATGCGCGCGCCTAGCTGCGCCAGGCGCTGCGTTGCCGCGTTGCTGCCCAGATCCGAGCCGGAGACACCATAGCCCAGATTGAGCATGACTTCCGCAATGCCGCTCATTCCAGAACCGCCAATGCCGACGAAGTGAATGTTTTTAACCCGATGTTTCATTGTTTTACCAGTCTTTCCAATACCTGCGCGATCGCCTCACCGGCGTCGCGCCTGCCTTGCTCATACGCCGCCTGCGCCATCTTCCGGCAGACAGACCGATCCAATGTCTGTAACAGCGCCGCCAGGCCATCCGGCGTCAGCGCGGTCTGCGGCACATGCATGGCTGCCTTGCTTTTCGCCATCCATACAGCATTGTCGCGCTGATGCGAGGTAGTCGATGCGACCAGCGGCACCAACACGCTGGCCACACCCGCCGCTGTCAATTCCGATACGGTGATTGCGCCAGCGCGGCAAATCACCAGATCAGCATCGGCATAACGGCGCGGCATGTCGTCGATGAAATCCACCACCTCTGCCTCGACCCCGGCCTGGGCATACGCCGCGCGCAGCGCGTCGATATGCTGCTTGCCCGACTGATGCGTCACCAGCGGACGCTGCTGCGCCGGCAAAGTCGCCAGCGCGGCCGGCACACACTCATTCAATACTCTGGCGCCCTGACTGCCGCCCAACACCAGCATCCGCAGCGAACCACTATGACCGGCATAGCGCGGCGTCGGTTCGCCCAGCGCAATGATTTCCTTGCGTACCGGATTGCCGGTCACTTCCGCCTTGCCGGCGACCTTGCCGAAATCGGCAGGAAAACCGAACAGCACCTTGTCGGCCAGCGGCGTAAGTATCCTGTTCGACAATAGCAAAGCTGCATCTGCATTCATCAGCGCCAGCGGCACACCGCGCAGACGTGCCATCGCACCGCCCGGCACCGTCACATAGCCACCCATGCCCAACACCACGTCAGGCCGGCGCCTGGCGAGAATACGAAAGCACGCGCCGAAACCCGCAAACATGCGCCACATACCCTTGACCATATGCATCAGTCCCTTGCCGCGCAGGCCGGCGAACACGATGGAATCCATCTCGATGCCATGTCCAGGCACCAGATCGCGTTCCATGCCGTGCGTCGTACCCAGCCAGGAAACCTGCCAGCCGCGCGCACGCATGGTGTCAGCAATCGCCAGACCTGGGAAAATATGTCCACCGGTGCCAGCCGCCATGATCAGAAGACGCTTGCTCATCAACGCCCTCCACGCATCAGCAAGCGGTTTTCATAATCGACGCGCAACAGGACTGCCAGGCCGATACAGTTGATCAGCACGCCTGAACCGCCGTAACTCATCAGCGGCAAGGTCAATCCCTTGGTCGGCAGCAAACCGAGATTCACCCCCATGTTGATGAATGCCTGCACACCGATCCAGATACCGATGCCCTTGGCGACCAGCCCGGCGAAAGTGAGATCCAGTGCAATCGCCTGACGGCCGATTTCAAACGCATGTTTGACCAGCCAATAGAACAGCAAGACGACCACCAGCACACCGGAAAAACCCAATTCCTCGCCAATCACCGCCAGCAGAAAGTCGGTATGCGCTTCCGGCAAATAGTGCAGCTTCTCCACGCTGCCGCCCAGGCCGACGCCGAATAGCTCGCCACGGCCGAAAGCAATCAGCGAATGCGACAATTGATAGGCTTTGCCCAGCGCGTTTTCTTCCGCCCAGGGATTCATATAGGCAAAAATCCGCTCGCGCCGCCATGGCGATAAAATGATCACCAACGAAAACATACCCACCAGCATCGCGCCGATGCCGCCAAACCAGATACCGTTGATGCCGCCCAAGAATAAAATCCCCATGGCGATGCACACGATCACGCCAAAGGCGCCGAGGTCTGGCTCCAGCAACAGCAGCAGACCGACCACGCCGACCGCCAGCATCATCGGCATGAAACCCCTGGTCAGCTTGTGCATCACTTCCTGCTTGCGCACGGTGTAATCGGCGGCATACAGCACGATGAACAGTTTCATCAATTCCGACGGCTGCACATTGAATATTCCGAGCGACAGCCAGCGCTTGGCGCCATTGACACCCTTGCCGACGCCGGGAATCAGCACCAGGGTCAACAGGATCAGGGTTCCCACGAACAGATACGGCGCCACCGTTTGCCAGGTCTCGATCTTGATGCGAAACACCATCAGGCCAACCAGCAACGACACGCCGATGAACATCGCCTGACGCACCAGAAAATGCGAAGTCTTGTAATTCGCATACTTGGGCGAGTCGTGCAAGGCAATCGATGCCGAATACACCATGACCATGCCGAACAGCATCAACAGCACGACTACCCACACCAGCGGCTGGTCATATTCCATCATGCGCGAGCGCTGCTCGATGCCGGCTACGCCTTTCAGGCTACCGCCACGCGCACTTGAGCGCGTAGCGGCCCCACCACCAAACCAGCGAATAATCAATTGCAGGCTCAGTCTCATCCCGTCACCTCGCCATGTGACAACGCAATTTCACGCACGGCATCGATGAAGACTTCGGCGCGATGGGCATAGTTGCGGAACATATCCAGACTGGCGCAGGCCGGCGACAGCAACACGGCATCACCGCCTCGCGCCATCCCGGCAGCCTGTTCGACGGCGGCTTCCAAGGTCGCGCAATCGATCAGCGTGATGCCGGTATCGGCCACCGCTGCACGTATCGCCCCAGCGTCGCGGCCAATCAGGAAGACGGCGCGACCGTATTTCGACAATGGCTCGGCCAACGGCGAAAAATCCTGCCCCTTGCCATCGCCGCCGGCAATCAGCAGCAGACGATTCGGCTTGCCGCCGTGACCGAAACCATTCAGGGCAGCAACGGTAGCACCGACATTGGTACCTTTGCTGTCGTTGTAATAGGCGACATCGCCAATGGTAGCTACCAGTTCGGTGCGATGCGACTCGCCGGCATAGTCGCGCAAACCATGCAACAGGTCCGCCAGCGGCAAACCGACTGCGCGGCATAATGCCAGCGCCGCCATTGCGTTGAGGGCGTTATGCAAGCCGCGAATCCTGAGTGCATCTACAGGCATCAGGCGCCTGAGCAGGAAGGCTGGTTCGGGCGCTTCCTGCGGATCTTTCCTGCGGCGGCGGCCTGCGGGGTTTTCTTTGTCTTCAAACAGCACGGCAGTGCTCAGCCACAGCATACCGTTTTCATCGACCAAACCGAAATCGCCGGCCTTGACTGGTTCATCCAGACCGAAACCCGACACGGTCGCGTCAGACGGCGCCATCTGCATCACCACGGCATCGTCGCGGTTGAGCACACACACGGTCTTGGCACCGAAAATTCTTGCCTTGTCGGCGATGTAGGCATCCATGCTGCCATGCCAGTCCAGATGGTCTTGCGTAACGTTCAGCACAGTAGCGGCATCGGCTTGCAGGCTGTAGGTCATATGCAACTGGAAGCTCGACAGTTCCAGCACCCAGGCTTGCGGCAGCCTACCGGGGTAGACGCGCTCCACTTCCTGCGGCGGCGCTTCGCGCTGAAGCGGTACTACCGTCACAGACGCCGATGCTACCGCCTCGGCATGCGCTTTCTCTTCGATCAAGGCTTCGCGCAGCACGTCCAGCACGGCCGGGCCGATGTTGCCGGCAACCCTGGTTGTCAGCCCGGCGCGACGGCATAGCCTGCCGGTCAGGCTGGTGACCGTGGTCTTACCGTTCGTGCCGGTGATAGCCAATACCTTGGGCGCGTAGGCGCGCTCTTCGCGCAATGCCGCCAGCGCTTGCGCAAACAATTCCATCTCGCCCCACAAAGGGATATTTTTCTCTGCCGCAGCCGCCGACAGTACCGCCAGATCGCGTTCCGGCGCCAGACCGGGACTGACGGCGACGAAATCGATGCCATCCAGCAATCCAGCCGCAAAGGCTTGACCGCCGATGAACGCGGCATACGTCGATGCCGCGCGCAAGGTCGCCAGACGTTCTGCCACGGCCTGCTCGCCACGCGTGTCGGCCACACGCACGCGCGCGCCGCAGTAGACCAGCCACCGCGCCATCGCCAGACCGGATTCACCCAGTCCCAGTACCAGAGCGTGTTTATCCGCGTAATTCATTCATCCCTACCTGAGTCTTTCTCGATCAGCGCAGCTTCAGCGTCGACAGACCAAACAACACCAGCATCATCGTAATGATCCAGAAGCGCACCACGACTTGTGTTTCTTTCCAGCCTTTTTGCTCATAATGATGATGCAGCGGCGCCATCAACAGCACGCGCTTGCCGACGCCATAGCGTTTTCTGGTGAACTTGAAATACGCCACCTGAATCATCACCGACAAGGTTTCCACCACAAAAATGCCGCCCATGATAAAGAGCACGATTTCCTGACGCACGATCACGGCGATGGTGCCGAGTGCGCCGCCCAGCGCCAGCGCGCCGACGTCACCCATGAACACCTGTGCTGGATAAGCGTTGTACCAGAGGAAAGCCAAACCTGCGCCGGCCATGGCGCCACAGTAGATCAACAACTCGCCGGCACCCGGGATATGCGGAATGAACAGATACCTGGCATAGTTGGCACTACCGGTCAGGTAAGCAAAAATACCGAGCGCGCTGCCGACCAACACGGTCGGCATGATCGCCAGACCATCTAGGCCATCGGTCAGGTTGACCGCGTTGCTGGTGCCGACAATGACGAAATAAGTCAATGCGATGAAACCCCATACGCCCAGCGGATAGCTGGCAGTCTTGAAGAACGGCACGATCAAGTCGGCCTTGGGTGGCAGATCGAGACTGAAGCCTGACTGTACCCAGGCTAAAAACAGGTCGAGCACCTTGATGTTGTTCACCTCGGACACCGAGAACGCCAGATAAAATGCCGCTACCAAACCGATCAGCGATTGCCAGAAATATTTTTCCCGCGAACGCATGCCGTTCGGGTCCTTGTAGACTACCTTGCGGTAATCGTCGACCCAGCCGATGGCACCGAAACCGAGTGTGACGATCAGCACGATCCAGACGAAACGATTGCTCAGATCCGCCCACAGCAAAGTCGACATGCCGATACCGATTAAAATCAGCACGCCGCCCATGGTCGGCGTGCCGGATTTAACCAGATGCGTTTGCGGACCATCCGTGCGCACCGCCTGGCCGACCTTGAGCAAAGTCAGCATGCGAATCACCGTCGGACCAGCGACGAGGCCGATCAGCAGCGCCGTCAGCGTCGCAAACACCGCGCGAAAGGTGATGAAATTGAATACCCGCAGAAATCCGAAATCCTGCTGAAAACTCTGCGCCAGCCAAAGCAGCATATCAATGCGTCTCCTGATGAAGCGGCACGTCGGCCTGCAATTGTTCCCCGACCAAATGCTGCACGACGCGCTCCATTTTCATGAAGCGCGAACCTTTTACCAACACCGTCGCCGTCGCAACGGCAGCTTCTTCGACCGCCGCGTTGATGGCTTCGATAGTGTCGAAATGCCGCGCCTGAAATACGCCTGGCGCAACGCCATATCCATAGGTGTTGTATGCCTCGATGGCAGTGCGCATGGCGGCGCCGAAGCCGAAGAAACGCTCGATGCCGCGCGCACGCGCATAGTCACCGATTTCTTTATGGAATCTGGCGCCCCGGCTGCCAACTTCACCCATATCGCCCAGCACCAGCACACGCGGTGCGGACGTCTGCGCCAACACGTCGATGGCAGCACGCACCGAGTCCGGATTGGCGTTGTAAGTATCATCGATCACCAGCACGCCATTGGCGGCGGTTTTGTATTGCAAACGGCCGCTGACTGGCGCAAAGGCCTGCAATCCACGCACCACCGCCTCGGCGGCAATGCCTGCGCCAAGCGCGCAAGCGGTAGCAGCCAGCGCGTTGCGTACATTGTGCTCGCCGGCAGCAGCCAGATCGATATGCAATGCTTGCACGGTTCCACCTATACGCGCCGTGACGTCGATCAGACTGCCAGATCGATGCGCCTGAACGTTTATCGCTCTGACATCGGCATCTGCATGCAGACCGAAGCTAAGTACAGGACGTTTACCGGCAAGCTCGCGCCAGACCCAGGCGTAGTCGTCTTCTGCCGGAAATACGGCTATACCATCGTCCGGCAATGCCGCAAAAACGGCAGCGTTTTCGCGCGCGACCGCCTCGACCGTGGTCATGAATTCCTGATGCTCGCGCTGCGCGTTATTGACCAGCGCCAGTGTCGGTCGGACGATGTTAGCCAGCATGGCGATTTCGCCGCTATGATTCATGCCCAGTTCAACTACTGCTGCCCGATGTTGCGGCTGCAGGCGGAACAGCGTCAGCGGCACACCGATTGCATTGTTGAAATTGCCGTACGTAGCCATGCTGCGCTCTTGACCAAAAGCAGCCGACAGGATGGCGGCGATCATTTCCTTGACAGTGGTTTTGCCGTTGCTGCCGGTGACGGCGATCACGGGGATCGCGAATTGCTGGCGCCAATGACGCGCAATCTGTCCCAGCGCGATGCGCGTGTCGGGTACGACAATGACCGGGATAGAGCATCCCGCGGGGATACGTTCAACCACGACCGCCGCCGCGCCTTGCGCTGCCACGGTATCGAGGAAATCATGCGCATCGAAACGCTCGCCGCGCAGGGCGACGAACAGATTACCGGGCGCCACCGCACGGCTGTCGGTACTGACGCCGCGCACCGTCAACGCACCGTTGGCATGATGCACGACGGCACCGTCCAGCCAATGTTGAAGCTGATCAAGCGTGGCTTGCAAATGCGTCATCACGCGCCTCCCATCATCGTAACGCGCGCCACCATAGCCAGCGCAACGTGGTCAGCATCGAGGAAAGAATATTTCCTGCCGCCGATTTCCTGACAGGTTTCATGACCTTTGCCGGCCAGCAATACCACGTCCTGCTTGAGCGCATGGCGCACCGCCCAGAGGATGGCCGTAGCACGGTCGACCATGACGTGCGGCACGATGCGCGTCATGCCGCTCTGGATATGCAAAATAATGACATCCGGATCTTCGCTGCGCGGATTGTCGCTGGTCAGGATCACATGATCGGCCAGTTCCGACACTGCGCCCATCTCCGGCCGCTTGCCGGGATCACGATCGCCGCCGCAGCCGAATACGCACCATAATGCACCACCGCGCTGGCTGGCGATCTGGCGCAAGGCAATCAGCGTTTTTTCCAGTGCATCTGGTGTGTGCGCGTAATCAATCACGATCAGCGGCACTTCCTGTCCGCCGAATTGCTGCATGCGGCCTGGCGCAGCGGTCAGCGTGGCGATGGTACCCAGCGCCGCATCCCAATCCATGCCCTTGGCCAGCATTACGCCAAGAATGCCGAGTACATTGCTGACATTGAACGGTCCGACCAGCTGTGTCTTGACCTGGCCCACGCCGAACGGTGAGGCGATATGAAAGCTGGTGCCGATATTGGTGCTGCGGATCGCAGATGCCCGCAAGACCGGCACATCGCCGGCAACGACAGGTGTGGGCGAGGCAGTGATGGAATAAGCGATGACCGGAATATTCCTGGCCTGCACATCAGGAATCAGACGCTGCCCCATCTGGTCATCCAGATTGATGACGGCATGCCGCAATCCCGGCGCATCGAACAACCGGGTCTTGGCCGTTTCATAAGCGATCATGTCACCGTGATAGTCGAGATGATCGCGCGTGAAATTGGTAAACAGCGCAACATCGACATGCAGACCATTCATGCGGCCCTGATCGAGTCCAATGGACGAAGCTTCGATTGCCAGCACCGAGGCGTGCGCCGCGCGCAGACCGGCCAGCCTGCGTTGCAGCAGCACCGCGTCCGGCGTGGTGTAACCGGTGGTGTCGAAGGTGCATGATTTGCCATCCCGGAACATGCCTATGCCCAGTGTGCCGATCACGGCAGCCGGCGCAGCAGCCTCTTGCAGTGCCATGCCCAGCCAGTACGCACAGGAAGTCTTGCCATTGGTGCCGGTGATGGCAACGGTAAACATATCCTTGTCCGGCTGCTGGTAATAAGCGTTGGCGACAAAGCCGGCCAGTCGCTTCAAACCAGTCACGCCGACATGCGGCAACACAAATCTGCTGTCCCATTCAAACCCGGCTTCTTCATAGATGACGGCAGCGGCACCACGCTCAACGGCGTCGGCAATATAGCAACGGCCATCAGTATGCTCACCGGAATAGGCGAAGAAAATATCACCAGCCTGTACGTCACGGGAATCAGCCGTCAGATTGGCGCCAGCGGGGGCCACACCTTGCAGCCAGGTCACGATTTGTTGCACGGAAAGCATGGGTGCAGACATTACATGCTCTCCGTGTCTTTGGGAGTGATGATATTGGTCACGCTGGAATCCGGTGCGATATTGAGCGCACGCAAGGCGGCAGCCGCCACATTGGCAAAAACCGGGCCGGCGACCGCACCGCCGAAATGCCTGCCGGCACTAGACTCATCGATCATCACGGCGATGACCAGACGCGGGGCCGACATCGGTGCAATACCGACAAAGGAAGATACATATTTTTTTACATATTTGCCGCCTTCGATCTTGTAAGCAGTACCGGTCTTGCCGCCGACACGGTAGCCTGGCACCTGCGCCTGCCGCGCGGTACCGCCGGGAGCCACCACGGTTTCCAGCATGCGGCGCATCTGGAGCGCAGTGTTTTCGGAAATCACGCGATGCCCGACCGGCGATTCGTTGAGCTTCTGGAACGACAAGGGAATGATGTCGCCGTTACGCGCAAAAATCAGATAGGCACGCGCGAGCTGGATCAGCGACACCGAAATGCCGTGGCCATAGCTCATGGTCGCCTGCTCGATAGGACGCCACGATTTATAAGGCCGCACACGACCGGCGACCGCGCCGGGAAAACCGAGTTTCGGCTGCTGGCCCAGACCGATATTGGTAAACATCTCCCACATTTCTTCAGCCGGCATTTCCAGTGCGATCTTGGCGATACCGATATTGGAAGATTTCTGAATGATTTCAGCGACTGTCAACAGACCGTGCGCATGCGAATCACCGATGGTGGCCGTACCGATCGTCATCCTGCCGGGCGCGGTCTGAAACACCGTAGACGGTGTGACGCGCTGGGTATCCAGCGCCAGCGACACGGTAAACGGCTTCAGGGTCGAACCCGGCTCGAAGGTGTCGGTCAGCACCCGATTACGCAACTGCGCGCCGGTCAGCGCCGAGCGGTCATTGGGGTTATAGGTCGGCATATTGGCCAGCGCCAGCACTTCACCAGTATGGACATCGATGACGATGATAGCGCCAGCTTTGGCCTTGTTCTGTTCGACTGCTTCCTTGAGTTGCGTAAAGGCGATGTACTGAATCTTGCTGTCGATGGACAGCGCCAGATCCTCACCATCGCGCGGCTCGCGCACAGCCTCGATGTCTTCGACGATACGACCGAAACGATCCTTGATGACGCGGCGGCTGCCGGTGACGCCGGCCAGTGTCTTTTGCGAGCCAAGCTCCATGCCGTCCTGCCCGGTATCCTCCACATTGGTAAAGCCCACGATGTGGGCCATGACCTCACCTTCGGGATAGAAGCGCTTGTATTCCTTGCGCGTCTCGATACCGGCGATGCCAAGTTTGACGATCTTGTCGGCAATATCCTGCTCGACCTGGCGCTTGAGGTAGACGAAATTGCGATCGGAATCGAGCTTCTTGCGCAATCCGGCGTCGCTCATGCCGAGCAGCCTGGCCAGTTCGCGCAGCTTGTCCCTGGGCGCTTCCTGCACGTCATCGGGGATCGCCCAGATAGCCTTGACCGGCACCGACGAGGCCAGCACCTGACCGTTGCGGTCGGTAATTTTGCCGCGCGTGGCTGGCAACTCAAGCGTGCGCGCGTAACGCGACGCACCTTGCTTTTGCAGGAACTCAGTGGATATGCCTTGCAGCCACAGCGCGCGGCCAGCCAGCGCCAGGAAGGCAATGAACAGTACGAACAGAACCACGCGCGAACGCCAGACCGGTATCTTGACCTGCAATATCGGGCTGGCTGAAAACGCGACGCCGCGTGAGGCGGCGACACGGCCACCCGTGACATTGGCGCGCGGCGGCATGCGTGTCATTTGTTTTTCACCGTCAAATACTGGGTACGTTCCGGCGTCACCACAACCATATCCAGATCGCGCCGCGCCAGTGCTTCGATACGCGCATTCTTACCCAGCGTGGATTGATCGAGCTGCAACTGCGTCCAGTCGATGTCGAGCTGACGCGCTACCGACTGGGCGCGTTCAAGCTCGATGAACAACTGGCGCACCCTATATTGCGCGTTGACCAGCGACAGCGCGCACAACACCAGCATGACAGTTACCAGAAAACAGAAACGGCCGATCATGACGCAGCCTCGATGACAGTACGCTCAAGCGAACGCATCATGGCAGAACGTGCGCGCGGATTGACGGCAACTTCAGCAGCACCCGGTTTGACGCGGGGATGCAAGATGGCGAGAGGCTGTGGCAAGTCGACAGCATGGATCGGCAGACGGCGGTGCGGCTGCGGCACATAGACTTTGGATGCCATGAACCGCTTGACGATGCGATCTTCCAGCGAGTGAAAGCTGATCACAACCAATCTCCCATACCGCGCCATCTGCCGAAACGCTTTTTCCAGCCCTATTTCGAGTTCTTCAAGCTCTTGATTGATAAAAATCCGTATAGCCTGAAAGGTGCGAGTGGCCGGGTCTTTACCTTTCTCGCGAGTTTTGACGGCTTGTGCCACGAGCGTGGCAAGCTGTCGTGTGCCTGAAATTGGCTCGACTGCCCGGCGAGCAACAATCGTCTTTGCAATCTGAAGAGCAAACCGTTCTTCCCCATAATCCCGTATCACCTTTGCTATCGTCTGTTCATCCGCTGTCGCCAGCCACTGCGCTGCCGACATACCGCGCGTAGTATCCATACGCATGTCCAACGGACCATCGAACCGAAAACTAAAACCCCGCGCCGCATCATCCACCTGCGGCGACGACATGCCCAAATCCATCAAAACACCATCGACCTGCGTCACGCTCCACGCCGCCAAGACCTGGTCCAGCCTCACAAAGCTGTCATGCACAATGGCAAAACGCGGGTCGGCAATGCTCTGCGCCATCGCAATCGCCAGCGGATCCTTATCGAAGGCAATCAGGCGTCCGCGCGCGCTGAGACGCTCCAAAATCCTGCGACTATGCCCGCCGCGGCCAAAAGTGCCGTCCAGATAAATACCGTCAGCGCGCACGCCCTCGATCGCCAGAGCATCCACTGCTTCCTCCAACAGCACCGTACGGTGCTGCAAACCGGACACCGATTGCAAAGTCATCACGTCGTGCCGTCAGAAGGAAAAATTGCTCAATACATCCGGCATGCCAGCCGCCACGGCTTCCGATTCGTTCTCGACCAGTCTGGCAGCATCCCAGATTTCAAAATGGCTACCCATGCCCAGCAACATGACGTCGCGCACCAAACTCACCGCTGCGCGCAACTCCGGCGCGATCAGGATGCGACCAGCAGAATCCATCTCGACGTCGAAAGCATTGCCCAGAAAAATCCGTTGCCAGGCGCGCGCCGACATCGGCCAGGCGGCGATCTGCTCGCGATGGTTCTCCCAGGTCGGACGCGGGAAAAACAACAGACAACCGTGCGGATGACGCGTCAGCGTGACCCGTCCTTCGCACTGCAGCACCAGGGCGTCATGATGCCTGGCTGGAATAGACATCCGCCCTTTAGCATCGAGATGAATGGATGAAGCGCCCTGAAACACTATGCTTGACCTTTTTTCCTGTCGCTGGTGCATGGTTATAAGTGCCATGTCTTCATGCGGGGAGTATGTCCCACAAAAAAACACTTTTTTACACTCTTCACCACTTTAGAGGATGCACTAATACAGGTCAAGCGATATTCATGGAAAAAAAAGGAATTTTTGTAATAAAGTCAAAGACTTAGCGCACTTAATCAAAAAACGTCACGAAGTGCTTTTTCCTAAAAATGAATAACTTGAGAAGCATATTGAATATTTCACTTGAGATATACACATGTGTTTATCTCCTGCTACCCATGAAATCAGTGGCAACATCAGACGGGACTTGTGGCAGGAACACATTACAATGCTAAAATCTCCGCACCTTAACAGTGAAAGGAATTTCAACGTGAATAAATCCGAATTAGTCGATGCGATCGCTGCTGATACTGAAATCTCGAAGGCTACCGCGCAACGCGCTCTGGACTCCGTTGTTGAAAACATCATCAAAGCAGTGGCCAAGGGCGGCACCGTGCAACTGGTTGGCTTCGGTTCTTTCTCTACAGGCAAGCGCGCTGCCCGTACCGGCCGTAATCCTCAAACTGGCGAAGCAATCAAAATCGCTGCGGCAACGACAGTGAAATTCTCCGCTGGCAAGTCGTTCAAAGAAGCCGTCAACAAAAAGAAAAAATGATGATGCGATTTGAATGCCGTGGACCAGGGAGTTCACAGCATTCAAACACCGTGTTTCAGATCAATACTTCAGCGCACACCTTCCGCAACGCCCTTCACGCTTTCCCGGTATTCAGCCGCAAATCTTTTTGGCGCGCTTCTACAGCGGCCTCACAATCAAAAGGTCAGGCGCGTCCTGCACCGGCCTCCGTGTCGCGCACTTTGGCGGCCAACCGATCAAGCACGCCGTTGACATACTTGTGACCATCGACACTGCCGAAGGATTTAGTCAGTTCGACTGCTTCGTTGATGACGACTTTATAGGGAACCTCGATGTTGTGCTTTAGTTCGAAAGAACCAATCAACAAGACGGCATGTTCCACCGGCGACAGTTCAGTGATGGGACGATCGATCAGCGGCGCAAGGACGGCGCGCAAATCGGCGGCCTGCTTAATAGCGCCATACAGCAGCACGTCGAAATGTTCGGCGTCGGCTTTGTCGAAACCATGCGCTTCGCGGATGTGCGCTTCGATGACGCCAGCATCTTCATTGTTGAGCAGCCATTGATACAGACCCTGCAGGGCGAATTCACGCGCGCGGTGACGCGGCGTGCGGTTCTTGCTCGGATTGGCGTGTTGGGTTTTATTAGTCATGTCAAATACAGGGTGAAACGGTTCATACCGTTATTCCTCTTCCGTCACTTGCGCCAACTCATTCAGCGCCAGCGCCAGATTGGCCATTTCGACCGCCACGCGCGCCGCGTCCGCGCCCTTGACTTCCATGCGCGCTTCCGCCTGCTCATCGTTCTCCGTGGTCAGCACAGCATTGGCGATGGGAATGCTGGCATCGAGGCTGACGCGCGCAATGCCAGCGCCGGATTCGTTCGATACCAGTTCGAAGTGGTACGTCTCGCCGCGAATCACGGCACCCAGTGCAATGAGCGCATCGAACTGGACACTGTCGGCCATTTTCTGCAAGGCTAACGGAATTTCCAGCGCACCCGGCACGCTCACGTGCAGGATATCTTCATCCTGCACGCCCAAATGTTTCAGCTCCGCCAGACAGGCCGCCAGCAAACCGTGGCACACATCTTCATTGAAACGCGCCTGTACGATACCGATACGCAAGCCTTTGCCATTCAGATCCGCTTCATAAGTACCTATAGTCATGGCTTTTCCTTATACGCAAACTTGCGCTTCTGTTGAATCCGGCTTGGCGCGATAACCTGTGACTTCCAGATTAAAGCCCGTCATCGACGGCATCTTACGCGGACTGGCCAGCAGTTTCATCTTGCACACACCCAGATCTTTCAGAATCTGGGCGCCAATGCCGTAGATACGCAGATCCAGACGAGTAGCGCGTATCGGCCTGGCAGCATGGACATCGTTTAGCGCTGCGAACTGGGCAAACATCTGCTCGGCCGACTCTTCGCAATTGAGCAGCACCACGATACCGCTTGGCGCCGCCTTGATCGCCGCCATAGCCGATGCCATATTCCACGAATGCGTGGTCGTTTTGGTTTCCAGCAAATCCAGAATCGACACCGGTTTATGCACGCGCACCAGCGTCTCTTCGCCCGGATGGATCGCACCATGCACCAGCGCCAGATGGGCACCGCCGCTTGGCGTGTCGCGGTAGGCAACGGCCTTGAAACTGCCATGCACGGTATGCATCTCACGCTCGGTGACACGCTCGATGATGCTCTCGTGCCGGCTGCGATAGTGGATCAGATCGGCAATACTGCCGATCTTCAGTCTGTGCTCTTCCGCGAATTCCAGCAGATCCGGCAAACGCGCCATGGTGCCGTCATCCTTGAGAATCTCGCAAATCACCGCCGCCGGCGTCAATCCCGCCATCCGGGTCAAGTCGCAACCGGCCTCGGTGTGGCCGGCGCGCATCAACACGCCACCCTTGCTGGCGCGCAGCGGGAAGATGTGGCCTGGCTGCACGATGTCGGCCGACGTTGCATCTTTGGCGGCCGCCACCTGGATGGTACGAGCGCGGTCGGCGGCGGAAATACCAGTCGTGACGCCTTCAGCGGCTTCGATCGACACAGTGAAATTGGTGCCGAACTGCGTGCCGTTGCGCGTCGACATCATCGGCAGGTCGAGCCGGTCGCAGTGCTCCTCGGTCAGCGTCAAGCAGACCAGGCCGCGCGCGTGCTTGACCATGAAATTGATGGCTTCGGGCGTGACGAAATCGGCGGCCAGCACCAGATCGCCTTCATTTTCACGATCTTCTTCATCGACCAGGATAACCATACGTCCGGCGCACAGTTCAGCGACAATTTCTTCTGTTGTTGCGATAGACATAAAAGAATTCCCTCAACATCCTCGTATTTTAAAGGATTTGCGGCCGGCTTAATGGCTCATTGGCAGAACTGCGCTCCGGCACTGCTTTAGAACCGTTAACACAAGCTTCCAGCAACAAGGCCGGATCACCCAAGGCCAGTCGTCTGGGGTCCGACAAAGTCTGACGGAACACGCGCGCGCCAGGCATGCCGGCCATCAAACCCAGCATATGGCGCGTGATGCCGTTGAGGCGCAGGCCTTTGCCGCCACCATGCAGTTCCAGTTGCCTGCGCGCATACACCATCATTGCTTCAATCACCTGGGTGCGGCTGGCTTGCAGGCCACCAGCCAACGTCGGATAGTAGCGCGCATCGAAACCAGCCATCAGGAAAGGATTGTGATATACCTCGCGTCCCAGCATGACGCCATCGACATATTGCAGATGCCGGTCGATTTCCGCCACCGTCTTGATGCCGCCGTTGATGAGAATTTCCAGGTCCGGGAAATCCTGCTTGAGGCGGTAGACGTAGTTGTATCTGAGCGGCGGAATCTCGCGGTTTTCCTTTGTGCTCAATCCTTTGAGGATAGCGTTGCGGGCATGGACAATGAAAGTCTTGCTGCCGGCTTCGGCAATCCTGCCAACGAAATCGCGCACGAATGCATAGGATGCGACATCATCGACGCCAATGCGGTGCTTAACCGTCACATCGATGGAAACGGCATCACACATGGCCTTGATGCAATCGGCGACCAGCTCCGGTTCGGCCATCAGACAGGCGCCAAATGCGCCCTTCTGCACGCGCTCGGACGGACAGCCGCAATTGAGGTTGACCTCATCATAACCCCATTGCTCGCCCAGTTTAGCGCTTTTTGCCAAATCGACAGGTTCGCTGCCGCCGAGTTGTAAAGCAACTGGATGTTCTGCTTCATTGAAACCGAGATGACGCGGCACATCACCGCGCAATAACGCACCGGTCGTGACCATCTCGGTATATAGCCAGGTGTGGCGCGTGATCTGACGATGAAAGACACGGCAGTGCCGGTCAGTCCAGTCCATCATGGGGGCGACACTGACTGTTCTGGGTCCGTAAGACATATAAGATAGTATTTTGATATCGCAGTAGTGATTTTGCACCACGACATCGGGTATTTCGCAATGCACAATCCCCGTACCCAGACAACAGTCCGGCAAGAAATTGCCTGAACGCAAATACGAGACAAAAAAAGTCCGCCTACCTTGCGGCGGCGGACTTAAATCCAATCCTTTAGAAGGGAATTGGAGGAGACGGTATATTACTATATCGCATCGCACCATAAATGTCCGCTTTATTCTATTGATATTAGATATTCATAAATCAAATATTAGTAACCCCTGCTCACTGCCTCCCGCCTGAACCGCCAGATTGTTCTGCCAATTACGCTTCGCGCGATGCCTTCTTGCGTTCATGCTCCTTCAGAAAACGCTTGCGCAGACGGATGCTCTTTGGCGTGATTTCGACCAGTTCATCGTCGTCGATGAATTCAACCGCATATTCCAGAGACATGTCGATCGGCGGCACCAGACGCACTGCCTCGTCGGTACCCGACGAACGCACGTTGGTCAATTGCTTGCCCTTGATCGGATTAACGACCAGATCGTTGTCGCGTGAGTGAATACCGATGATCATGCCTTCATACACAGGGTCGTTGTGACTGACGAACATACGGCCACGATCCTGTAGTTTCCAGATGGCGTAAGCAACGGCAGCGCCGTCATCCTGCGAGATCAGCACGCCATTGCGACGACCGCCCAGTTCGCCCTTGCTGTTGTCCACTGGCGCATAGTCATCGAACACATGACTCATCAGGCCAGTACCGCGCGTGAGTGTCATGAATTCACCCTGAAAACCAATCAGACCGCGCGCAGGAATACGGTACTCCAGGCGGACACGTCCCTTACCGTCCGGTTCCATGTTTTGCAACTCGCCACGGCGGCGACCCAGTTCTTCCATCACGCCGCCCTGACTGGCTTCTTCGACGTCAACGGTCAGATTTTCATATGGCTCGTGGCGCACGCCGTCAATCATCCTGAACACGACGCGCGGACGCGAGACGGCCAGCTCATAGCCTTCGCGACGCATGTTTTCGATCAGGATGGTCAGATGCAATTCGCCACGTCCCGACACTTCATAAGTCGAGTCGTCGTTTTCCGACTGTACTACACGCAGCGCCATGTTAGACTTCAGTTCACGCTCCAAACGATCACGAATCTGGCGTGTGGTCACGAATTTTCCCTCGCGGCCGGCCAGCGGCGAACTGTTGACCATGAAGTTCATGGTTAGCGTCGGTTCGTCGATCTTCAGCATCGGCAGGCCCTCCGGCGTATCCAGCGCACAGATGGTAGAACCGATGCTGATTTCTTCGATACCGTTGATCAGCACGATGTCGCCGGCCAGCGCTTCTGCGACCTGCACACGATCCAAACCGCGGAAGGTCAGCACCTGATTGATACGCGCCTTGATCGGCTTATCGTCTGGGCCGTTCATCCAGACCACATCTTGCAGGCCCTTGACGCGGCCACGCAAAATGCGGCCTACACCGATTTTGCCGACATAAGGGGAATACTCCAGCGAGGTGATCTGTAATTGCAGCGGACCGTCCGGGTCATCTTCACGCGCAGGAACGTGTTCCAGGATCGCATCGAACAGCGGCTCCATGTTGCCTTCGCGAATGTTATCTTCCAAACCTGCGTAACCCTTGAATCCCGATGCGTAAATGATGGGAAAATCCAGTTGCTCGTCCGTAGCGCCAAGTTTGTCGAACAGTTCGAAGGTGGCATTGACTACCTTCTGCGGATTGGCGTTTTCGCGGTCGATCTTGTTGACCACGACGATAGGCTTCAGGCCCAGCGCCAATGCTTTACGTGTCACGAAACGCGTTTGCGGCATCGGACCTTCTTGCGCATCGACCAGCAGCAGCACGCTATCGACCATCGACAGCACGCGCTCCACTTCACCGCCAAAATCGGCGTGGCCCGGAGTGTCGACGATGTTGATGTGAGTACCCTTGTATTCGACAGCGCAATTCTTCGACAGTATCGTGATACCGCGTTCTTTTTCGATATCGTTGGAGTCCATCACGCGGGAATCGACCTGCTGGTTATCGCGGAAGGTGCCAGACTGGCGCAACAACTGGTCGACGAGAGTAGTTTTGCCGTGATCAACGTGGGCGATGATGGCGATGTTGCGAATAGCGCGTCTATTGTTTGACATGATTGAGTTAAGTTAGTCTGCCAGATCCTGGAGGGCGTGCATTGTAGCATGTTGCGACGCACTGATTTTAAAAAACTCTAATACTTTCAAATAGTTACAGTGTCGAAATCAGCCGTTCCGGCGCCAATACGTCGAATTTCTGCATCGAGCCGATACCCAGAAGACGCCCGCTGCTTTCCTGATACACGCGCACCCGGCCTGATGTCGCCGGCAAGGAGAGGCCCTCCTTGCCGAGCGCCAGACGCTGTCCATGTAAAAAGCGCCGCGTCAGCACGTCATCGAGCATCACCGCCGGAAACACCGTCAGCAAGCCATCGACTGGCAGCAGCGCTTGCGTGCGCCGGGCATCGTCGTATGCCATGAACTGCTCCGGCGTCACACTGCCCTGCAGGTTCAACGAACCGACACCGGTGCGACGCAGTTGCTGCACATGCGCGCCGCAACCAAGCAGCATGCCGATGTCTTCACCGAGCACGCGAATATAAGTACCTTTGCTACACGTCACCCGGATGCGCAGATAAGGTGCTTCATAGCCTAGCATGTCGATCTGATGAATCGTCACCTTGCGCGCTTCACGTGCGAGCGTGACACCAGCGCGCGCGTATTCGTACAAAGGCTTGCCATCCCGCTTGAGCGCGGAATACATGGGCGGCACTTGTCTAATCTCACCACGAAACTGTTGCAGCACAGCCTCGATTTGCGCCAGTGTCACGTCGACAGCCTGTGTACTCAGCACGTCGCCTTCGGTATCGCCGGTATGAGTGACAATCCCCAGGCACACCACGGCTTCGTAGGTCTTGTCAGCTTCCAGCAAATCCTGTGAAAACTTGGTAGCCTCGCCGAAACACAGCGGCAATAAACCGGTCGCAAACGGGTCCAGCGTCCCGGTATGTCCCGCCTTCTGCGCGTTGAGCAGGCGCCTGATCTTGATCAATACATCATTGCTGGACCAGCCTGCCGGCTTGTCCAGCAGCAGCACACCATGTACGGGTACGCGCGCAACCCTGGAAAGGCGGGGCTTTGAAGGCGAAAAATGCATCATGTGTACCCAATCCGGAAAATCGTCAATCGATGCGATAACGACTTCATGCCATCACGGGAAACTCAGTTTCCGTCGGCATCCTTGGCACGCGTGGCATTCGCTTCGTCGATCAGACGTGACATTTTCATGCCGCGTACAGTCGAGTCATCATGTACAAAATGCAAATCAGGCAACGTATGAATCGTCAGGCGACGACCCAATTCCCCGCGCAGAAAACCCGATGCTTTGGACAGCCCGGTCAACGTGTTCTGAATCGCCTGTCTGTCATCCTTCAGCGTTGTGAAGAAAATCCTGGCATGCGCATAATCCGGCGTCACTTGCACCTCGGTGATCGTGATCATTCCCACACGCGGATCTTTCAACTCGAATGCGATGATTTCCGACAGATCGCGCTGAATCTGATCGGCCACGCGCAGAACGCGCCCTGGAATGGATTTGCTATGTTTTGCCATGCTGAAAAACCGACCTCACCGTCCTGCCCGACGTCGATAGACGTTCATCACAGACGGCACTGAACTGTATTTGAATGAATGCAACCTGAATATAACCAGGCGGACAGCAAGCATCGCATGTCTGCTGTCCACCCTTCTGCCTGTCGACTGATGAATTACAAGGTGCGCGCGATTTCCTGCACTTCGAAAATCTCCAGCTGGTCACCTTCCTGAATATCGTTGTAGTTCTTCAATGACAGACCGCATTCGAAGCCCGACTTGACTTCCTTGACATCGTCTTTGAAACGCTTGAGCGAATCCATCTCACCAGTCCACAGCACCACATTATTGCGCAACAGGCGCACCGAAGAACCGCGCTTGACCAGACCTTCCAGCACATAACAGCCGGCGATCGAACCGACCTTGCTGACATGGAATACCTGACGAATCTCGACCAGGCCCAGTGCCTGTTCGCGCTTCTCTGGCGCTAGCATGCCCGATACCGCCGCCTTTACTTCGTCTACCGCATCGTAAATGATGTTGTAATAGCGAATATCGACGCCGCTGGCTTCAGCCAGCTTGCGCGCCGACGCATCGGCACGTGTGTTGAAACCGATGATGATCGCCTTCGATGCCACCGCGAGGTTGACATCGTTTTCGGAAATACCCCCGACCGCAGCGTGTACGATCTGTACACGCACTTCAGCATTGGACAGCTTTTGCAACGATTGCACCAGCGCTTCCTGCGAACCCTGCACGTCGGTCTTGATGATCATCGGCAAGTTTTTGACCTCGCCTTCAGTCATCTGGTCGAACATGTTTTCCAGCTTCGCAGCCTGCTGCCTGGCCAGCTTGACATCGCGGAACTTGCCCTGGCGAAACAGGCCGATTTCACGCGCCTTACGCTCATCAACCATCACCAGCACTTCTTCGCCGGCACTCGGCACTTCGGTCAGTCCCTGGATTTCAACAGGGATGGAAGGGCCAGCTTCAACAATGCTCTTGCCGCCTTCATCGAGCATCGCACGCACACGGCCATACGCCGAACCTGCCAGCACGACATCGCCACGCTTCAAAGTACCGGACTGCACCAGAATCGTCGCCACTGGACCGCGGCCCTTGTCGAGCTTGGCTTCGATGACCAGTCCCTTGGCCGGCACATCGACCGGCGCCTTCAACTCCAGCACTTCGGCTTGCAGCAGGACGTTTTCCAGCAGCGAATCGATGCCTTCACCGGTCTTCGCCGACACCGGGATGAACGGTGATTCGCCGCCGTATTCTTCCGGCACGACTTCTTCCGCGATCAACTCTTGCTTGACACGGTCCAGATTGGCACCCGATTTGTCGATTTTGTTGATCGCCACCACCAACGGTACACCACCGGCTTTCGCATGAGCAATCGCTTCCCTGGTTTGCGGCATCACGCCGTCATCAGCGGCCACCACCAGAATGACGATATCAGTCGCCTTCGCACCGCGGGCACGCATGGCGGTAAACGCTTCGTGACCCGGCGTGTCGAGGAAAGTAATCATACCGCGTGGCGTTTCCACATGGTATGCACCAATATGCTGGGTAATGCCGCCGGCCTCGCCGGAAACAACCTTGGTGCGGCGGATATAATCCAGCAGCGAGGTCTTGCCATGGTCGACGTGACCCATGACAGTAACGACGGGCGCACGCGGCAAGGATTCAGCATCGACATGCACTGCGCCTTCTGCCAGCAAGGCTTCAGGATCGTCCAGCTTGGCGGCATGCGCACGATGGCCCATTTCTTCCACCACGATCATCGCGGTTTCCTGATCCAGCACCTGATTGATGGTGACCATCTGGCCCAGCTTCATTAAATGCTTGATGACCTCGGAGGCTTTGACCGACATCTTGTGCGCGATTTCCGCCACAACAATGGTTTCCGGCACATGCACATCCTTGACAACGGCTTCGGTCGGCGCCTGAAAATTGCTTTCGCGCTCTTCGTGATGCACATTACGGCGGCCCTTCGGAGCTACACGCCAAGCATCGCGACCACCAGCAGCAGTATTGCCGCGGGTCTTCATGCCGCCGGTACCGCGCTTCCTGGCAGCGTCGTCCTGCCAGGTCGACGAGATATTGGCCGACTTGATCGACTTCTTGTCGACGGCGGCGGGCGCTTTCTTGTCGTCTTTCTTCTCGCCGGCCTTCTTGTCCACCGGTTTGTGCAACGTGCCTTCGGACGTCCTGGTCACAGCAGCCGGTGCCGGCTCGGGCGCCTTCATCACACGGCGCGGCGCACTCATCATGGCCTTGATCTGGGCTACTTCGTCCTCTACAGCCTTACGGGCACGTTCGGTGGCGGCAGCGCGTTCAGCAGCCTCCTTGGCAACCAATACGGCTTTCTTCTTCGCTTCTTCCGCGGCAGCACGCTTCTTTTCTTCCACAAGCACATTTTCCGCAGTCTTGACAAACACGGGCGTAGCAACGCCGGTCTTGACTTTTTCAGCGACATCTGTCGCCGCCTGCCTGGCCTCTTCCTCGGCCTTTTGCGCTTCCAATTCCGCCGCCCGGGCCTGGGCAAGCTTTTCAGCTTCGAGTTGCGCCAGGCGTTTCTGTTTTTCACGCAGATCGGCTTCCTGGCGGGCAATCAGATCAGCCTGGCGGCGCGCTTCTTCGGCACGGCGCTTCACTTCCTCAGCATCCAGTACCAGCTCAACAGGGGCAACGGATGCGAGATCTTCTGCCACAGACTCATCGCGCTTGACGAAAGTACGCTTCTTGCGCACCTCTATCTGAATCGTGCGCGACTTCCCGGTGGAATCGGCCTGCTTGATTTCGGTCGTTTCCTTGCGAATCAACGTGATTTTCTTCTTTTCGCCTTCCGGAGCAGCGCCATGCGCACGACGCAGATGCTCCAGAAGACGCTTCTTGTCTTCCTTCGACAAAGGATCGGACCCGGAATTTTTTTCAACTCCGGCAGACCGCAGTTGGGTCAGTAGCAAATCCGCCGGCATTTTCAGCTCGGTGGCAAACTGGGCTACATTGTTACTTGCCATTCAGTCCTCTTTTCTATGTGGCTCGGCAAATGATGCAGGTACGTGAAAGCTTATTGCCTGGCTTCCGTCGCACTCCATGCTTTGGCTTGCAATGCCTTGGCACGCTCGTCGTATTTGGCATCGATGAGCTTCATTTCATCATCGGTCACATCTTCAAACTCATTTGCAACCAGCTGGCGCGCACGGTCAGCTGACAACGCCAGGATGGCGCCGAATTCGTCGTAGGCCAGCGCCGCGAAATCAGGTACGGTCTTGATGCCAACCAGACCAAGCTTGCTGGCGACGATGCGATCCATTCCCTCGAGATCGATCAACGCTTCGTCCATACCCTCCAGACCTTCTTCCGACGCAATCGCCTCGGTCACCAAGGCATCGCGGGCGCGATTTCGCAACTCGTTGACAGTCTCTTCATCGAAGGATTCGATCTCTAGCATTTCGTTGATCGGCACGTAGGCGATTTCTTCCAGGCTGGCGAAACCTTCTTCCACCAGGATGTCGGCGACTTCCTGATCGACGTCCAGTTTCTCCATGAACAGGATACGAATCGCGGCAGTTTCCTGTGCTGACTTATCAGCCGATTCTTCCGCCGTCATGATGTTGATCTGCCAATTGGTCAACTGGGCTGCCAGACGCACGTTCTGTCCGCCGCGACCGATGGCGATGGCCAGATTTTCTTCGTCGACAACGACATCCATGGCATGTTTTTCTTCATCCACGACGATGGAAGTCACGTTGGCAGGCGCCAGCGCACCGATAACGAATTGCGCCGGGTCGTCTGACCACAAAACGATGTCGACGCGCTCTCCGCCCAGTTCGCCAGTGACGGCCTGCACGCGCGAACCACGCATGCCGACACAGGTACCAATCGGATCGATGCGTTTGTCGCTGGTATAGACCGCGATCTTGGCACGCATGCCTGGGTCGCGCGCGGCCGATTTGATTTCCAGCGAGCCTTGTTCAATTTCCGGCACTTCCAGCTCAAACAGCTTCATGATGAATTCAGGCGCAGTACGCGACAGAATCACTTGCGGACCGCGCGCATTGCGGTCGATACGCAGAATGTAGGCGCGGACACGATCACCGATACGTAAATTTTCTTTCGGAATCATCTGATCGCGTGGCAGACGAGCCTCGATCTTGCCGGATTCGGCAATAGCATCACCGCGTTCCATACGCTTGATGATGCCGGTGACCAGCGAATCGCCGCGTTCAAGGAAATCAGCCAGAATCTGTTCACGCTCGGCATCGCGAATGCGCTGCAGGACGACCTGTTTAGTGTCTTGTGCAAAACGGCGACCGAACTCGACCGACTCAATCGGCTCTTCGATGTATTCATCGACGGCGATATCTGCAATCTGCTCTTTGGCTTCGAAGTGCAACACTTCCTGGTCGGGCAATTGCAAACCAGCTTCATCGGGCACTACGTGCCAGCGACGGAAGGATTCAAATTCGCCGCTTTCACGATCGATCGACACGCGAATGTCGACTTCTCCCTCGTAACGTTTCCTGGTAGCCTGCTCAAGCGCATGCTCCAGCGCTCCAAAGACGACATCCTTATCGACATTCTTTTCGCGCGCCAGCGCGTCGACCAACAACAAAACTTCGCGACTCATGCTTTGCGACTCCTAAAATCCACTTTCGGCACCAGACGTGCCTTATCCACATCGGCGAGTGTGAAATCCAGCACTGCAACCGACTCATCGTTTGTTTCAAATTCCAGTTTCAGATTCTCACCTTCAGGGACGCGCAGGATGCCCTGAAACGATTTACGATTGGCTGCGCCCGGCATCGGCATGCGCAGCTTGACGATCGCCTCCTGACCGGCAAAGCGAACGTAATCGCTCAGCTTCTTCAGTGGGCGATCCAGTCCCGGAGACGAAACTTCCAGCCGCCCGTAGTCGACGTTTTCAACTGTCAACACATGCAACAACTGATGCGTGACCTTTTCGCAATCCTCGACCGTAATCGACCCCCTGTCAGCATTTTCAGAAGGAAAATCGATAAATACGCGCACCAGACCGCGCGCCGCCCTTTCGAAGTCGACCAACTCGTACCCCATTCCCGACAGGGTGATTTCAATCAAGCCTGACAATTGCAAAAAATCTCTCCGCGCTGCGCGTCTGCGGATACAGACACCTCAATTTGTTCAGCAAAAAAAAATGGGCATCTGCCCATCTTTTTTATCGTTCATTCAGCGTTTATCAACGACAAACAGATTCATCACACCATGCTCGCCGCGATATTTTCTCCTGTTAACTCACGCATCATAACCGATACCGCTACGTCCGGCAATCCAGGATTGCCGGATACCTATCTGAAAACCGACTATCCCCTCGAAGAAACAGTCCAACAATCCATCATTTACCCGCGCCGGCGACGCGGCAAACCGCCAGCACCCATACTCTGCCCCATCATACCGTCGCGCTGCGGGCGGTGATGACGACGCTGGCCTGCATCTGGAAAACCCAGTGCCGTCTGCAAAGGATCCGGCTGACGGCTCCTGTTCTGCTGCGAGCGGCCACCACCCTGCCCCTGCCATGATTCATGACGCAAACCCTTGGGCTGCACCGAATTAGCGTTGCCGCGCGGTTGACCATTACCGTTCGGGCGGTCTTGGCGTCCCTTGTCCGCCAGCACACCCTGCCCATCCCACTTTTTCAGACCGCAGACAGCCAGCAAACTGCGCACGGCGCTTTCTTCCAGCTCTTCCCAGCGGCCGCGCCTGAGTCCTTGCGGCAAGGTCATCATGCCGTAGCGGGTACGAATCAGGCGCGATACAGTCAGGCCAATAGCTTCGAACATGCGGCGAACCTCACGATTGCGACCTTCACCTATCGTCACACGATACCATTTATTGACGCCTTCGCCGCCGCCATCGGCAATTCTGGAAAACTGAGCCATGCCATCCTCCAGCTCGACCCCATGCAACAGCTTCTGGCGCATGCCTTGCTCCAGCTCGCCCAGCGTACGCACGGCGTATTCGCGCTCGACGTTGTAACGTGGATGCATCAAGCGGTTAGCCAGATCGCCGGAAGTGGTAAACAACAACAAACCTTCGGTATTGAAATCCAGACGCCCAACGGCCAGCCATTTGGCAGCCTTCATATTCGGCAGGCGATCGAATACCGATGGACGACCATCCGGGTCGTTATGGCTGACGATTTCGCCAGCCGGCTTGTGATACACCAACACACGCGGCGGCTTCTTGCTGACTTTGCGTTGCAGCAGCTTGCCATTGATACGTACCTGATCGGTCGGCAAAATGCGCTGACCGATATGCGCCGGTTCGCCGTTGACCGACACACGGCCAGCCACGATCAATTCTTCCATGTCGCGACGCGAACCCAGGCCGGAATCGGCCAGAACCTTGTGCAGCTTCGGCGCATCGTCGTCCGATGTCAAATCGCGACGACCATTCTTGCCACGCAGTTGATGACCGTTCCGGGCGCCTCCCCTGGTGCTGTCTTCCTTATCATAGGCATCGGAAGTCACGAAGGAGAAAATATCGTCACCGATATCATGCGCGCGCAAACCCAGTTGCGGCGCCTTGGGCTTACCACCCTTGCTGAAAGGTTTTTTGCCCTTTTGCTGACGCCCACGATCCTGACCACGACCTTCACGGCGCAACTCCGCCACAGCCTGGCCGCCCACGGAAACCGGCGCCCCGGACGCAGCGGCTGCAACATCGACAACCGAATGCGCCTGCGTGGTCTCACCGGTTTCGGCAGCACGCTGGGCAACGCGGTTATTGCGTAAGGTGCGTGGGCTACGTACACCGTAACGAGCCGGCCTGGTCCGTGCATTGTCTGCACGTGCGGCCAGCAGGACCGGCGCGGCGGTAACTTCTTCGCCAATAGTCACGATAATTTTCGGCATCTCCACTGCAACAGCAGTCGGAGCGGCAATTGCCGGCACGGGCGCAGACTCAACGACTGCCTTATCGGCCTTGGACTTTCTTGCACGCACGATATGCTTTGTCGGCGCTCCTGCCGCTTCGGACAGAACCACTTCAACCAGCACCTGCTCATCAACGGCCTCTTCAGCCGCCACTTTTCTGGTCCGCCTGCGAACCGTTTTAACAGCAGGAGCGTCGGTGTTATCGGCAGCAGCGCTATTTACCTGCAGCTCATCATTGGAACTAAATGGTTTCATTATTTGAATCGTAGTTATTCAGATCAGGTGCGGCGTCACTTGCATGGCCGGCGGAAAAATTCTCGACGTACACTTCTTCAACACAGGTAGAACCTGACGCCTGCACTTCTTCGTAGTCGGCGACACTTGGCGCGGAAACATTCCTTGATGTTTTTCCTTGAAATTTCTTCCGTATCCATTATGGCATCGTGTCCTGCGCCGCTTTATCATCGACAGCGACGGCATCATCGCCACCGTCAACAATCAGGTCAGCTTGCACTTCCGTTTCCAGCACCTTCAAATCCAGCAACACGCCAGGATCGATGATTCCTTCCCTGGAGACTATCTTCAACGGCGGCAGTTGATCCAGCGATGTCAGGCCGAGATCGTCGAGAAAGCGTTTAGTCGTCGCAAACAGTACCGGTCGGCCAAGCACGTCGCGATGACCGACAGCCTCGATCCAGTTGCGCTCTTCCAGCAACCTGACCGTCTGCGAGCTGACAGTGACACCGCGAATTTCTTCAATATCGCCACGCGTTACCGGCTGGCGATACGCAATGATGGCAAGAGTTTCGAGGGTTGCGCGCGTGTATTTCGGTGGCTTTTCCGGATTCAGGCGGTCCAGGTATACCTTCATCTCGGCGCGGCTCTGGAAACGCCAGCCTGTCGACAAGCTGACAATTTCCACCCCCTTGCCAGCCCAGTCTTCGCGAAGTTCCTCCACCAGTTGCTGGATGGCGTCCGCTGTCATTACGCTTCCGGTCTCGTCATCGGATACGTAAAGCTTCTTCAAATCGTTCACTGACAAAGGCTCGTGAGCACACAGCAATGCTGTTTCGAGGACTTTTTTGGCCTCAATCATATTCATGTATGACTCTTGTTCAACTATTTAACAAAAGTTCTAGCGGCTTGACCGATACGAAGCCCGGCTACACGGGTCGAGCTTCGTCACAGTGTCACAGCACTACTACCTGCATGCTGTTGGTGCTGTTTTCCGGCGCTCGATTATAAGAGGTTGAAGATAAGCAGGAAAATAAGGCCTGGTCGCGAGTATAGAATACTGGGGTCCAAGATTCTCGCGCTATTTCAATTTTTGACCTTGCAGATGGCGCCAAGCCAAGTTTTCGAAGCGAAGGCGCAACATGCAAAACAAAATTATTACTGCACGCAGTGTAGCACAAAGCCCCGGCGCAATGCCGCTTCGTTGCAGGCTGCCAACAGTATTTGCAAGATACGACGCAGGAAGACAGCCAGGCAATGGCCATTGGCGCTGATTGGTGCAATTCCGCGCTGGTCGTGCCGCACAAGGCCAAACGTTGCCCTCACGCAGGTACATTAACTACTTGCGCTTCATGAAGAAGATAAATTCTTGATTTTCCTGAAATTGCGAGAGCAAATCGTTGCCAGTTTGCTTGGCAAATGCCTGAAAATCGCGTACCGAACCAGTGTCGGTCGCCGTCACACGCAATATCTGCCCGCTCGACATATCCGCCAAGGCTTTCTTGGTTTTCAATATCGGCAGCGGACAACTCAGGCCACGCGCATCCAGCTCTCTATGAAATTCAATAGCCATACTGATGAATCGAGAATTCTAACGAACACTTTAGCATTTTACCCCAAATAAACTGTTTTGTTGCGTCGCAACATACTCTGTTGCATTTCGCGCACTCAAATTTACTCGGCGACAACTAACGGTGTAGACGAGCCGGCAAATTCAACGAATTGTACCGGTAAATCATGACACCGCATCCAGTCCGCCACGGCATATCCCGTTCCTGACGGCCACGGCCGCAAGGCTGGCGGCGCTACTAGACGATACTCCAGCAATTCAGGAGACAGCCTGATCTCTCCCGTCGCCTTGACGTGATACGCAATGATCAATTCATTCCTGCGCATGAATTCATAAACGCCGATCAAAGTGATCTGGTCAGCATCGAGACTGGTTTCTTCCTTGATTTCGCGCGCGATGCCCTGCTCTGGAGTTTCATCCCGTTCCATGAAACCAGTGATCAATGCAAAACGTCCTTCCGCCCATGCCGCATTGCGCGCCAGCAGGATTTTGCCATCGATTTCGACCAATCCTGCTAGCACCGGCAAAGGATTGTCCCAATGCGTCCAATGACTGTCGGGACAAGCCAGCCTGAGCTTACCTGCCTCGCCTGCGTCGGCGCGCATCACCAGCGGTGTCGCACAGACGGGGCAGAACCTGAAGTCGCACACGAGGCTCAAACTCTGCTGCCGACCCAAGCCGCGACGCTTTCCAGCGCCTTCGGCAAACCACCAGGATCGGTGCCGCCGGCTTGCGCCATATCAGGACGCCCACCGCCCTTGCCACCGACTTGCCGAGCGACGAAATTGACCAGTTCACCAGCCTTGACCCTGGACATCACGTCAGCGGTAACGCCAGCAATCAGGCTGACCTTGCCGTCCTTAACCGAAGCCAGTACGATGGCAGCGGTCTTGAGCCTGTCTTTCAGCCTGTCCATGGTCTCGCGCAATACGGCGATATCGGCGCTTTCCAGCGTGGTCGCCAGCACCTTGATGCCGTTGACGCCGACCGCCTGCGCCAGCATCTCATCACTCTGGCTCGACGCCAGTTTCGACTTCAATGCCGACAATTCTTTTTCCAGCAACCTGATGTGGTCCTGCGCTTGCGCAATACGCTGGATCAACTCTTCCGGTTGCGTCTTCAAGGCAGCAGCGGCTTCATTCACGCGATTGCTCAGCGCCTGCACGAGCGTCAACGCATTCTCGCCGGTGACCGCTTCCACACGGCGAATGCCGGCCGCCACGCCGCCTTCTGCAATGATCTTGAACAGGCCGATGTCGCCAGTGCGCGACACATGCGTGCCACCACACAATTCATGCGACGAACCGATTGTCAGCACCCGCACTTCGTCGCCGTATTTTTCGCCGAACAAGGCTATCGCACCGGCGCTGACAGCGTCATCGAAGCTCATCAATCTGGCTTCAGTCGCCACATTGGCCAGAATCTCGCGGTTGACGATTTCCTCGACACGACGGATTTCATCGGCCGTCACCGGGGCGTCGTGGCTAAAATCGAAACGTGTCTTGTCGGCATCGACCAGCGATCCTTTTTGCGCCACATGACTACCCAGCACTTCGCGCAAGGCTTTGTGCATTAGATGCGTAGCAGAGTGATTACGCATGGTGCGCGCACGTTGCTCCACATTGACCCCGGCTTCAACGGCCTCACCCACCGACAGCGAACCTTTGGCGAGGTGACCATGATGGCCAAACACTTCAGGTTGAATCTTTTGCGTATCGACAACGGCAAACAGCGCGTTTGCCGCTGCCAGTACACCGGCATCACCAGACTGACCGCCGGACTCGGCGTAGAAAGGCGTGGTGTCCAGCACGACGACGACATCCTGGCCGGCCCTGATCTCATTGACGGCGCTGCCATCAACATACAATGCGACGACCTTAGCTTGCTGCACCAGTACGTCGTAACCGACGAACCTGGTCTTGCCACCGCTGTATTCAATACCAGCAGTCATCTTGAATCTGCCAACGGCGCGGGCAGTCGATTTTTGACGCTCCATCGCAATAGCGAAGCCGGCCTCATCAAGCTCGACATTGCGTTCGCGACAGATATCGGCCGTCAGATCCAGCGGGAAACCGTAGGTGTCGTACAGCATGAATGCCGTTTCACCGTCGAGTCCGGCGGCGTTCTTGGCCAGCGCAGCTTCAAGGATCTTCATGCCGTGTTCCAGCGTTTCGCCGAAACGTTCCTCTTCCTGCCTGAGCACCTGTTCGATGCGCGACGCGGCTTCCTGCAACTCTGGATAGGCAGCGCCCATTTCGGCCACCAGATCCTTGACCAGCCTGTAGAAGAACGGTTGCGTCTGGCCCAACTTGTGCCCGTGGCGCAGCGCGCGGCGGATGATACGGCGCAGCACATAGCCACGACCTTCGTTACCTGGAATGACGCCATCGACGATCAGGAAAGAAGTCGCGCGGATATGATCGGCAATGACCTTCAGAGAATTGTTTTCCAGATCAGTAGTATGTGTTTCGCGCGCTGCGGCCTCGATCAGGCGCTGGAACAGGTCGATCTCGTAGTTGCTGTGTACGTGCTGCAAAACTGCGGCCAGACGCTCCAGGCCCATGCCGGTATCGACGCAAGGTGCCGGCAGCGGCGTCAGCGTGGCTTTACCGGTCTTGGGGTCGATCTGGCGATCGAACTGCATGAACACATTGTTCCAGATTTCGATATAGCGGTCACCATCGGCCTCTGGGCTGCCTGGAGGACCGCCCCAGACGTCCGGGCCGTGGTCGTAAAAGATTTCAGAACAAGGGCCACAAGGGCCAGTATCGGCCATTTGCCAGAAATTGTCGGAAGCGTAAGGCGCGCCCTTGTTGTCACCGATACGCACGATACGCTCCTTCGGCAGGCCGATGACCTTGTGCCAGATATCGTAAGCTTCGTCGTCTGTTGCATAGACGGTGGCCCAGAGCCTGTCGGCCGGCAGGCCATAGACTTTGGTCAGCAGTTCCCAGGCCCAGACCAGCGCATCGTGCTTGAAGTAGTCGCCGAAAGACCAGTTACCCAGCATTTCGAAAAAAGTATGGTGACGCGCAGTATAACCGACGTTTTCCAGGTCATTATGCTTGCCGCCGGCGCGCAAACAGCGCTGCACGGAAGCAGCGCGCGTGTAGCTGCGCTTGTCGGTGCCGAGGAAGACATCCTTGAACTGCACCATGCCGGAATTAGTAAACAGCAAAGTTGGGTCATTACCGGGTACGAGACCGGACGAATGAACGACGGTATGCCCCTTGGATGCAAAGAATTTCAAAAACCTATCGCGAATTTCGGCTGAATTCATGTTCGATGACTGTAGAGAAAACCGTGCAAAAAGATTGCAGACCGGTGATTATACGTGATAGGAACGTGTTGACGATCTCCTCCGGGACTGTCTCCAGATTCTCCGTGAGACGGATCAACGCACCGTGTCCAGAAAGTGCATGTGACGGTGGTACTGGTCGAGGACATCGTGGATGACCTCCTCCTTATGCCAGCCCATGATGTCGTAGTCCTGCCCGCCTTCACGCAGATGCACCTCGGCGCGGTAGTAGCGATCACCATTCTCCCGGTGTCGACGCGGATCCTCCAGTACAAACGACGGCGGGTTGTACGGGTAAGGACGGACCGAATAGAAGAAATCTATCTCCTCGCCGTGACCCACCTTCAGCCAGACACGGCCATCGGACTCGGTATCGGTGCGCGCGGGCAGTCCCTGTTTCAGTAGTTCTGCTGCGACTTCCTCTAGCGCCAGTCGCACATTGTCGCTCAGGAACGCGACTACCTCTTGCCGACGTGGCTGATGCACCAGCGCGCGCAGCTGGCCTTTCCAGTCCGTTCCGACCATCGTACCCGGAGCCGTGCGCGCGCCGCGGATCGCCTCGCGCTTGGCCACATCCAGCCGCATTGCCCGCAACATGCCGACACAAGCCAGGATCATCACCACGGTGAACGGCAGCGCTGCGGCGATAGTGCCAGCCTGGAGCGCAGTCAGGCCACCGGTGATCAGCAAGGCGATGGCGATGGCGCCCACCAGCAGCGACCAGAAGATCCGCTGCCATACCGGCGATTCGCCGTCATCCTTTGACGACAGCATGTCGATGACCAGTGCGCCCGAGTCGGCCGAAGTCACGAAGAAGACGATGACCAGCAACGTGGCGACCGCTGAAGTGATTCCCGACAGAGGCAGCTTTTCAAGGAAACTGTAGATTGCCACCGAGCTATCAGCCGAGACCGCATCTACCAGAGTACTGGCGCCATCGACCAGGATCATGTGCAGTGCAGCATTGCCGTAGATCGTCATCCATAGGAAAGTGAAACCCAGCGGCGCTAACAGCACGCCGATCACGAACTCGCGGATCGTGCGCCCGCGCGAGATACGCGCGATGAACATGCCGACGAACGGCGACCAGGCGACCCACCAACCCCAGTAAAACAGCGTCCAGCCGCCGATCCAGTCGGTGGGCTCGTAGGCATACAGATTGAAGGTCATGCTGAATACGTTGGACACGTACATGCCGATGTTCTGGACAAATGCCTGGAGCAGGTAAACGGTCGGCCCCATCGCCAGCACGAACACGAGCAGTGCCACCGCGAGGATGATATTGAACTCCGACAGCCGACGCACGCCGCGGTCAAGGCCGGTAAAGACAGAAACCGTAGCGATCGCGGTGATGCCGGCGATCAGCGCGACTTGCACGCCGGCGCCGACCGGCGCGCCGAACAGATAGTGTATCCCGGAGTTGATCTGGATCACGCCCAGCCCCAGCGAGGTGGCCAAGCCGAAGACGGTGCCCAGGACCGCGAAGGTATCGACCGCATGCCCGATCGGCCCGTGGATGCGCTTGCCAATCAACGGATAGAGCGAGGAGCGGATGCGCAGCGGCAAACCATGGCGGTATCCGAAATAGGCCAGCGACAGCGCCACCACCGCGTAGATCGCCCATGCGTGTATGCCCCAGTGGAAGAAAGTGATGCGCATGGCCTGCTGAGCTGCTGCAACGGTCCCCGGGGCGCCGACGGGCGGTTTGGCAAAATGCATCACCGGCTCGGCCACGCCGAAATACATCAGGCCGATGCCCATGCCGGTCGCGAACAACATGGCGAACCACGTGGTGTAGCTGTAGTCCGGGGAACTATGGTCCGGCCCCAGCTTGAGCTTCCCAAGGCTGCTGAACCCGAGCGCCACGACGAACACGAGGAACCCGGCCACCGAGAGTATGGTGAACCAGCCAGCTTCGCTCACAACCCAGGACTTGGCCGCGCTGAACAACACCTGTGTCTGCGCAGGAGCCAAGAACGACAGCGACACTAGCGCCAGCACCAGGCCTGCGGAGGGATAAAACACTTGCGGCAAGATGCCGCCGGTATGCGGCTTCGACAATTCAACTTCCTTTATGTGGGTTCTTTTATCGCTGCTGCCTTTTTTGCCGCAGCCAGCGATCACCAGCGCTAATGGGCGCAAATGTCTCCTTGGCTGACGTCAAGGCATGGCTGGTTATTCATTTCAGTATATTCTTGATGCATACTGGACCGATCAGGTCGATGCGATCAGTGCAAAAACCATCTACGCTCCGGGCAAAAAACCATTGCCGCTATTCTATGCCGGACGACAACGGGATGTTACCTGAGCCATCGCCGCTGGGAAAGCCCGTCAATCCTAACACGCTGCGGTAAAATGCCTGCCCATGAAATAAGTTTTCCTGCAAAGCATCCATGAACGACGAACTGAAAAACGGTCATTTTCCCGCCACCAATTTCCTGCGCGGCATCATCGAAGCCGACCTCGTTGCCGGCACCTATGCCGCACGCAGTGACAGCCAGGGCCAACCCCTGCCGCAGGTAGTGACCCGCTTTCCCCCCGAACCCAACGGCTATCTGCACATCGGTCATGCCAAGTCGATCTGCCTCAATTTCGGCCTGGCGCGCGATTACAACGGTCGCTGCCACCTGCGCTTCGACGACACCAATCCGGAAAAAGAAGACCAGGAATATATCGACACCATCATCGACTCGGTCAACTGGCTGGGCTTCGACTGGAACCACGATGGCAAGCAACACCTGTACTACGCCAGCGATTACTTCAACATCATGTATGCAGGCGCACAGGCGCTGATCCGCAAAGGCCAGGCCTACGTCGACGAGCAAAACGCCGAGCAGATGCGCGAAACGCGCGGTACACTGACCGAACCCGGTACCGACTCCCCTTGGCGCAACCGCCCGACCGATGAATCGCTGCGCCTGTTTGAAGAAATGCGCTACGGCAAACATGCCGACGGCAGTTTGGTTCTGCGCGCCAGAATCGACATGGCCAGTCCCAATATGAACCTGCGTGACCCCGCCATCTACCGCATCCGCCACGCCACGCATCACAACACTGGCGACAAATGGTGCGTCTATCCGATGTATAGCTACGCGCATCCGATCGAAGACGCGCTGGAAAACATCAGCCACTCGATCTGCACACTGGAATTCGAAGACCAGCGCCCATTCTACGACTGGGTGCTGGAACGCCTGAACGAAGAAGGTTTCTTCAAAAAGCCGCTACCGCATCAATACGAATTTGCCCGTCTCAACCTGACTTACATCGTCACCAGCAAGCGCAAACTCAAGCAACTGGTTGACGAACAGATCGTCAACGGCTGGGACGATCCGCGCATGCCCACCATCGTCGGCCTGCGCCGCCGCGGTTATACGCCTGAAGCGATCCGCCTGATGTGCGACCGCACTGGCGCTTCCAAGAATAATAGCTGGATCGACTACAGCATCCTCGAAGGCGCGCTGCGCGACGACCTCGATCCCAAAACACCGCGCGCAGTCGCTGTATTGCGTCCGCTCAAGCTGATCATCGACAACTTCCCGGAAGACGCAAGCGTCGAATGCAGCGCACCGGTTTATCCGCCAGCGCATCCGCTGCATGACAGCGAGTATCGCTGCTTCCCGATCACCAGGAATGTGTGGATCGAGCAGGAAGATTTCATGGAAGTGCCGACCAAAGGCTACTTCCGCCTCTTCCCCGGCAACAGGGTACGCCTGCGCTATGGCTACGTCGTCGAATGCACCGGCTGCGACAAGGATGAAAACGGCAGCGTCATCGCCGTTCACTGCAACTACTTCGAAGACAGCAAGAGCGGCACGCCCGGCAGCGCTCACTACAAAGTCAAAGGCAACCTGCACTGGGTCAGCGCCGAACACGCGCTAAAAGCTGAAGTGCGTCTATACGACCGCCTTTTCAATGACGCGCATCCGGACGCCGGCGGCAAAGATTTCAAACTGGCCTTGAATCCCCATTCGAAGGAAGTCATCACTGCCTGTCTCGAACCGACGCTCAAGACCGCCGCAGCCGGCACCCTCTATCAGTTCGAGCGTCACGGCTACTTCATTGCCGATCACATTGACTCGGTAGCCGGCAAACCGGTATTCAATCGCGCCGTGACACTCAGGGACAGCTGGGGCAAAGGGGATAAGCGAAATTGACAATGTTGTCGCTGGTCGCATACTTACCGGTTTTTCCGACTATCGCCATACGTGGTGAGCCAGTAAAAAAATGGATGGCGGCGATGCTGCTGCTGGCTGGACCGTTAGCAGGGTTAATGCTCCCCACGACAGCGCATGCGGCGGATTACCTCGCACCCGAAGCGGCGTTCAAATTCTCAGCCGGGATGGTTGATGCCAAGACACTGGAAATCCATTACGCGATTGCTGACGGTTATTACATGTACCGCGACCGTTTTCATTTCGCTGCGGAGGGCGCGACGCTAGGACAAGCCGATTTCCCGCACGGCAGCGTCAAGTATGATAAAAATTTTCAGAAGGAAGTCGAAACTTACCGCCATCGTGTCAGCATCCGCATCCCGATCGAGGCAGCCGATCGATTCACATTGAAATCAACAGCGCAGGGATGTGCTGATCAGGGCTTGTGCTATCCCCCGATGGAAAGCGTGGCGCACATATCACCGGAAGCGATTACCAAGTCCATCGGTACCGATGGCGCTGCTACTGACGGCAAGACCGATGTAGCAGCCGGCTCTGACATGCACAGAATTACCGCTGTTCTTAAGAGCGGCAAGCTGCCCGCTGTGCTGCCACTGTTCTTCCTGCTGGGCATCGGTTTATCGTTCACGCCGTGTGTGTTGCCCATGGTGCCTATCCTGTCATCCATCATCATCGGCGCGGGTGGACAATCGAGCCGCGGGCGCGGCTTGTTATTGTCGATGAATTATGTACTCGGCATGGCGCTGGTTTATACCGCGCTGGGTATCACCGCCGGCATGATCGGCGAAGGTCTGTCGGCCCAATTGCAGCATCCGTGGATGCTGGGCCTGTTCGCCCTGCTCATGGCAGGGCTGTCACTGTCGATGTTCGGTTTCTATCAATTACAGATACCGCCGGCATGGCAATCCAGACTCGCGCAGGCATCGCGGCAAAGCGGCGGCAAGCTGCTGGGCGTATTCCTCATGGGTATGATTTCGGCATTGATCGTCGGTCCTTGCGTCGCGGCACCACTAGCCAGTGTATTACTTTATATCGGCCAAACGCATGACGTTGTGCTCGGCGGCAGCGCCCTGTTCGCAATGGCACTCGGCATGGGGCTGCCATTGTTGCTCATTGGTGCGTCGGCTGGCGTCCTGCTGCCGCGTGCCGGCAACTGGATGAAATCCATCCAGCGCTTCTTCGGCATACTCATGCTGGCGACGGCATTATGGATAGTGTCGCCGGTGATTCCAGCGTGGCTGTTCGTTGCCGGCTGGGCTGCTTTGGGTATCGCCTATGGCGCTTACCTGCTGTGGAGTACGCCGGCGCACTGGATTGCACGTGCCTTCGGTCTGGTATTTGCAGCATTGGGATTACTGCAACTGCTCAACGTCACCACCGGTGGCCGCGATGTCCTGGCGCCGCTGTCACAGTTGCATGGCAGTAATCCAGGCGTAGATACTGCACCTATCAATTTCACACGCGTCAGATCGATTGCCGAGCTGGACGCCGCATTGGCGCAGAGCGGCGGCAAGCCGGCTATGCTCGATTTTTATGCCGACTGGTGCATCTCTTGCAAGGAGATGGAAAAATTCACCTTCACCGATGCGCGTGTGCGTGAAAAGTTGTCGCAGATGGTATTGCTGCAAATCGACGTCACCGCCAACAATGCCGACGACAAAGCCATGCTCAAACGTTTCCAGCTATTCGGGCCTCCGGGTATTATTCTGTTCGACCATCGAGGCCAAGAACTCTCCAGCAAACGTGTGATCGGTTATCAGAATGCCGATCAGTTCCTGCAAAGTTTACAAGCCGTGCTGCCATGATATGCAACGCGGCGTCATAGCCTGACGCTATTTGGCTGTGCATTAATAGTCATTGGCACTGAAAATGGCGAGCGCTATAGTAAAGTCCTGTATTCTATTTTCACCACAAGGAAATTGAAATGACACTACGTTTAGGCGATACTGCGCCAAATTTCAAGCAAGACTCCAGCATCGGCAAAATCAAGTTCCATGAATGGGCGGACGATTCCTGGGTCGTGCTGTTCTCGCACCCGGCCGATTTCACACCGGTCTGTACCACCGAACTGGGCCTGACGGCCAAACTCAAACCAGAATTCGACAGACGTAACGTCAAGGCTATCGCCTTGTCGGTCGATGATGCCGATGCACACAATCAATGGATCAAGGATATCGAAGACACACAAAAGACCGTGGTCGGCTTCCCCATCATCGCCGACGTCGACAAAAAAGTCGCCCGTCTGTACGACATGATCCATCCGAACCAATCAGAAACCGCGACTGTACGCGCGCTATTCATCATCGATCCGAACAAGAAAGTGCGCCTGATCCTCACCTACCCGATGAGTACCGGCCGCAACTTCGACGAAGTGCTGCGCGTACTGGATGCACTGCAACTGACTGACGACTGCTCTGTCGCCACGCCAGGCAACTGGAAAAGCGGCGATGACGTCATCATCCCGCTGTCGATCACGGATGAAGAAATCATCAAGCGCAAATATCCGAAGGGCTACACCGCCCCGCGTCCTTACCTGCGCATCACGCCGCAGCCGGACAAGTGACGCGTATTGCCCTGAAAAAAGCACTCCAGCTTTTTACTTCTTCAGACAACGCGCGATATCGCGGGCGAAGTAAGTCAGTACCCCGTCGGCGCCGGCGCGCTTGAAGGCCATCATTGCTTCCATCATCGCCTTGTCGTGATCGATCCAGCCATTTTGCGCAGCAGCCTTAATCATGGCGTATTCGCCGCTAACCTGATAAGCGAAGGTCGGCACCCTGAATTCGTTCTTCACACAGCGCACGATGTCAAGGTAAGGCATGCCAGGTTTGACCATTACCATGTCGGCGCCTTCTTCCAGATCCAGCGCGACTTCGCGCAGTGCTTCATCGCTATTGGCCGGGTCCATCTGATAAGTGTTTTTGCTGCCTTTACCGAGGTTGGCGGCTGAACCGACCGCCTCGCGGAACGGGCCGTAGAAAGCCGATGCATATTTGGCCGAATACGCCATGATGCGTGTATAGATGAACTGCTGTACTTCGAGCGCATTGCGGATGGCGCCGATGCGCCCGTCCATCATATCCGAGGGCGCCACAATATCGACGCCGGCTTGCGCCTGCACCTGCGCCTGCCTGACCAGGAGATCGGTAGTTTCGTCGTTGAGGACATAGCCGTTATCGTCCATCACGCCATCCTGGCCGTGGCTGGTATACGGGTCAAGCGCAACGTCGGTGAGAATGCCCAGCTCGGGGAAGCGCTGTTTCAGCGCGGTGACAGCGCGCGGCACCAGGCCATCAGGGTTGATGGCTTCGATGCCGTCTGTCGTTTTCAACGCTGGGGCGATGACTGGGAACAAGGCCAGCACCGGAATACCAAGCGCGACCGTGTCTTCGGCAACATGCAGCAACTGATCGATGGACAAGCGCTCGACGCCGGGCAGCGAACCGACCGGCGTGCGCAGATTCTGGCCTTCCTGGATAAAGACCGGATAGATCAGATCGGCAGAGGTGATGACATTTTCCCGCATCAGCAGACGGGAAAACGTATCTTTGCGCATACGGCGCATACGCAGGGCAGGGAAAGCAGCAGACCTGATGGAAAATGGCATATGAGGGTACTCCTTGAAAGTACACAGCATGTTACAAATAGCGTTAAATTACTGATAAATATGAATAACTTATATTAAAAAATAGTTAAATGACGATAATTGAAAAATCCATGCATAGATTGAAACTTTTCCTCAGAGCAGGCCCTCCTACGCATAGGCAATGTATATTGCCTCCCGCTTCCCCTTCCCTCCCTGAGCGGGGTTATCGTGCAAACGATGGCATTTGCCCTGGAAAGGTCTCCTCCTTTTCAGGGCATTTTTATGTCCGGTATGACAGCGCTTCAGCATCTTTCGGCACATCGTCCAGTAATCCCAGTAGTCCCAGAATCCTGTCATTGGCTTTGTCCAGGCCGGTACGTTTGAGCGCAGAAAACAATTGCGCCGTGAACGGAAACGGCTTGCCATCGGCATCGACGTAGCTGGACAGGAAAGTGCGCGCCTGATGCAGGGCATTGGCGGCTTCGTGACGGTTGAGCTTGTCAGCCTTGCTGAGAATGCAATGCAGCGGCTTGCCAGTCGGCGCAAACCACTCCACCATCTGTATGTCGAGATCGGTAAACGGTCGGCGCGCATCGATGACCATGACCAGCGCAGCAAGTTGCTCACGGCGACGCACATAGTTGCCGAGCAGTTCTTGCCAGTGCAATTTGGCTGAACCCGACACTTCCGCATAGCCGTAGCCAGGCAAGTCAACCAGCAAGGCGCGGATTTCGTCAACATTGGTCTCGTCCTTGCGATGCTGCCCTACCTGCGCGCCGCCGATTGAAAAATAATTGATATGCTGGGTTCGTCCAGGAATTTTCGATGAAAATGCCAATTTTTTTTGATTACATAATACATTGATGGCGCTAGATTTACCGGCATTGGAACGACCGGCGAAGGCAATTTCAGGCAGCTGTGTGGCCGGCAAATCACGGAGATGATTGACCGTGGTGAAGAAACGGGCTTGCCAAAGTTGAGACATGGCAGGAGGATCAGTGGTTCTCACTGGCGTGGTTGATGGTGTATTTCGGAATCTCGACCACCAGGTCGTCGTCGCCCAGCACGACCTGGCACGACAGACGCGAATTCGCTTCCAGGCCCCAGGCCATGTCCAGCAAATCTTCTTCCTTGTCGGAGGGGGCATCGAGCGTCTCGAAACCTTCACGGATCACCACATGGCAAGTGGTACAGGCACATGATCTTTCGCAGGCGTGTTCGATTTCGATGTCGTTGTCGAGCATGGCTTCGCACAGCGTCGTGCCGACCGGCGCGTCGATGACGGCGCCATCAGGGCAAAAAATGGCGTGTGGGAGTATGACGATTTGTGGCACGGTATTAACCTTTGTCCTTACGAAATTTCATCCAGTTTCCTACCGGTCAGCGCGGCATGGATGCTGCGGTCCATGCGACGAGCAGCAAACTCTTCGGTACCCTGCGCCAAGGCTTCGACGGCGGCCTTGATGGCAAGCTGATCTTCACCTTGCCCCATCTCGCGCACCTTCTCGATCAGCCCGGCGATGTCAATACGCTCCTGCTCGCTGAGCAAAGCGCAGTCGGCATCCAGCGCCGACTGCGTGGCCAGCGCGATACGTTCGGCTTCGACCTGCTGTTCGCGCAAAACGCGGCGCTTCATGTCTTCGCCGGCGGACTGAAAAGAGTCTTGCAGCATGCGTGCGATCGCATCGTCGGCCAGCCCATACGAAGGCTTGACCGTGATCGAGGCTTCCGCGCCAGAGATCATCTCACGCGCCGATACCGACAGCAAACCATCGGCATTGACCTGATAGGTCACGCGAATGCGCGCAGCGCCTGCCGTCATCGGCGCAATGCCGCGCAGCTCGAAACGCGCCAGCGAGCGGCAATCGGTGGCCAGCTCACGCTCGCCTTGCACCACATGCACCGCCAGCGCAGTCTGCCCATCCTTGAAGGTCGTGAACTCTTGCGCGCGCGCGCAAGGAATCGTCGAATTGCGCGGGATCACTTTCTCCACCAGGCCTCCCATGGTCTCGATGCCGAGCGACAGCGGGATCACGTCCAGCAGCAGCCAGTCTTCGCCGGCGGCGCGATTGCCCGCCAACAGATTCGCCTGCATGGCTGCGCCCAGCGCCACCACTTTGTCCGGATCGATATTGGCCAGTGGCGTGGTCTGGAAAAATTCGCCGACTGCTTTGCGCACATGCGGCATGCGCGTCGCACCACCGACCAGCACGACGCCGTCCACATCATCCACCGACAAATCGGCGTCACGCAACGCCTTACGGCATGGTGCCATGGTCTTATCGATCAGATGCCTGGTCAACACGGCAAATTTTTCTGCCGTCATCGACAGATGCACTTCTTCACCCGAATTGAGCACGGTGTCGATGCGCATGTCAGCCCTGGAAGAAAGCAACTCCTTCACTTCACGCGCCTTGGTCAGCAAGATACGGGTGTCTTCATCCGACAGCGGCGCCAGTTGCGCCTGCTCACATATCCAGCAAAATAGGCGCTGGTCGAAATCGTCACCACCCAATGCGGAATCGCCGCCTGTCGATAGCACTTCAAACACACCCTTGGTCAGCTTGAGAATCGAAATATCGAAGGTGCCACCACCCAGATCGTAAACCACAAACGTCCCTTCGGAAGCATGGTCCAGACCATAGGCAATCGCCGCCGCGGTCGGTTCGTTGAGCAAGCGCAGGACATTCAGGCCGGCCAGATGCGCAGCATCCTTGGTGGCCTGGCGCTGAGCATCGTCAAAATAGGCAGGCACGGTAATCACCGCACCAACCAGATCGTCGCCCAGTGCATCTTCGGCAATCTGGCGCAAGGTGGCAAGAATCTGTGCCGATACTTCCACCGGACTTTTCACGCCAGCCACCGTCTTCAGTTGCACCATGCCTGGCACATCCTGGAAGTCATAAGGGAGATTTTCGACGTAGGCGATATCTTTCAGGCCACGCCCCATGAAACGCTTGACCGAGACAATGGTGTTCTTCGGATCGGTCGTCTGCGCGGCCTGCGCCTCGCAGCCGATGCTGACGTGACCGTCAGGCAGGTAACGCACCACCGACGGCAACAGGCTGCGACCCTCTTCATCGTTGAGGATTTCAGGAATGCTGTTGCGCACGGTAGCAACCAGCGAATTGGTGGTGCCGAGATCGATGCCGACCGCCAGCCGGTGCTGATGCGGTGCGGTGGACATGCCCGGTTCGGAGATTTGGAGAAGAGCCATGATCGATGTATTCAAGCTTCGATCAGGGAGAAGGCATTACTAATCTCTTCGCCAAATCTTTCGAGAAACATCAGTTGGCGCACCAGTTGCGCCGCACCGGCAAAATCAGCCGCATCGAGTAGCGTTTCGATGCGAGCGACGGTATCTTTCCTGGCGTTGCGCAAGCTGCCGTCGATCTGCTCCAGGACAGCGATATGTTTACCCGCCTTGGCATCGTCCAGCTCTTCACGCCACTCCATCTGCTGCATCAGGAACGCCGGCGACATGGCCGTATTGGACTCTGTTTCCAGATCAATGCCATTGAGTTCGCACAAATAAGCGGCGCGCTTGAGCGGATTCTTGAGCGTCTGATAGGCTTCGTTGGCACGCGTGGCCCATTGCATGGCGACACGCTTTTCAGCACCGGTCGCCTGCGCGAACCTGTCCGGATGCACCTGGTTCTGCACACCATGATACGCCTTTTCCAATGCCGTCAGATCGACGGCGAAGCGTTGCGGCAACTGGAAAAATGTGAAGTAATTCTGCATACGTCGTACAAACAGGTGCAAAAGGAAAAGGAGATCGTGAACAGGTTCTCAGACACGGAAACTTTCACCACAACCGCACTCGTCCTTGACGTTCGGGTTCCGGAACCTGAATCCTTCGTTCAATCCTTCGCGGGCGAAATCGAGTTCGGTGCCATCGATATAGGGCAGACTCCTGGGATCGACAAAGACACGAATGCCATGCGATTCGAACACTTGATCCTCAGGCGCCTCCTCGTCCACATATTCCAGCTTGTAAGCCAGACCGGAACAACCGGTCGTGCGCACGCCAAGGCGCAGACCGATACCTTTGCCACGGCGCGCCATGTAGCGGCTGATGTGTTTTGCCGCTTTTTCTGTCAGCGTGATTGCCATCATACTTGCCCTCTGCCTGCTTCGTGATCAAGCCGCAAGCTTTCGTTCAGCGCCGTCGTGCTTGGCCTTGTAGTCCTGCACGGCAGCCTTGATGGCATCTTCAGCCAGGATCGAGCAATGGATTTTGACCGGCGGCAACGCCAGTTCTTCGGCGATCTGGGTATTCTTGATCGACAATGCCTGATCCAGCGTCTTCCCCTTGACCCACTCGGTCACCAGCGATGACGAAGCAATCGCCGAACCGCAACCGTAAGTCTTGAACTTCGCATCCTGGATGACGCCATTGGCGCCGACCTTGATCTGCAATTTCATGACGTCGCCACAAGCAGGCGCACCGACCATGCCGGTACCCACGGTCATATCGCCTTTTTCAAAGGCGCCGACGTTACGTGGATTTTCGTAATGATCGAGTACTTTTTCCGAGTAAGACATATTGATGCTCCTTGATCAGATCCCCCCGCCATGCGCTCTGTCTGTCATGGCGGGAAGTTTGTATTTTTGCGTTAATGCGCAGCCCATTGGATCGTGCTCAGGTCGACCCCATCCTTGTACATATCCCACAGCGGCGACAGTTTGCGCAGCTTGCCGACCTTGGCTTTGATCAGGTCGATCGTGAAACCAATCTCTTCTTCAGTCGTGAAACGACCGATGGTGAAGCGAATCGAGCTATGCGCCAGTTCATCGCTGCGGCCCAGGGCGCGCAGCACATACGATGGTTCCAGGCTGGCCGAGGTGCAAGCCGAGCCTGACGACACCGCGATGCCCTTGATTGCCATGATCAGGGATTCGCCTTCGACATAGTTGAAGCTGACATTCAAGTTATGCGGCACACGGTGCTCCATGTCGCCGTTGATGTAGGTTTCTTCGATCTCTCCAAGCCCCCTGGCCAGGCGATCGCGCATGGCGCGGACGTAGGCCAGTTCGGCGTCCATCTCTTCACGGGCGATGCGAAAAGCCTCACCCATGCCGACAATCTGGTGCGTCGCCAATGTGCCAGAACGCAGACCGCGCTCATGACCGCCGCCATGAATTTGGGCTTCGATGCGCACGCGCGGCTTGCGGCGCACGTACAATGCACCGATGCCTTTGGGGCCGTAAGTTTTGTGCGCCGAAAAACTCATCAGGTCGACTTTCCAGTTTTCCAGATCGATCCTGACCTTGCCGGTTGCCTGCGCTGCATCGCAATGGAAAATGATGCCCCTCGAACGGCAGAATTCACCGATTTCCGGGATCGGCTGGATCACGCCGATTTCGTTGTTGACCAACATCACTGAAATCAAAATAGTGTCGGGACGCACAACGCCAGCAATCTGCTCGACGCTCACCAGGCCATTGTCCTGCGGTTGCAGGTAAGTCGCCTCGAAACCCTGACGCTCCATCTCGCGCACGGTGTCCAGCACGGCTTTATGCTCGGTCTTGACCGTGATGATGTGCTTGCCCCTGGTCTTATAGAATTGCGCCGCACCCTTGATAGCGAGGTTGTTACTCTCGGTCGCGCCGGAAGTCCAGATGATTTCGCGCGCATCGGCATTGACCAGCCTAGCGACTTCCTCACGCGCATCTTCCACGACCTTTTCCGCAGTCCAGCCGTACATGTGACTGCGCGAAGCGGGATTGCCGAACTGCTCACGCAGGTACGGTATCATCTTCTCGGCGACACGCGGGTCTACCGGTGTGGTTGCCGAGTAATCCAGATAAATCGGAAAATGCGGTGCCTTAATGGTGTTCAGCAGACTTCTTTCCGGAGGTGCGTTCATATATCCCATCCTAATCTCCAATCAAACCACTGCATGAGGGCGGTACATGACAACCACGTCTGCTTCCGTACCATGTGCCTGCTCCAGATGCTGTTGTTCTTTACGGCGCTGCTGATCGACCAGATCTTGCAACGACACCGAATCCAGGTATTCGACCATTTTTTCATTGAGTGTGGTCCACAGATCGTGCGTCATACAGCGGGGACCGCCAGGATGAGTGGCGCCATGGCAATTTCCCTTGCCGCCGCATTGCGTAGCATCCAGCGGCTCATCGACGGCGATGATGATGTCGGCTACCGACACAGCATCTGCCTTACGCGCCAGATTGTAACCGCCGCCGGGGCCGCGCACAGACTCGACGATCTGGTGGCGACGCAATTTGCCAAATAACTGCTCCAGATAGGACAAAGAAATCTCTTGCCTCCCACTAATGGCAGACAACGTGACGGGGCCATTGCCTTGGCGCAAAGCCAGGTCAATCATTGCGGTCACGGCAAAACGGCCTTTAGTAGTTAATCGCATGAAATCTCGACTCCAGAACAGTTTTCAGTTCCCCCCTGAATTCCTGAATATTTCTGTCAAGTATACCAAAGTTGAGTATTTTTATCAGGTATTAAGAAATATGCAGCCAAGCGCTCATCATTCTTGAGGGTTGTAGCCCCCCTCGTCTTTCATGTTGTCTTGGATGCAACAAAAATAAACATGACACTCTGTCAATCAGTTATGATCGCGGCATGGCTTTGGCCTGAAAGCAGTTTGGGGTTGAAAGTGTTGTCATTCATATCCATCACGAAGGAGTAATGATGAAGAGAATCATTCTATCCGCAGCAGTGCTGGGCGCAGCAAACCTCTGCGCGCATGCGCAAAGCAATGTCACCATCTACGGCATCGTCGATACTGCTGTACGTTACAGCACACACGAAAATGCCGCTGGCGACAGCAAGCTGCAAATGCTCGGCGGCCCGCTCAGCGGCAGTCAAATCGGCTTCAAGGGCAAGGAAGATCTTGGCGGGGGCCTGAGCGCCCTGTTCTCTCTGGAAAATGGTTTCAGCACCGACAACGGCGCTCTGCTGCAGCAAACGTCCGGCTCCGGCTTCACGCGCCTGTTCGGTCGCGAAGCGCTGGTCGGCCTGCAAGGCGATTTCGGCAAAGTGACGCTGGGACGTCAGTACGCCCTCATTCACAACATGACCGCAAGCTACGACGTGTATGCCATGTCGAACCTGCAGCCTATCGGCTGGCAGGGTGGCAACTACACCATGGGCACGCGTCTGGATAACAGCATACGCTATGCCGGCACATGGAGCGGCGTCACCGCCACTGTCGGCTACAGCGCAGGCGAAGTCACCGGCGATATTCACAAAAAGGAATCGAAAGGCCTGAGCATTGCCTACGATAACGGCCCCCTGCACGTCGGCGGCGCGTGGCAGACGCTCAACAATTCGACGACTTATTTCAGTCCTGCCATCAGCGCCGACAGCAAGCAGACAGCCTGGACACTGGGTGGTACTTATACCGCTGGTCCGATCAAATGGTATCTGGCCTACATTAACAACAAGCTCGACATCGCAGACTATAGAAACAGTTCTTACTCAGCTGGTTTCAAATGGAACATCAGCGGTCCATGGAGTCTCTGGAATGCGGTGTATTTCGACAAACTAAAGCATGCCGGCACCAGCGGCAACCGGATCGCCATTGCGCCGACCCTGGATTATGCATTTAGCAAACGTACCGACGTCTATCTGACCGTCGACTACACCAAGCTGACCGATGCATGGGACACGCTCGGATCTAACGCCGGCCACCTGTACGGCAACCGTCTGGGCGTGACCAGCGGTATTCGCCACATGTTCTAAACCGTATTCATCCAGAGAATTCGTCATGCGAATTCCCCGGATGGATCAAATGAGATAGCGCCAGCGCGTACTCCGGGATACAGCGCCTACTGGCAGGCCTCGCACTCCTCGAACCCGGCATCACCAGGACGCATAGTACAGACCGGGCCGTCAGCCTCGATAGATGAGGCGCCCGGATTCGACGTGGCACTGCCTCCCACCGCCACGGCGTTCAGAGCGCCGCTTCTGGAGGTCGACTTCTCGCTATGGGTCGCGCCGATAGTGCGCAGGTAGTACGTAGTCTTCAGACCGCGCAGCCATGCCAGCTTGTATGTCTCGTCCAGACGCTTGCCCGAGGTGCCGGCCATGTAAATATTGAGCGACTGCGCCTGGTCGATCCACTTCTGACGGCGCGATGCGGCCTCCACCAGCCAGGACGGCTCGATTTCGAATGCTGTGGCGTAGATGTCGCGCAGGTCTTGCGGGATGCGGTCGATCTTCGCCAAGCTGCCGTCGAAATACTTGAGGTCGGAAATCATGACTTCGTCCCATAGGCCGCACACCTTGAGGTCGCGTACCAGATACTCATTGATTTCGGTAAATTCGCCGGACAAGTTCGACTTCACATACAGGTTCTGGTAAGTCGGCTCAATACAGGCCGACACACCAATGATGTTGGAAATCGTTGCTGTCGGGGCGACTGCCACGCAGTTCGAATTGCGCATGCCGAACTCGGCAATGCGCGCGCGCAAGGCCGACCAGTCCAGCGTTTCCGACATGTCCACTTCCAGATAGCCGCCGCGTTCTTGCACCAGCAGTTTCAGGGAGTCTTGCGGCAGGATGCCGCGATCCCACAACGAACCATGGTAAGAGCTGTAACGACCGCGCTCTTCGGCCAGTTCAGTCGATGCTAGGTAAGCATAGTAGCAGACCGCTTCCATCGAGCGGTCGGCAAATTCGACCGCTTCCATCGATGCGTAAGGCACACGCTTGATATGCAGGCAGTCCTGGAAGCCCATGATACCCAGACCGACTGGACGGTGGCGCAGATTGGAGTCACGCGCCTTCTTGACAGCGTAATAGTTGATATCGATCACATTGTCGAGCATGCGCATGGCAGTGCGAATGGTCTTTTGCAGCTTGACGTGGTCGAGCTCGCCATTGACCAGATGCGCCGGCATATTGACCGAACCCAGGTTGCAGACCGCGATTTCGGTTTCGTTGGTATTCAGGGTAATTTCGGTACACAGGTTCGAACTATGGACCACGCCGACATGCTGCTGTGGCGAACGGATATTGCACGGATCCTTGAAAGTGATCCAGGGATGGCCGGTTTCGAACAGCATCGACAGGATCTTGCGCCATAGATCCAGCGCCTGCACCTTCTTGAACAGCACAAGTTCGCCGCGGGCAGCCTGGGCTTCGTAACCGATATAGGCTGCTTCGAAGGCGCGACCGAATTTGTCGTGCAGGTCTGGCGTGTCGGACGGCGAAAACAGGGTCCACTCACCCTTTTCCATGACGCGCTTCATGAACAGATCGGGAATCCAGTTGGCGGTGTTCATGTCATGCGTGCGGCGACGGTCGTCACCGGTATTTTTGCGCAATTCGAGGAATTCCTCGATGTCCATGTGCCAGGTTTCCAGATAGGCGCAAACCGCGCCTTTGCGCTTGCCGCCCTGATTGACGGCCACCGCAGTGTCATTGACCACCTTCAGGAACGGCACCACGCCTTGCGACTTGCCGTTGGTCCCCTTGATGTGCGCGCCTAGCGAACGGACCGGCGTCCAGTCATTGCCCAGACCGCCAGCGTATTTGGCCAGCAGCGCATTTTCCTTGATGGCTTCGTAGATGCCGTCCAGATCGTCAGCGACCGTGGTCAGGTAGCATGACGACAGTTGCGAACGCTGGGTACCCGAATTGAACAGGGTCGGGGTCGAACTCATGAAGTCGAACGACGACAGCAGGTCGTAGAACTCGATGGTGCGCGCTTCGCGGTCGATTTCATTCAGGGACAGACCCATCGCTACGCGCATGTAGAATGCCTGCGGCATTTCGATGCGGGTGCCATGGATATGCAGGAAGTAACGGTCATACAGCGTTTGCAGACCAAGGTAGCCGAATTGCAGATCGCGCCCGGGCTTGATGGCGTCAGCCAGCTTCTGCAGGTCGAACTGGGCCAACCTGGCATCGAGCAGTCCGGCGTCGATTCCCTTCTTGATGTACTTGCCGAAGTATCCCAGATATTCGGCCGGCGCATCGGCTTGCGCCACTTCCTTGCCGAATACTTCCTTACGGATGGTGTGCATCAGCAGACGCGCAGTGACCTGGCTGTATGCCGGATCTTTTTCCATCAGCGCGCGCGCCGCCAGAATGACCGACTTGTGCAACTCTTCGACCGGCACGCCGTCATACAGATTCCTGACGGTTTCGGTCAGAATGGCTTGCGCGTCGACGTGCTTTTCCAGGCTTTCGCAGGCTGCATCGATCAGCGCGCGCACCTCATTCAGGTCGAGCAGGCGACTTTGGCCGTCTTCCACCACATGCAGTTGCGGCGCAACGGCACTGTCCCTGGCGCCGCTTCCCTGCTGCGCGCGCTCCTGCATGCGCCTAGCGCGGTACAGCACATAAGCGCGAGCAACATCATGCTCGCCGGAACGCATGAGCGCCAGTTCGACCTGATCTTGAACATCTTCGATATGGAAAGTACCGCCGGTCGGCTGACGACGCACCAGAGCCGATACGACATCGGCGGTCAACTGTTCGACCATTTCGCGCATGCGCGCCGAAGCCGCGCCTTGACCACCGTTGACAGCGAGGAATGCCTTGGTCATGGCAATAGAAATTTTCGATGGCTCAAAACCGACTACCGCGCCATTGCGACGGATGATCCGGTATCCATCCAAACCCGAAACCGGCTCGATCACATAATAAACCGCACCTTCTTCGAGGGAAGTCCTTGCTGGAAGGGTGACTGAATCTACCGGAGATTCAGCAGAAATTTTTTGTGTAGGGCGCACAGAACCTTCTAAATAAAGCCGGAGACGGACAGCGAATTACCAAGATTATCCAGTAAAAACACTACATCTAGTTGCAAGGGGATTATCGAAACTAATTCTAGTATCTGAAAGCAAGAGATGCAACCGCTATTTCTCGATATTTTTACGTTTCAAACTTGACTTTTTCCAAGCCCGGAAGGGAAACGCAATTGCGCTGCGCCACCATGGATAAAGCAATCCTGCTGAAACCTTATCCAATCGAAAAATGGTCCGGGATCGGTTTTTCTACCCGGCGCAATATGCGCGTGACCGGCCACATCGGTGAGCGGATAACGACGACGCAAGGCGACAGTCAGGGAGGCCAGCACCTGATATTGCCGGTCGGTGAAAGGCGCCTCATCGCTGCCTTCCAGTTCTATGCCGATAGAAAAATCGTTGCAACGCTCACGGCCGCGGAATGTCGACAGCCCGGCATGCCACGCCCGATCGTTGGCCGAAACGAATTGCAGCAGGCAACCATCACGCTGAATCAGGAAATGCGCCGATACCCGCAAGGAGCGCAGTTGATCGAAATACGAATGGACATCGCAATCGAGCTGATTGCAAAACAGCGCGCCGATAAAGGGGCCGCCAAATTGTCCTGGCGGCAGGCTGATGCTGTGAATCACCAACAAGTCCGTCACCATGCCAGCAGTACGCATATCGAAATTCGGCGACGGCTGCTGCTGCGCCTGCTCACACCAGCCGTCGGCAGGCACTGTCAGATGCGGCAGGGAGGCCAGCACAGCCGGCTTCGGGCAATCGGCCTGCATGTCAGAAAGAGGCCCGTCTGAGATGTTCTGCGCTGCAAAACACCACGCCAGCATGATTGGTCACCGATTCCGAAGCAGGAAAATACATGCCGCACTGCGCGCATCGCAACATGGTCTCGGCCTGTTCCTTTTTTTGCTTGCGCGCGAAAGCATGGCGGTATTTCCTGACGCGTTGCAGCCAGACGACGACCGCCAGCGCAATCACCAGCCAAATGAGATATTTCATACCAGTATCCGATGCAGCACGACTTCCAGCACGAAGCGGCTGCCAACATAGGCGAGCAGCAAAACAGCAAACCCGGTCAGCGTAAAACCGAGCGCGGTGCGGCCGCGCCAACCCTGCCATTTACGTCCCGCCAATAACAACCCAAACAATCCCCAGGATAACAGTGTGAAAATCGTCTTGTGATCCCATCTGAAAGCCTCGCCGAATAACTGTTCGGAAAACACGATGCCTGACAACACGGTGAGCGTCAACAAGACAAAACCGAAACCGATCAGCCTGAATAGAATCCTTTCCATCGTCAACAAGGCCGGCAAGCGATCCAGCGCCATGGCAAACCAGCCCGACTGCGCAAGTCCAGGGAGGGTATGCAGACGCGACTCCTGCAACACCATCAGGATCGCATGAAAAGCCGCGACGGTCAGGGCGCTATAAGCCAGGATGGAAATGGCGATATGCCACAGAAACCAGTCCGACTTGCCGGTCAGATCGACCATATTGCCGGGGAAAATACTTGGCAATACCGCCGCCACTGCCGCTGCCGGCAACAGCAATGCGCGCAAGCCATCGAGCGTGAAATTCCGGTTCTCCAGCCAATAAACCGCCACTGATATCCACAACGTCGCCGACAACATCACTGCGAAGCCGGCGCGTACTGCACCGACGGCAAACATATCCGCCATCAAGGCCCCTCCATGCAGCAACCATCCGGTTGCCGTTCCGAGTGCAATCGGCACACGTCGCTCCGAAGGCAGGAAAGCGCTGCCCAGATACAAAAACGCGGCCAAAATGAAAAAATAAATCTGCATCGGGCCAGTCTACACCATGTCGCTGATTCACTCCGAACCCGAGCTACGGGACGATATGATCGGTTAAAATGGCGGCTTGCCCTACGGCTTCTACCCGGCTTTTCGGTGCGTCTGCCGCTCTATTATTTTCAAAGTCCAACGCTGCATCATGCTCGACAATCTGACCCAACGCCTTGCCAAAGTCGCCAAAGCCATACGCGGCGAAGCGCGCCTGACCGAATCCAACACCGCTGACATGCTGCGTGAAGTGCGTCTGGCGCTGTTGGAAGCCGACGTTGCGCTGTCAGCGGTACGCGAATTCATCGCCAAGGTAAAGGAAAAAGCCATCGGTGAAGAAGTCATTGGCTCATTGACCCCTGGTCAGGCCTTGGTCGGCGTCATCCAGCGCGAACTGGCCAGCCTGATGGGCGCCGATCTCGGCGCCGAAGCATCGCAACTCAACTTCGCCACCCAACCTCCGGCGATCATCCTGATGGCCGGTCTACAGGGTGCGGGTAAAACCACCTCCGTCGGCAAGCTCGCCAAATATCTGCGCGAGGACAAAAAGAAAAAAGTCCTGACCGTCTCCACTGACGTCTACCGTCCGGCCGCCATCGACCAGCTCGAAACCGTGACCAGCCATGCTGGCGCCGACTTCTTCCCGGCCCGAACTACTGACAAGCCGGTTGACATCGCCCTAGCAGCGCTTGATTATGCCAAGCGCCATTTCCATGAAGTGCTGATCATCGACACCGCTGGTCGCCTCGGCATCGACGCAGCGATGATGCAGGAAATCAGCGCCGTACATGCCGCCGTCAAACCGATCGAAACCCTGTTCGTGGTCGACGCCATGCTCGGCCAGGACGCTATCAATACCGCCAAAGCCTTCAGCGACGCCCTGCCGCTGACCGGCATCGTGCTGACCAAGCTGGATGGCGACTCGCGCGGTGGCGCCGCGCTGTCGGTGCGCCATATCACCGGCAAGCCGATCAAGTTCGCCGGCGTGGCCGAAAAACTGGATGGCCTCGAAGCCTTCGATCCAAACCGCATGGCCAACCGCATTCTCGGCATGGGCGACATCCTGGCGCTGGTCGAAGAAGCGCGTAAAGGCGTCGATGTCGCTGCGGCGCAAGACCTGGCGCAGAAGATCAAAGGCGGCGGTAAATTCGACCTGAACGATTTCAAGGCCCAGCTTGGCCAGATGAAAAAGATAGGCGGCCTCTCCGGTCTGCTCGACAAGCTGCCGGCGCAGATGCAGCAGGCAGCCGGCAAGACCAATATGGACCAGGCCGAAAAACAGGTGCGCCGTATGGAAGGCATGATCAATTCGATGACCCCGCAGGAGCGTATCAGGCCGGAGTTGATCAAGGCCGCGCGCAAACGCCGCATCGCCGCCGGTGCCGGTGTTCAGGTACAGGAAGTCAACCGCATGCTGTCTCAGTTCGGGCAAATGCAATCGGTAATGAAAAAACTCAAGGGCGGCGGTATGATGAAAATGATACGTAACATGAAAAGCATGATGCCGGGAATGCGCTGAGAACCTGTTTACAATCTATACCTGCGTATAGGTATAGCGAGCGCGTGATGCGCGACTTTCCTGTTTCTTTCTTTAAACCGGTTCTGCTATAATTACGCAGCTTTGCTGCTTGAAAAAACCTGGCAACTCACGCCAGGTCGACCGGAGAGGTGGCAGAGTGGTCGAATGTACCTGACTCGAAATCAGGCGTACGGTTTCCCGTACCGTGGGTTCGAATCCCACCCTCTCCGCCAGTCACGCCCCAACGAACCGCACGTAACCCCTACGAATCGCACATAAAACCTTGTAAAATCAGCCCCCACGGGGCTTTTTCTATTTCTGAACCCCACAAAAATTCACACAACCGCACGTTGTCGCACACTCACTGTGTAGGCATCGGTGTAGGCACAATTGGTAATAGGGAGAGGCGATGCCTACAAACAAGCTGACGGACCGTCAATGCAAGGCGGCAGAGCCAGCTGGGAAGGGCATCAAGCTTTTCGACGGCGGCGGGTTGTACCTTTTCGTCACGCCGACCGGCAGCAAGATCTGGCGGCTGGCCTACAGGCTTGCAGGAAAGGCCCAGACGATGAGTTTCGGGCCATATCCAGAGATTTCCCTTTCCCGGGCGCTGGAAAAGCGTGACGAGGCCAAGGCGGCGCTCCGGGAAGGGGCGACCCGATGGCGCCACGACGACAGAACCGGGCCGGTATGACGCTTCGTGAGGCATCAGAGCAGTATTGGAACGGCCGGCGGGATCTGTCGCCCAGTTACTTGATAAATGCGCGCCGCGCGATCGAGATGCACATTCTGCCGAATCTGGGTGACAGGAACATTGCCAGTATCGAGCGTGAAGATCTGATGAAAGAACTGCAGCGTATGGATGCGGCTGGGCTGGCAGTCTATGTGCGCAAGGTGCGGATGTGGCTTGGGCAGGTTTTCGACTGGGCTGTCGAGAACGGCTACGCGAAAATCAATCCGGCGCTGCTGATCGATCCGCGCAAGGCGTTTTCAGCTGCCAAGGTCGAGCATTTCGCGGCGATCAAGGTGGAGGAAGTACCGGCTCTAATGCAGCGCCTGGCTTGCGAACGCGACCTGCAAAGCGTGCTAGCCTGTCGTCTGCTAGCATTGACGTGGGTGCGCACAATTGAACTGCGGCCCATGGAATGGTCCGAAATCGATGCCGAGCTGAAAATCTGGCGAATCCCTGTCGGCAAGATGAAGCGCCGGCGCGACCATCTGGTCCCGCTGCCCAGTCAAGCGCTGCAAATATTGACTGAATTGAAATCCCGCGCGCGCGGTTCAAAATATGTTTTCCCGGCAGAACATCGCGATGACCGGCCGATGTCCGAAAATGCCGTGCTGTACCTGTTGTGGCGCTTGGGCTATCGTGGAAAGATGACAGGCCACGGCTGGCGGACGGTGGCTAGTACCTGGGCAAATGAACAGGGGTTCAATCGCGACGCGATCGAGCGGCAGTTGGCGCATTCACCGGAAGACAAGGTCAGAGCAGCTTACAACCGCGCCGAATACCTGCCGCAGCGGCGGGCACTGCGGCAGGCATGGGCGGACTGGTTGACGTCATGCCACCTTGATGCCGGCGGCGCGCAAGGTGGAGAGTTTCCAGCCACGGGAACGAACGGATAAATCGACGTCCAACGGCGGAAGTTTACCCGAAAGCAACCAGCGACGCATCGTTTCGCTGGATACATCGAGATCCTTCTGCAACTCTCTACGCCAAATGACGCGCTCGTCGTCGACAGTGATGATATCGGTCGTCACTTCATTTCCCCATACGACTCGCCGAGATGGTGCTTATCGGACCACGGAAGATCATGCCAGTGATCTCAATGCCGGTAGTGGCGAGGCCGAGCTTGAACAGGCCCATCTGCGCAATGCTGATGACGAGGCTGATGGCGAACGTGCCGCCGTAGCGGAAGCGAGCGAGCATCAGCGCTTGCAGGCCGGTCGTCATTTGAAAAATGAATATAGACACAGCAGATGTTGAGCATTGCGTCATGCTGCATATTCCTGTTCTGCCAACTCGCAGAAGAGCGAGCAGCTCAGTCATGATGGCACCTCATCCCAGAGTCGGCCATCGAGCATACGGCCTGCGTCCTTCTTCCCTGCTCGATACAGAACGGTATCGCCGCCGAATAAATCAATCTCATCTTCGTCAATAACAGAGCCATCTTTCCGGATCCAGACCTCGGCCATATTGCGGCTTCTTACCTCGTCGCTGGCTGTCTCAGCTGACACCCATTCACCCCACTGCTTGAAAAAGAACGGCACGTCAGACTTCTCGCACTGGTCGCGCAGCGACCGTAGGCGTCGATATGGGACTGCTGCAGACGGTCACGCTGATGTGCATCGTTCCAGTCGATCTTGTTCTTGCCAGTCTGCGGGATCTGCGCAGCCTTGCATTGCCATCCTGCCTCGGTGGCGCGCTGCACATGCTTCAGGGTAAAGCTGCGGCCGGCGGCATCACCATCCAGCGCCCATACCAGCGTCACGTCCTTGTTGCCGCACGATGCGGCCAGATCGGCCAGCGCCTTTTCCGGATAGTTGTTGGACGACATGGCCGAGACAGTGGTGATCTCGTGGTGCAGCAGCGCGATGGCGTCGAAGATGCCCTCGACGATCCAGATCTCCTTTACCGACAGCAGCTGCAGCGTCATCGGCTTCCACCACAGCCCCTGATAGTCCAGGCCGAAGTTGAAACGGGCTTTCTTCTTGCCGAAGCGGTGCGGCTGGTCAATCAGGCGTTCCCAATAGCCGTTCGCTACTGGGAAGCGCACCGTGGCGCTGCCGATGCACAGGTCACGGTCAAAATACTGCTCTGCGTATATGCGCCCTGAATCTTCGCCAGGTCGAAGCCACGGCCGAACTTCAGGTAAGCATCGGCGGCGGCGTTGGGATTCCTGTTTTCCGGCGTCGATGGGTAGCGCTCCGACCATTTCTCGAACAGGTCCGGATACAGTTCCTTGACATGGCCTTCCCAGCCGCAGTTATTCAACCGGCCGCAGCGGACCACCCAAGGATGATCGGCGTACGTGTATAACTCCTTCTTGTGGCAGGATGGACACTGGAGGTATCTGACTGGTTGATTAAGCTGGCGCCGCTGCGCGCGCCGTGTTATGGCGGTTGCGTGTCGAGCTTTAGCTGCGGCGACGAGGCGATTTGTGAAATCAGTTCCGCTGCCCGGATGTGCGGCGACAGCGGCAGGCGCACATGCGAGTTCGGAATCGATGAAGGCGAGAGCAGCCGTGTCGCTTCCAGTGAGGCTGCCCAGCTGGCGCCGCACTCATGGTTGCGGCAGGAATAAATAATCTCGCGCAGCGTGAGCGACATGGCCTTGCTGGTACGTGCTATCGCGCGCGATTGGCAGTAGGGGCATTTCATCGATACACCACCATTCATTTTTCCTCCCTCCCTGTGAGGTACAACGATCTGCAGCGCCCCGTCATGTTGCGTGCCTGACGCCGCAGGCGGGTCTTGGCAAGCCACTCTGCAGCCTGCTGGACGGTGTCCAGCCCTTGCTGACGGCGCACCCTGTCAAGCTGGGCCAGCTCTTCTTCCGTAAAGGCCACGTGCTGATCCGGCATCTTTATGTCTGCTCTCCATCAGCGAATTGCGGCCTTCGCACAGCTGTCACCGCGCGATACGCTTGCTTCATTCAGCAGCGCAGTGGCTTCGCGCATGACGATCTGGCGCAGCAGCGTAGAGGGCTGCTCGCCCTGGTAATTCACCAGCGCGATGATCAGTTGATGTTCGTAGTCGTCAAAGCGCAGCGTAAGGCGGTTGTCGCGCAGGCATTTGGGATCGGCGTACATGCTGATTTCCTATGAATTGACTAAATCATCTTCATAGGCCTCCAGGCCACGCAGGAAGATCATGCGTGCGAAGGTTGCGCGGGAACGCACCTCACTGGAGGCGTATTTGTCGGTCTTCCGAATTTCGTCCGGTGTCAGAGGAATAGCAATTGGCTTTGCTTTCGGATCGCGGGGCGTGCGAGGGGCAATAGCTGAAGTTGTCATAATGTATCATTAAGATTCATAATGGATTATTGTGATAATGTGCATTTAAATGCACAAAGTCAAGGGGATTTTGTGACTTTTGATACGCAATGCGGTATCAGACTGAAAGAAGAGCGGGAACGGCTCGGACTTAGCCAGCAGGAAGCTGCTGACAAAATAGGAATTCGCCGCGAAATGTGGGGCCGCTACGAACGCGGCCAAGCTTCTCCTGGAGGCGACGCTCTAACGGCGTTCCAACTGGCGGGCGGTGACTTGATTTATGTCCTTACAGGTGAATTAGGAACCGCAGCTATAACGAGCGATGAGCGGAAGTTACTTGCCTTTTATCGGAAGCTGGATGTACGAGGCAAGGCTGGCGTATCGGCGCTTATCAACGGTATGGGGGAAAAGGGAAATGCGCCGCGTGCTGTCTTCCACGGCAACGTCGGCCAGGTCGTGCAGGGAGATCAAACGACGAAGGGCGTGACCTTCACCGTCGAAAGTAGTCATAAAAAAGAACCTTGAACACGATCGACGGCTTCAATCTTGAATCACTTTTTGAAAAGAACCATAAGATGAAGAAAATTTTGAAATGGCTTGGTATTTCGGTTGGCGCGTTGTTCGTGATCGGCGTGATTGCCGACATGAACAAATCCCCCGAAGAAAAAGCTGCGGCTGGGGCCGTCACCGCAGCCCAGGCAGCGCAAAAACAAGAGGATGCCCAAGCGCAGCAGGCTCAGGCTTTGGCCAAGCTCCCAAGCGTCACAGCCATTCAGCTTGCTCGGGAATATGATGAGAATACAGTAGCCGCCGACCAGAAGTTCAAGAGCAAGCAGTTCAAGGTATCAGGAAGAGTGGCCAACATCAACACGGACATCATGGGTACGCCCTACGTGACGATGGGTGGCACAAATGAATTCATGGAGCCGCAATTCTCCTTCGACGAGAGTGTATCCGATCAACTTGCCAAAATCAGGAAAGGGATGAAGCTCACTCTTGCCTGCGAAGGCGCAGGAGACATCGCGAAGATACCGATGTCCAAAGACTGCCGGATTTTGCAGTGAGGTAGCTGTCATAAAAAACAAAGAAAAGAAACTACTCCTTGTGGCGGCAATAGTTACTGGCAGCCCTGCTGCCGTTACGCCGCCATGATCAAGCAGGCGCATCGTGGCGCGAAGACGTGATCAGTACAGCCTGCCGTGTCGGTGTAGCGTTGCGCTAACGTAGGTCGAATCGCGCGCACCGACAAGTCGGATTTTCTTCATGCATGCTTGGCGGCGAGCCGTTGAGCAACGAGCGCATTCAACGATACGCCGGCTTGCGCGGCCTCGATGGCGAGCGCACGATGCACGCGCCGATCAATCCGGACATTGAAGCTACCGCTGTACTCGCGGCGAGCCGGCGCAATGGGAACGACCTCCCCGCGCTTCTCGTAACTCTCCCGCACGCCGACCCAAGCCTCAGCCAGCTCGTTAAGGGCTTCCTCCGGCGTGGCCGCGAAAGCAGACACGCTCGGCAATTCGACAAAGTGCGCCAGGTAGTCGCCTTCGTCGTCCTGATATACGTTGACGGTAAAACCGTCGAATCGGTCAGTCGTCGCCATTTTCGTTCTCACTCTCAAACTGTGTAATGAATTGCTCGACCTGATAGCCCTTGGCCTTGCCGTCGTGGCCCTCCTGAATTGACAGACGATGGCCGGTAGGCGAGTACCAGATTTGATGACTGCCACGCTGGTGGTCGAACGTCCAGCTTGCGCCGCGTAATACCTGTTGGAAGTCTTAGAATGACAGTCCTTTCGGATTGTTCAACGCTTTGGCAATGAGTTTTTCGCGTTTCGTCATGATGCAACTATATGCAGTTGCAAAATCAAAGTCAACATTTTTAAACCTTTAGGTTGGTTGGCCCGGTCGTGCATAATTCCCTCCACCCGCTGAAAATTCCCTCTCTACAATAAAAATGATGCGGGACAAGAATGGGCAACAGGTTAGAGTTTCATGGAAATGTCGGACAAGTCATCGTAGGCAATCTGCACGAAGCACCGACGCGATCAGGCAACGTATACACCATCGGTAACGACGTGCAGAGGGAGAGATGGCGCGCCAGCAATGCAGTCGGCACAGGCAGGCCGGACGGCTGTGCCGAGCAGGCGAAACAGATCCGGCAGGCGCGGTGGATGCTCGGCGTGCAGACGGTGATGATCGCGGCGCTGGCCGGCTGGCTGCTGTTTTCGCAATATGCGTCGGCTGATGCGGATATCTACTGCCTGTCGGATGGAAAGCGGCACTCTATCGGCAGCACCGTCATGATGGCGGGTGATCCGATGACATGCGCGCGCGACGTGAACGCCGGCATGCCGATGTGGTGGCATGCTACTGCGAACTTTCAGCGATCAGTTCCCGACGCTCGGTGAGCTTCGCCCATTCCAGCTTTGCGCCTTTCCGGGCGGAGTATTTCGTGGCGTAGATGCGCGGCAGCTTTTTGATGTTGCCTGCCTTGCCGGCCAGTTCCTCTCCCTTTTTTTTGCTGATCTTGTCCTGCCATATCGCCGTCACGCCGGTGATGCCTTTGTCCGGATCGTCGAGCGGCTCGATCGGAGAGTCGTCGGATTCCTCTGCGACCGTTTCCAGTTCGATGCTTTGACTCATGCCACTGTTGGCATCGACGCGCGTCGACACGCGCACGGTCATCCATTCCGTTGCGTCGATGATGGGTTTCCAGCCTGCTGCCCGCACCGGGGATTGCGGCATGATCTGCGGTCTGGCGATCGCCAGGTCAAGCTGGAGGGTGTAGATACCACGCTGGACGCGCTGCCATTCGGCGCGCGCGGCCTGTATCGCGTCATCCTTCGATGCATAGATGGTACGCAGGCGCTTGGCGTTACCGGACCGGCCGGCGACGACGCTGAAGCGCGCATTATGCTTCTGGTCGTACCAGAATACGCGCACGCCGGTGTAGGTGTCGCGCTCGGCTGAATGGAAGCGGTGATGATCGCCGTCACTGCGCTTGATGGGGATGGACGGCAGGGGCTTGCCCCTGGCGGTCTTGCTGTCGCCCGCTGGCGAGAACAGCAACGTATCGTTCTTGACGGTGGCGACGGCGTCGAACTGCTTGCCAAGGCGGCGCAGGAAATTGGCATCGCTTTCGTTGGTCTGATCGATGTGCTCGATCTTGCGGCCGCGCAGTGTGGGGGATGCACCGGATTTTAGTTTGTGCGCGGCGGCGATGGTGTCGATGACGGCGCCGATGGTCGTGTCGTGATAGCTGCGTTCGCGCAGTTCGCGGAAATCGTCCAGCAGGTCGGCACTGCGCGCGCAGCGTGATCTGGTCCGGCGTGCCGCTGTGTTCGACTTCGTCGACGATGAAACTGCCTTTGTTGACCAACCCCTCTTCTTCCCACCCAATTTGCAGTTCGATCTTTTCGTCCTTGCCGGGGATGGCGAGTTTTCCGTCTGCATCGTCCAGCGTCAGATCCAGTTGATCGGCTTCGCCGCCGCGGCATTCGGTCAGCGTCATACCCATGAGCCGCGGTTTGAGCTTGCCGGTCATGTCGTTACCGCCGAGAGTGATCTTGAAGACGGCGCGCTTCACAGCAGTTTTCCTGCGACGTTTGTGACGGTATCAGATCGTCCAAAAATTTTTCCTGCAAACCACGCGCTTCGACTATTCGCCGGAAGTGAAATCGCAGCTGGTGCTGAAGGCGCAGAACGTGATCAATCACCAGCACCTGCAGTTCGATGCCGGCTGGAATGACATAGCGCAATCGTTCATGGCGATACGCAAAACGCTGACCGCCAGCGGCAAGCATGTGACCTATGACGCTGGACGGAATCAGGAAACCGGCCATGCGGATCTTGCATGGGCCTGTATGCATGCGCTGGCTAACGAATCGCTGGACGGCGAATTGCCGACGTCCAGATCCACTATGGAGATCTACTGATGAGCCGAAAACACAAGCGGAAGGCTGTGCTCAGCCGCGCGGCAATGGTATCTGCGCCGGCCGCTGTCGATGCCGCTGCATCTGAAGTACAACAAACAGCAGCGGAGGCGTTCACCTTCGGTGATCCGACGCCGGTGATGGATCGCCGCGAGATTCTAGACTATCTGGAATGCTGGGAGAACGGCCGGTATTACGAAACGCCGGTGAATTTCAATGGGCTGGCGCGGTCGTTCCGGGCGAGCGTGCATCACAGTTCGGCCATCTATGTGAAGCGCAACATTCTGGCGTCCACGTTCGTTCCACACAAGCTGCTGTCGATGGATTCCTTCCGGCGCTGGGCGCTCGATTACATGATCTTCGGGAATGGCTATCTCGAAGAATCAAAAAACCGCCTCGGCAAGGCTATGGAACTGACACCGCCGCTGGCAAAGTATATGCGGCGTGGCATGGAAGACGATCAATATTTTTATGTTCCGACGTCGTTAAAGGAGCATGAGTTTGCACGCGGCTCGATCTTCCATTTGATCGAGCATGACATACATCAGGAAATCTACGGCTTGCCGGAATACTTGAGTGCGTTGCAATCGGCATGGCTGAATGAATCGGCGACGCTGTTCCGGCGCAAGTATTACCTGAATGGTTCGCATGCCGGTTTCATCCTGTATCTCACCGATTCCCAAGTCGACAAGACCGATGTCGATGCGCTACGCGGCGCGCTGAAGGAAAGCAAGGGGCCTGGCAACTTCCGCAATCTGTTCATGCATGCGCCGGGTGGAAAAAAAGACGGCATGCAGATCCTGCCGGTTTCGGAAGTCGCGGCCAAGGATGATTTTTTCAACATCAAAAACGTGACACGCGATGATCTGCTTGCGGTACATCGTGTGCCGCCGCAGCTTCTGGGCGTGATGCCGAACAGTACAGGCGGATTCGGCGACGTCGAGCGCGCCGCCAAAGTTTTTGCAGAAAACGAACTGAAGCCGCTACAGATGCGCTTCCTGGAAGTGAATGATTGGCTCGGCGAGGAAGTGGTGCGTTTTACGCCCTATGCGCTGGGCGTGCAACAGGAGAAAAATTGATGGGCGATCACGCAGATATTTCCGATGCAAGTATCGAGGCAGCAGTAGCGCGTGGAATCGCTGATGTGCGTAGCAAGGCATCGCTGCAGGCAACAGGGCATTGTCGTTTCTGCGATGCGGAAATTGGTAACATCCTATTGTTCTGCGATGCTGATTGCCGTGACGACTACGACCGGGAGCAGGCCGCGCTAAAGCGTGCCGGCCACAAGGGCTACAGCATCTTGTGACTGTGTACCCCCCTCGAAAAGGTTAGAAGGCGTCTGGCTTTATGAATTCCGATCCAGTAATTTCGGAGGCCATACCGTAGATGAATTGATTTGGAGCTGCTCGGATAAACTCGCTCAATAACCAATTGTGGTTAACGTTGAAGTGGCCGGCTAATGCAATTGGATCGTAACGACTTAATTCGCTTAGCCGATGCATTGCCGCGTATATGAGCACGATCTGCGAGTTTGAAAATTTATCGTGTTTTGCAACCGATTTCTTCAGATACCAGCGGTTCTCTGATGAGTAAATTGGCACGACTCTCCGTCGGATTGTCTTGTGATATCTCTTGAATTCTTCAATGCTGTTCTCTACGTCTCTACCAGACCAGCGAAAGCGCCGCTTACGGCGTATGAAATGTTTTTGCTCCTCTTCGAATAGTTCAAAACCAGGAAGAATGACTCTTTTGGTATGTGCGTTTACATATCGATGGTCAATTTCAGCTTGAAACCAAGCTTCCTTCGATTCATCGCGGCGCATAAAGACGTGGGCATTCAACGGAATAAACAACTCTGTTGTGCCCTTATAAGTTAAACAAAATGCTCTGTGAATAAACGGTATGTGCCAGAAAAGCTCTTTCAACGTGTAGGACTTGCCTGCGTTATCTGGTTCCCCTAGATATTTGCAAAGGGCAGACAGTATTCCGTTTCCTTGGAAATCAAGAATTTCATGTGATAGGGATTTGGGGCCTGGTAACGATCGACCGCCTATTCCGTGATTTTCTTTGAATGGTTGCTCGCTAGCTGACAGTAATGCCTTTGTTGCGTTGAGAAAGCAATAGTAAGACGTCAGCGGAGCCGATAACGAAGGAAGAGTAACGGAGGCGTTATAAAAATGGCGAGATTGTTCCCAATAAAAAAGGGCATCCTTCTTATGATGTCGCTTCAGCCATAAAGCTACAAATTCCCACGGATCAGAGCAAAGAACACGTTGAATACGAAAATCAGGTGCTATCAAGCACCCATGTAAACGGACTGCTTTTCTGGCGATCTGAAGTTTATGAGCTGCCACGAAACTCCCCCTTTAAGAAATCTTGTGTTCTCCTTATATTTCAAAAACGTAAAGAGCTTGCAGTCTATACATTGACGTACAACAGTCATTTCTGTGATTCGGAAATTGGTAACGTCCTATTGTTCTGCAATGCTAATCGCCGTGACGACTAAGGACCGAGAGGGCCGCACTGAAGTGCATCGGCCGCAAGGGCTACAGCATCCTGTGACTGATAAATTGGCCTTGCACAAGCTGATGATGCGCAACACAGCATTTTATGTATCTACATTTCTCAGTCTGTACAGGGAAATGCCGTTTTCAACCCTCAGCGCGCAGTCAGCCCCCCACCACGCCTGCCCGCTAGATAGGGCTGTTTTATCTCATCGTTTTGCGTGACAGAAAACCACGTCCGTATTGGCTTTGCTAGCGGCTAGGAGGAGGATTTTTTTGACGCGAAATGACGCGCGCATCGCCTTTTTTACATTGTGTTGAACAAAAGGTCGAGAAAAGAGACTGAAAGCCGATTTTCAGGTGGGGCATGGGGAAAAGGTAATTTTGGTTATCACCCCTGAAAATCATTCTCAAGTCTCTGATTTATAAGGGATTTCAAGATTACCTTTTAACGGTTATTTAGGATAAAAAAAAGGTAATCTGTTTTTAAATTATTGATTTATAAGGGTTTTGAAAACTGAAAAATTACCTGACACAACGGTAACCACATTACTATCAAATTACTAAAAAATTACCTTTTTCTATTTTGCAACATCCGCATGTAGCAAGGGTTTCCGGGCGATCCGTTACCGATATTACCAATGTTACCTTTTTCCCACGCCCCACTAAATTTTAGCGGCGTTCGCTATTGTCATTATGGTGATATCATCGTGCAAATTGAATATCAGGTGTAGGCATATTTATAGGCATATTCTGCGATGATTGTCTAAATATGGCATGAATAGGCGCTATTCGCCTCCCACCCTCTCCGCCAGTTCAATGATCTTGTCTCGCGCGCCTGCCTGGTGCAGCAGAGATCTCGTTGTATATCAACTCACCACATATGCATCGTCGAATTGAAGCACGTATCGTCAATCCCCTCCTTGGCGCACAAATTCCCCTCCCCTCCTATGCCACTGATGGTTCCGCTGCACTGGACCTAAGAGCATATATCGATGCGCCATTAACCATTTGCGCCGGTGGCCGAGAGTTGATCAAGACCGGCCTGGCTATCAATATGATGGATCCTGCCCTGGTGGCAATCGTAGCGTCACGCTCAGGCCTCTCTCTGAAGCACGGTCTGCACGTCGCCCAGGGGATCGGAGTCATTGACGCTGATTATCACGGTGAAATCGCGGTCATTCTCGCGAATTCCAGTAGTGAAGATTATGTAGTGCAGCCCGGTGACCGAATCGCGCAGCTGATGTTCCAGCCCGTAGTGCAAGTCGCACTGCGCCTGGTAGACAGGTTTTCGACTGAAACCGGACGCGGTGAAGGCGGGTTCGGCAGTACAGGAAAATCTTGATTGAGCACTCTGTCTTAAAACGTCAAGGAGTATCAGATGTGTGCAAGGCACCAGGGATATTGGAGAAAAATAGCGCTGACAATCGTCCCAGGCGCATTGCTAGCCGCATGCGTAACACCGCAGGATGACAATACCCTTGGTCGACCGGCGACAACAACCGTCGCCAAAACGCCTGTGCCGACGCTGGATCAGCTCGCTTTGCGCACCATGACCTCCCAACAGGATCGCCTCTATGAGGTTGCGGCACCGCTGCTGACGAGCAATGCGCAATTGTGCCGTGGCAACGCGCGCAACCTGCTCGGTTTCACTGCCAAGAACAAGTATTCTTACCCGGCTGAATTCATCGATGCGGCCCAATCACTGGGCTATGGCGAGCACTTGCAGGTGACAGGCGTGCTGCCGGGCAGCGGCGCTGCCAGGAGCGGCGTACAGCGCGGCGACCTCTTGCTTGCGGTGGTCGACAAGCCGTTGCAGCAAGGCCGCGGCGCCGAACGCCAGGCGGCCAGTCTGCTGGGGCCGCTGATGGCTAAACACACACCGGTCAAATTGACCATGATGCGCAACGAAACCCTACAAAATATCATCGTGCCGTTGACGCTGGCCTGTGCCTTCAGCATCGAGCTGGGCAATGCCGACAACGTCAATACTTATGCCGATGGCCGCCGTGTAATGATTACGCGCGGGATGATGCATTTCGCCAAATCGGATGAGGAACTGGCCTATCTGATTGCCAAGGAGATGGCGCACAACTCGCTTGGTCACGTCATTCGTCAGCGCATGACAGCAACCATCGGCAGCATGATCGACAAGTTGATGCGCGCACGGCCTGACGCTACCATCACTGCCGGCACCGGCGGCATTCGCCCTTATCCGCAGAAACTGGATGCCGCTGCCGACAATTTAGCGCTACATATGTTGGTACGCGCCGGTTACAGCATCGACAATTATGCGGTCTTCTGGCTGCGTCTGGCGACGCAGTATCCAGCCAGCGTGCTGAACGCTTATACCGCGCTACATCCGTCGACGGCATATCGCATGACTATGATCAACGAGGCGGTGCGAATGCTCAAAACTGGAAAAACCACCGAAAATCGTAAGCGTCCGGCTACTCCAGCTGTTCCGGGGCAGGTTTAGCGGTGCTAGCAGTCCATCAATCCGTTTATCTTCAGTGCGGCAGGCTGCTAGTGCAGTGCCAGCGAATAGCGCATCATCAGATCGTACCTGCTGAGGAAGGTATCGATATCCTCCATTGTCGGCGCCGTTGCGATCAGATCCTGTACATCCCTACGAAACATTTCAGCGGCAGGGCCATCGATGTAGATTTCGCGCCGGCCCGGTTTATTCGTAATTTCATAACCGCCGAAGCGCATGGCTTCGTGATTCCAGTCGACGCCGAATTCAAGGACACTGTATTGCTCACTGTTGTAGATCAGATTCATTGCGGCTCCTCATACGCATACTTGATGTTGTGAAGGAGATGGCGCCATATCCGCAGATTTCAAGGCATCCTGATGGCTCGTTCCCGTATTTCCCTATGCGTATCGACGACAGCACCGGGCGCCTGCGTGTGATCAGACGCTTTTTCGCGACAGTTTGCCTGGCTCGACACCCAGTTGTTTGAGTTTGCGGTATAAATGCGTGCGTTCCAGTCCGGTGTGTTCGGCTACACGCGTCATGCTACCGTTTTCGCGCACCAAGTGGTATTCGAAGTAAGCACGCTCGAAAGCATCGCGCGCTTCGCGCAGCGGCAGGTTGAAAGAAATACTGGGGCCATTGTCGACCGGCGGCGCATACGCCGCCGGTGCGGTGGCCATGCCATGTCCATGATGCAATACATTGACAGCGCTCGGCAGTACGTAGGATGACAACATTGGACTGGGATGGTGGGTGATGCTATCGTGGTCTGCCGTTACCGTCGTCCGAATATAGGATAGCGGACGCACCGGTTCGCAGCCATGTGACAGACCTTGCTGAACTGCCTTGAGCAGTTTTTGCAGGGCGATCGGTTTTTCCAGGAAATCGAGCGCGCCAATACGGGTCGCTTCAACAGCGGTGTCGATGGTGGCGTGACCGGACATCATAATGACCGGCATGGTCAGCAAACCATCGCGCTGCCACTCTTTGAGCAGCGTGACACCGTCGGTGTCAGGCATCCAGATATCGAGCAATACCAGATCAGGAGCATTGCCTGAACGCAGTTCGCGTGCCTGCTGAGCGTTTTCTGCAGTGACGACGACATGCCCTTCATCGCCCAGAATTTCCGAGAGCAATTCGCGGATGCCCATTTCGTCATCGACGACCAGGATGTTAGCCATGTGTCTGCTTCCCTCATTAGATATTGTTGAGATTCTCTGAAAGCCTGTCTGCGATGCAAATCGCAGACAGGTTTCGAGTCAACTCTAAACACTTCACAAAGCACCACTGTGTCATCGATCTGGCTGGCGCTCGTCAACACCGGATTAGTTTGACAACCTTATTGAGTCCAGTAAAGGACCCCCTGTAGCAACGGCAACCAGGATAAACTCCTCGGTCGTTATGCATCGGGAGTTAACTTTAACAGCAAAATCAGTATTTTTGCGCCTCTTGTGTCGCTCCGATTTTGTATATCGATCCGTCCCCCGTGTTCGTCGATGATTTTTTTGACCATTGCCAAACCCAAACCTGAGCCTTTTGGTTTTGATGTGAAATATGGCTCAAATGCATTCGATAAAATCATCGGATCAAAGCCAGATCCATTATCTGTAATGGTCAAACGCACGGCGCTACGTGCCAATCCGGCCGAATCCTGATAGTTGACCAGCTCTGTAGCAACTACGATACACGGCGTCATATCGTCGTTCTCGGCGATGGCGTCCTGTGCATTTTGCAACAGATTATGGATGACCTGGCGCAACTGCGTGGCATCGCCCATTACTCTCGGTAAATCTGGCGCTAATCTGACATAGATGCTATCACGACCGTCACCGGCCAGGTACAGATGTAGAATTTCTTCGATCAACGCATTTAGATCCAGCGCGGCAGGCTTGGCCGGCGGTGTCTTCGCATATTCGCGGAAGTCGTCGACCATATGTTTCATGGCAGTGACCTGATTGACAATCGTGGTTGTGCTTTTTTCCAGTATCGTGGCATCCTGCGGTAGCAGTTTGTCGGACAGGCGCATCTGCAGGCGCTCGGCGGAGAGCTGGATTGGCGTCAACGGGTTCTTGATCTCGTGCGCCAGGCGTCGCGCTACTTCGCCCCAGGCGATGGAACGCTGGGCGGAAATGACCTTGCTAATGTCGTCGAATACCACCACATAGCCGACACCACTTTCCACCGGCAAATGCGATCCGCGCGCCAGCAGGATAATCTTGCCGCCGCCTGAACTTCCCTCCCTGCTGTTTTCCGATTGCGCGGTGCCGGCGCTGCCGTCCGGCGTGCCGCCGTGGCGCGACAGTTCGATCTGCTGCTGCCAGTGCAGACTGTCCCGCGCGGCGTCGGATGCCTGTTGCGCGCGTTGCTCCGAGAAGGCTTTGATGATCGTTTCGGCAAACCGTGCCTGGCCCTCGATCGTATGCAGGGGCGTGCCGATGCAGCCGGTGAGATCATAGCCGAGAATGCGGCACACTGAGTCGTTGATGCTGACGATGCGGAATTCGCTGTCGAGCACCATGACGCCGGCTGACATGTTGGCCAGCACTGATTCGAGATAAGCCTTGGCATTTTCCAGCTCGGCGCGATTCTTTTCGACCAGGGTGCGCGCCTCCAGCAACTGGCGCGTCATGATGTTGAATGACTGGGTCAGCGTGCCGAGTTCGTCCGATGTGCTGACGATGGGGCGCGGCGACAGGTTGCCTTCGGCCACCGCCTTGGTCCCTTCGGCAAGCAGCAGCAAGGGTTTGGCCAAATCGCTGGCGATCAGGAAAGCGCTGACGATGGCGCCAAAAATGGTCAGCAGCAGCGTCAACGTCAGCGTGACGATATAAATCTTGCGCAGGCCCGAACGCGCTACCGAGCGCTGCTGGTATTCGCTGTAAGCCAGCCGCAGCGTTTCGGCGTTGGTGGCGAGATAGCTTGGTACCGGTTGCAGGATTTGCAGGAAACGGCTGTCGTCTTGCAGGCTGATCGCTTTGGGCAAAACCGGTACTGAAATGACCACGTGCAAACGCAGATTGCCGTCCGGATCCGGTCCACCGCCCAGTTGCCTGGAGTCGTCGCTTTCCACGATGGCGAAACCACGTGTGAGTCTGGCCTGATTCATCATCGCTGCGGTCGGCACGGTAGGTGTCAGGACGCCGATGCGTCCACCCACCGTCGCCAGCACCTGGCCGCTGGCGTTGACCAGGGTGATTTCCATGTTTTGATCGCGTTGCCGGGACAGATAGCCGATCTGTCCCACCTCGGACATGTCGGCCAGTTCCTGCGCCATCACACGGCCACGCGCGGTGAGGTCGGCCAGCGATGCATCCAGGGCATTACGGCCAAGATTGAGGCCGGCTTCCAGCGCAGCTTCTATACGCACGTCGAACCACGATTCGATCGAGCGGGAGACGAACTGCACCGACACCATATAAATCGCCGCGCCGGGCAAAATGCCGGTTAGCGCGAACATCATCACCAGTCGCACCAGCAGTTTGGAGCCAAACTTGCCGCGCCGGTAGTGTTTGTACAGTCGTGTCAGCAGCAGCAGCAGCAGCAGCAGCAGGGCGATCGTCGCCAGCACATTCAGACCGAGCAACCATGGATAGTGCTGGTCGAACAGCGCGGAGTTTTCAGACGCGGAGGCCAGCAGGAACAGCAGGATGCCAGCGGCGGCGGCGCCCACCACCAGCAGATAGCGCAAGATACGTGTCATTCGACTTTGAAGGCAAATTCTTCCCAGTCGGAAGACAGGCGCCAATCGCTGTCATTGAGCGCATTGATCTGGAAAGGTTTCGGCAATTGTGTCACATCCAGGCGCAGGCGCAGGCTGACCTTGTAAACGTCGCCGGACTTGAGTGCGTTCTCGTCGGCAATGATCCAGCGCGGCGGCCGGTGGATCAGCGCCAGAACGTCTTCCAGCGAGGAAAAATTCTGTTGCAGCTGGTCGCTGGTCGAGGCATGGTATTGCCGCGTCAGCACATTGAAAGAAATGCGCACGGTACGCGACACGGAGACCGAAATTTCATCAAACCAGTACCAGCGCTGGCGCGTAAGCCGGACATCGGTAGTGAAGTACAGCGGTACGCCGCGCATCAGCGCATCCTCCAGGCTGTGGTTGAGTTCGAAGGAATAAGCGGTGGACAGGCGGTAACCATCGCCGGTAGCCTCCAGTGAAGCTTGGGTAACGTTGATTTCTGCCGCCTGCATGTCGGTATGGCAGAAAAACAGCAGGAAAAACACCAGCAGGACGCTGCGCAGCCGCCAGCGCACACGCTGAAATGACCGCAGATGCAAGAGGATGAACGCGGATCGCATCGATTCATGGTCCTGTTTTTTGGAACAGCGCATAAAACAGGCCGTCATGGTCGGTTTCCATACAGGCCATCGGCAGCAATTGGCCTGGGGCCGGTAATCGGATGGCCTGGTTGCGTTGGGCAAACGCGGTCGCCTGGTCTTCCGATTCCTGCGGCCACAACGAACATGTCACCAGCAGTAATTTACCTTGCGGCTTCAGCATTTGCCAAAGATTATCCAAGATTTGCACGGAAAGCGCAGCGAGTTGCGCCGTATCGGTTTGGCGACGCAACCAGCGAATATCAGGATGGCGGCGCACGATACCCGAGGCGGTACAAGGAACGTCGGCGAGAATGCGATCAAATGGTTTTTCATCCCACCAGCACTGATCGGTCGAGCCATTGGCACCGTAGCGGGCATCACCGGTTCGCAGGGTCGCCTTCAGTTGCAGGCGCTGCAGATTTTCTTCGATGCGGCACAGGCGTCGAGGGTCGTGATCCAGCGCCAGCAGATCAATGTCGGCGCATTCCAGCAGATGGCCGGTCTTGCCGCCCGGCGCGGCGCAAGCGTCGAGCACGCGCATACCATCCTGCACGTCCGGCAGAGGCGCCGCCAGCTGAGCGGCGGCATCCTGCACCGACACCAGCCCCCCGGCGAAGCCGGGAATGCGCGCGACCGGCGTCGGCCTGTCCAGACGTACCGCATCGGGTCCCACCTGACACGTCCCGATACCTTGCACGGCCAGCGCCTGCACATACGCCAGCACCGAGGTTTTGCGGCGATTGACACGCAGGGTCAGCGGCGGCGGCGTATTGCCTGCGCGCAGAATGGCTTGCCATTGTTCGGGATAAACGTTTTTGAGGCGATCGATCCACCAGGCCGGATAATTCCAGGCGCCGGGCGGGTTTTTTTGCGCCTGCGCCAGCAACGTCGCGCGTTCACGCAGAAAGCGACGCAGGATGGCATTGACCACGCCCCTGGCATGGCGCATCCTGCCATCGGCAGCGGCGGCTTCGACCGTCTGATTGACGACGGTGAAAACCGGGTAAGCCGGATCTTTCTCTTCCACCAGCAGGCTGAGCGCACAAGTCAACAGACTGTGCAGCATCCTCGGTTGCAGCGGTTTGTCGGTGAGCAAGTTCAGCAGGCTGTCGGCTACGCCCAGTCTGCGCATGCTCAAATGAGATAAATCCTGGATGGCGCCGCGTGCCTGCGGCGTCATGCCGTTTTGTGTGAAGAGACGGGCCAGCGCCTGCGGCAGGGCAGTGCCGGCGCGCACGCTGGTGATGGCCTGTGCAGCGCCATGCAGGCCGTAGGCCAAAGAATCTGATGGTAAGGAAAGTTGAGTCACATTCATGCCTGCTCAAGGCCGGGTTCACGTCGAGGTCGTTCGGGCGCCTGTAGGGAATGTGAGTGTACCAGCCACGAAGGTCTTGCCGGCCATTTCTGCGCAGCGGCTGAAACACGATACAGAAACACAGCTCCTCTGTGACGATGCGATTCAGACGCCCCAAAGGATGTCGCAGTTGTCCTTCCTTGCTCGACGCAGCATGTCCAGCAGCGGATAAACGCGCGCCGAAAACGTCACCGCCCCGGTTTTTTCATGTGCGGCATCATCGCCGTCGACATGCTGATGCGCGTGCTCATCGCGTTCCAGCGCTGCTTCATGCGCTTTGCTCAAGTCGATCTGTTTTTCCAGCAGGGCGATGGCGTCGCCGCTTTCAGCGGCGGTGATGATGCCGCGCTCGATGTCTTTGTGCAGCATGTCGAGGATGGGTTTGGCATGCGATGCATACATGAGGACATCGGCAGCGGCTTTTGATTTGAACGTGACCAGCATATTTTCTCAGGGTATGTATTCAAGCCTCCTTTTTATTACATTTTTAGAAAAATTACGCACTAATAAGAGCAAACCTCGAACAAAAACAAAAATAAATGACCAAAAATTTAGTTTTAACATTGCCGATTGGCAATTCAGATGGTTACACTCCGCTTTTCTTAGTCAGCAATTTGTCAGCCTGTGATAACGATAAGAATGAATAGCCGCGTCCATCGGGGAATGGCCGGCATGTGTGCCCTGCTTGCTCCTGTTATCTTCCCGGTTCATGTTTTCGCCCAGGTCGCGCAGAGCAGCGACTCGGAGGAATTGCGTCGCCGTGCGCAACAGGAAGCCATAGAGCGGCAACGGCAACAGCAGCAAGCATCCGTGGTATTGCCTCGACAGGCGCCAACTGAAGATGCCTTTTCCTACGATCTCCCTGTTGAAAAATTGTGTTTTCGGATTGAGCGTCTGACTCTGGAAATACCCGTTCAAACCAGCGATGCAGTGCGGCGCGCAGGTGGATTCTCGTTGAACATAGCCCCCTTTCGTTTCCTGCAAACCTATTTGGCCGGCTACGAAGGACGCTACATTGGTCAGAGCGGCATCGAGACCATCATCCGGCGTGCTACCAGACAGATCATCGAACGGGGTTACAGCACGACCCGTGTAGGCGTCGGCAGCCAGGACTTGTCGTCGGGCGAGATCAAGATCGCCCTCGTGCCGGGCATCATTCACGCGATCCGTTTCAAGGATCCGGCTGTCAGTGCATCCTACCGTTCGGCGTTTCCCAATCGGGCCGGAGATCTTCTGAATCTGCGTGACCTCGAGCAAGGGCTGGAGCAAATGAAGCGGGTCGCGAGTCAGGATGTGGATATGCAGATCGCTCCCACACAAACGCCGGGTGAGAGCGACATCGTATTGGATGTGAAGCGCATCGAGCCGTGGAAAGCAACGCTGAACTTCGACGATAGCGGCGCCAAATCAACTGGCAAATACCAGGCCGGCATCAATGTCGCCATCGATAATCTACTGGGCATCAACGACCTATTCAATGCGGGATTCAGCAGCGATGCAGACCGCAAGGGCGACACACGCGGCACGACCGGGAACAATTTCTCTTATTCGGCGCCGGCAAGTTATTGGACCTTCGGGGTGAGCGGCAGCGCTTATCAGTATCATCAGCAGATCGCCGGAAAATTTCAGACTTTCGGCACCAGCGGCGCTTCCCAAAACCTTGAAGTTCGTATCCAGAGACTTTTTCAGCGTGATCCCCAACAAAAGAATTCGCTGCAACTGCGTATCAGTAAGCGCTGGAGCCGATCCTATCTCAACGACACCGAGATCGGGGTGCATAGACGCCATCCCACCTTCGCAGAACTGTCGTGGATCCATCGCCATTATTACGGCGATGCGCAACTGGACGCTACTCTGGCCAACCGTTGGGGCGTGGGCTGGTTCAACGGCGCTCCTGATGCGCCGGACCGCGCCGCAGACAGCCCCACTTACCGCTATAGCATGCAAACCCTGGACGCGACGCTGGTTGTCCCGTTCAAGCTATCGACTCGAACACTGACCTATATCGGCACGATACGCGCGCAACACAGCAACTCCCGCCTGTACCTGAGCGACCAGTCCGCCATCGGCAGCCGATATACCGTGCGCGGTTTCGACGGCGAGCTCACGCTGGCCTCCGAAAACGGCGTGTTCTGGCGCAACAACCTGGAGATCGCCCTGGGACGTACCGGAAGCGCTCTTTATCTGGGTCTCGATGCCGGCCGATTGTACGGCCACCGTGTGCCATACCTGCAAGGCGACGCCCTCGCCGGTGCGGCGGTCGGCTTGCGCGGCGGGATCGGCTCGTTGCATTATGATCTGTTCGCAGGCTGGGCACTGGTGCGCCCGCAGCAATTCCAGACCGCCACGCCCGCCGCCGGCTTCAACCTTATCTACCAATTCTGACGATGTAGCGTCAAACGGCATGACCAGCGCCACTTCCATTGCCTCTGCGCACAGCATGCTGCGCCGCATCGGCGCCGCCCTGATGACA
>JBAPMF010000061.1:0-41429 GCA_049278475.1 Herbaspirillum sp. | reverse complement strand
TAGGACAGGCGACGATGGCGCGTGCTACGGCTTCGTCGTTGAAAGGCCAGAGGTCTTCCATACTGCCGCCGCCGCGGCTGACCAGCAATACTTCGCATTCGGCGCGTTGTGCGGCGCTCTGGATGGCGCCGGCGATTCTGGCGCCGGCTGCTTCGCCTTGCACCGGCGTCGGATACAGGATCACGTGTGTATGCGGCGCGCGGCGGCGCAGGGCGGTCAGTATGTCGTGCAGGGCGGCAGCTTGCGGGCTGGTGACGATGCCGATGCAACGCGGGAAGGGCGGTAAGGGGCGTTTGTGAGCTGGATCGAACAGACCTTCGCGCTCCAGTTTTTCCTTCAGGCGTAGGAAGGCTTCATATAAATTACCGATGCCGGAGCGGCGTATCGCTTCAACATTGAGCTGGTAATCGCCGCGCGGGGTGTACAGGGTGACCAGCGTGCGTACTTCGACCTTGTCGCCCTCGCGCGGCGAGAAGTCGGCGTGTTGGGCGCGTCCCTTGAACATGACGGCGCGTACCTGGGCCGCATCGTCTTTCAGTGTGAAATACCAATGACCGGACGCGGCGCGGGTAAAATTAGAAATTTCGCCGGCTACCCAGACTAGCGGGAAGGTGCGCTCCAGGACACGCGCTACGGCCTGGTTGAGTGCCGATACGGCAAGTACTGGCGGTCTGGATTGTGCAAGGTCGGAAAAATCGTCGGGGGTCATGTGTCTGCTGTGAAGTGTCCGGTCCGTGCATGTTTTCCGCTCAAATCGGAAGAATGCTTTGGAATCAATGATCTGGTTTGTTGCGATAGTCTTTGTTCACAACGTTATGCACAGAAAATGTGGGTAAAGCCGACAGGATCTCAAAGCAGGATTTTAAGGCGGTTTTATCATCGGTGTCCGGTAAGATTATCTTGGCCTTGCCGGGTAAGATGCAACGCGTTACATTTTGCACCGGATAATTCATTCATCTGGTTTTAAGGAGTTTTTCTTGTTCGCAATCATCCAAGCCGCAGGTTGGCCGATCTGGCCGTTGTTGATCGCCTCTGTCATCGGCCTTGCGCTGATCATTGAAAGACTCTTGTATCTGCGCCGTTCGCGCATTCTGCCTGAGAATCTGCTGCTGGAAGTCGTGCAGGTCCATCGAGCCGGTCGCTTCAACGACGACTTGATCGGCAAGCTGGAACAGAATTCACCATTGGGCCAGGTGCTGGCCGCCGGCTTGCGTAACGTCGATACATCGCGCGAAGTCATGAAAGAAGCCATCGAGGAAGCTGGTCAGGCCGTCGCGCATCGCCTGGAGCGTTATCTCACCACGCTGGGGACGATTGCTTCGCTGGCGCCGTTGATGGGTTTATTCGGCACGGTGATCGGCATGATTGAAATTTTTGCCTCGCAGAATGCTGTCGGTACCAATCCTGCCCAGTTGGCGCACGGTATTTCGATTGCGCTGTATAACACCGGTTTCGGTCTGGCGATTGCGATGCCGGCACTGGTGTTTTACCGTCATTTCCTGGCGCTGGTCGGTAGTTTCGTGGTCGATATGGAACAGCAGGCTGTAAAATTCGTCGACCTCGTGCATGGTGTTCGCCGGTAGCTGGTAAAGGGAGAACTTCGTCATGAATTTTCGCAAAGGCCACGCGCCGGAAGAACTGGAGATCAACCTGATTCCCTTTATCGACGTTTTGCTGGTGATCGTGATCTTCCTGATGGTGACGACGACCTACAGTAAGTTCACCGCTCTGCCAATCACACTGCCGACCGCCAATGCCGAAAAGGCGCTGGAGCAGCCGTTCGAATTGCATGTCGCTGTCGATGCACAAGGGCATTACGCGATCAATAATGTGCGCGTTGTCGCGCATGGTGCCAACGGTCTGGCCAGGGAGTTGCAAAGCGTGGCGCAGGCTAACGGCGGCGCTCGAGCCGAACCGATGGTGATCATCGATGCCGACGCCATGGCTGCACACCAGACCGTGATCACGGTACTGGAAGCAGCGCGCACGGCGGGTTTTGCTAAAGTCACGTTTGCTGCGCAGACCAGCGGCGGCAAGTGATTTGGATCTGCTGGCGTACTGTCTTCGTCGGCACGCCTTGCCATCGACGTTTTGTTAGCGGCTCTTACTTTATCGGATCTGTTTTTGTCTATCTGCACTTATCTTGAATTCGCCTTGGCGCGCGCCTGGATACGGCGTGGCTGGCTGGCATGCCTGCTGTGGCCATTGTCGTTGTTGTTCGGTTTGCTTGCGTCGCTCCGGCGTGGCCTCTACCGCCTCGGTGTGAAGCCGGCGACGCGCCTGCCGGTGCCGGTGGTCGTGGTGGGCAATATTTTTATTGGCGGCACAGGCAAGACGCCGCTGGTGATCTGGCTGGTGGATGCCTTGCGTCAGGCCGGTTATACACCAGGCGTGATTTCGCGCGGTTATGGCGTCAGGCAGGGCGAAGTACGTCCGGTTACTGGCGCTTCGTGTGCGCAGGAGATCGGGGACGAACCCTTGCTGATCGCAGAGCGCAGCGCTTGCCCGGTCATGGTGGGACGCGCGCGCGTGGCCGTCGGCCGGGCCTTGCTGGCGGCGCATCCGGAAGTCAACGTGATCGTGTCGGATGATGGTTTGCAGCATTACGCCCTGGCGCGCGATGTCGAGATCGTTTTGTCGGACGCGCGCGGCAACGGCAACGGCTGGCTGTTACCGGCCGGTCCCTTGCGTGAACCGGCTTCGCGCCGACGTGATTTCACGGTTAGCAATGCCGCCGGCTGCGGGGACAGCGATAGCGTTCCCACTGGCGTGTTCGCGATGCAGCTGGAGATGGATCAGGTCGAGTGGTTGCAGGATCGCTCGCGCAGACAACCGCTGGTGGCGCTGAATCAGGGAGGAGGTGTTGCGGCTGTCGCCGGCATTGGCAATCCGGCGCGATTCTTTGTCACGCTGACGCAAGCTGGTCTGCGCTTTGAGGCAGTGGCGTTGCCGGATCATTATGATTTTGCGCGGAATCCTTTCGTCGGCTTGCCGGCCGCGTTGATCCTGATCACCGAAAAGGATGCAGTAAAATGTAGGGCAATCGAAGCCATCAAAAACGACTCGCGCATCTGGGTCGTACCCGTGACAGCGCGCATAGACGACGCGCTGGCTGAACATATAGTGGAGAAACTCCGTGAACGCCCGACTGCTTGATATTCTCGTTTGTCCCATCTGCAAAGGGCCGCTTGCATTCGACAAACAAGCTCAGGAGCTGATTTGCCATGGCGACAGGCTGGCTTATCCGGTCCGCGACGGCATCCCTATTATGTGGGCCGAAGAAGCGCGTGACCTTGGCGTTGCCGCGCTTGCTGCATCCGGATCGGAACCTTCTGATCCTTGATTGTTTTTTGTCATGTCCTTTATTGTCATCATTCCCGCGCGTCTTGCTTCCACGCGTCTGCCGAACAAGCCTCTGGCCGATCTCGGCGGCAAGCCGATGATCGTGCGTGTGGCGGAGCGGGCAGCGCAGTCAGGTGCGGCGCGTATTGTGGTGGCGACTGATCACCGCGACATCTATACCGCCTGCGAACAGCATGGCATCGATGTCGCCATGACGCGCGCCGATCATCTGTCCGGTACTGACCGCGTTGCCGAAGTGGCGGCGGCTTTGGATCTGCCTGGTGACGCCGTGGTGGTCAATGTGCAGGGTGATGAACCACTGATCGACCCCAGCTTGATTGCGGCGGTGGCCGCGCACATCAAGGCTGGCGTACCAATGGCGACGGCCGCGCACCGCATCGAACTGCTGCCGGAAATGTTTAACCCGAATGTGGTGAAGGTGGTGCTGAACAAGGATGGTGGCGCGATGTATTTTTCACGCGCGGCGATTCCCTGGCATCGCGACGATTTTACACAGTCCAGGGAAAGCCTGTCCGAACCGCACAGTCACGAGTTTGCGTTGCTGCGGCATATCGGCATGTACGCCTATACCAATCAATTCCTGCAGATTTACCCGACGTTGACTGTTTCGCCGCTGGAGCGTATCGAAGCGCTGGAGCAATTGCGGGTGTTGTGGCATGGTTATGCGATTGCCGTGCATGTTACCTCGCTGCTGCCGGAAGCCGGCGTCGATACGCCGGAAGATCTCGAACGCGTGCGCAAGCACTTTGGAGCGCCGCCGGATAGTCCGCTGGCAGCGGCAATGTCTGTGCTGTAGCTTTCATTCCTGACAGTTTGGCAAGATTTTGTGGTAAGTTCCGTGCAAAGCAAGGCGATGCCGGTGTCGACAGAAATAATCATCTTCGATGACAGTGATTGGATCAACTAAATCTCCCTGATTCCGCCGGTACGTCCTGTCGCCATCGCATTTGAAAAACAGAATTCAAAATTTCAAATTTCAATTTAGGAAAAAAATGCGTCTCATCCTTCTAGGAGCGCCTGGTGCCGGTAAAGGCACGCAAGCCACTTTTATCAGGGAGAAATACAATATTCCGCAGATTTCGACCGGCGATATGCTGCGTGCTGCCATCGCTGCCGGCACCGAACTGGGCATTGCCGTCAAGAGAGTCATGGATGCAGGTCGCCTGGTGTCCGACGACATCATCATCAGTCTGGTCGAGGATCGCCTGCAGCAGGCTGATTGCGTCAATGGTTATCTGTTCGATGGCTTCCCACGCACGGTGCCGCAGGCCGATGCCATGAGGAAGGCCGGTGTTCAGATTGACTACGTTCTGGAAATTGACGTGCCGGACAGCGCCGTCGTCGAGCGCATGAGCGGTCGCCGCGTTCATCCGGCTTCGGGCCGCATCTATCATGCCAAGTTCAATCCGCCGAAGCTTGACGGCAAGGATGACGTCACCGGTGAAGCGCTGGTCCAGCGCGACGACGACAAGGAGGAAATCGTCAGGAGGCGTCTGTCGGTCTATCACGAACAGACTGAAGTGCTGGTCGGTTACTACAGCAAGTGGGCCGAGTCGGGTCAGCCGGGCGCGCCAAAATACCTCAAGATCACTGGCGTCGGACCGGTCGAGCAAATCAGAGACAGTGTATTTGCAGCATTGTCGTCATAAGAACCTGACTGGACATAAGTTTTTGTACGCATTCGTTTAGCAATAAATTCGTATAATAAATATTATGTAAAATATAGCTATACTGCCTCCGAGGCAGTTTTTGATTGTCGAGGTCAAACGACAAGCTCAGTCGGCGCACTTCTCCAATACGTCACATTGCTGCCGCAAGATACTTATTTCAGTCCTCAAGTTCGAGGCCGATGATGTACCATTGACGGCGACAATTGTTTCGATGCGCTCAAGTGTTGCAACGATTTCCGCTGCGCCCATGGTCAGCGCAGCGCCTTTCATGCGATGCGCCATGCGACCGACACCTGGTATATCGGATTGAACGAGCGCCTGCATGGTGTTCAAGTCTTCCAGAGAAATGGTGCGGAACAATGTTTGCAGCTCGATGTTTTCCATGTCGTCGATCTCTGTCGACGACGCCGCAACAAGGTCGAAATTGCACCATAGCGACAGAATTTTCTTCAGCTCTCCAGCAACTGGAAAAGATTTTCCCAGCACGCCGTCCATACCGCTTTCCAGACAGCGCTGCTTGTGCTCCATATCGGTTTCCGCCGAAATGGCAATGATGGGGGTGTACGGGCCTTCGTTTTTTTGTTCGCGCGCTAGCTTGGCAACGTCATAGCCACTCATGTCGGGCATCTGGCAATCGAGCAGAACCAGATCGAATTCGGTTTGCACAATCGCCGCCAGGCCAGAAGTACCGTCTCGGGCGACAGTCACATTGCAGCCAAGTTTTTTCAACTGCTTTTCGATAACGACGCGACTAGTTGCCGAATCATCGACGACGAGAACCAACGGCGCATGCGCCGACATAGTAGTTGTCATGACAAGCCTTTAAATTCCAGAACTCATTGGTGATGTGACGTGACGGTATCAGCCTTGCCAGCGCCTAGCACTGATGCTGAATTTTGAAAAACTCGTTATCGTTATGCACGCCCAGTTTGCGAAAGGCCGTCCGCTTCTGGCCGCTGATTGTTTTGACACTGCGCATGAATTTTTCGGCGATCTGGGTCACGCTCATGCCTTCCAGGCAGCAGCGCAACACTTCTCTTTCACGCGGTGACAATTCTGTACTATTGATCAGCGAATTGTCGTTTGACTGATCACTGGATAGCATCGCCGAAATTTCCGCCTCCATCAGCGGATCAAGATGCATCCGTCCAGCCGATACCGAACGAACCGCAGCAATCAGTTCCGGCAGTGCCTGCTCTTTGCCGAAAAATCCGAGTGCCCCTGCGCGCATCGTCAGCGCGACCGTGGCAGGATTGTAATGTGCAGAGGAAACGATGATATTGCTGCCGGGGAAACGTACCTTCAACGCGCGAATCAGATTCAGCCCATCGTTATCGTCAGCGCTTAATGAATAATCGATCAGCAATATGTCCACAAGCAAGGAACCCAATGCCGATATCAATTCTCTACTGTTGGCATAAGCGCCTACTACCTCGAAATCCTCCTCCTCCCTTAAGCACGCAACGAGTCCATGGCGCACAACCGCGTGATCATCCAGCAAGGCAATCCGAATCTTTTTTGCTCCAGTCCATGTCATCATGATTCTTTCACAAATTTCCATCTGCACGGTAAGACCAATGAATATTATTTTGATGCTATCACGAAAAAATGATGGTCAATTTACACACCGACGATGTCATTATTGAACCAGTTTCCACAAAAAAATTTCCTTGTTCATCAACTTCGCAATTGCTTGCCTATCCACGCTGCCCTCCTATCGTTACCAGCGACTAAACCAGTAATGATCACAACATAGCGAGGCTATTATGCTCTCCCTATTCGAGCGCGAAAATGAGAATTTTCTTAAAAATGAGAGTTTTCTTGAAATGAAAGCGAGCAGATTTTTCCATTACCCCTATCTTATTTCACATGGTTTTTTGACAGCGTGCATTTAGCCTTTTTGTATTTGATTTATCTGATTTATCTCCCACTGTTTTTCGCTTTTTTTAACGAAAAATGCATTTTCAGAATTTTCTTATATGAATGTCACACTGTAACTTGGACAATCTCTTTTCAAAAAGTCATGAAGGGTTAGTTGGCTCTTTCTGGATCAAAGCTATATCAAAGCTATGTTGATAAGGAAAACTGAAGGGGAAACTCATGCCATGCTCAAGAATTTACACATCGCTGGCAGTGCTGCTTGCGGTACTGCTGTCAAGCGTTTGTGAGGGGACTGACGAGCGCGGTGTCAATGCACAGAACGGCTTTTCATCAGCGCGCTACGACAGCGTTGTGGTGCCGATGAAAAACACGCCGATGCATCTTGTCGTCGCTCGTAAAGCATTGCCGGTACCAGCATGTATACTGAAACGCGACCTCAGCCTGCAAAGCCATTTTATGATGCTCCATCTGTGCTGGAGCGAGCAGCGGTTCAACGAACAGAAATGGGAAAAAGAGCGGAAACGACAGGAACGACGCGAAGACAGTACTATCCCGCTCAAACAGGCTATCTGGCCGATGATGGCGATATGGCAAAGTGGCGCGCCGCGAGGAAACTGCACTGCTGCATCCGAAGCAGCAACTGTGTAGTTGTGGAGCGATGCATGGTGGTGTCGCCATCATCCCGCCGGACCGATGACATTAGATAGATTCAGCCGCGCTGCACCACTCGCTGCGCAGCGGTCACGCTCAAGCGGAATGATGGCTTGTTTTCACCGGGATACGCCTGCGCCTGAGATTTTCAGACACCATACCGCGCGCGGTATGCCGCCATGGCATCCTTGTATCGCGACAGTTGCGCATCAGCGTCGGCGTGCGTCAGATATGCCAGCAGGTCGTTCAGATTGCCGATCGAGATGACCGGCATGCCGTAGACCCTGGTGATTTCCTGCACTGCCGAATACGTCGACAAAGCATCGTCCTTACCCGAACGCTCCATGCGGTCGAGGGCGATCAACACTGCGCATGGTGTCGCGCCGGCAGTGCGGATCATGTCGACCGATTCGTGCACCGAGGTACCTGCCGAAATCACATCGTCCACGATCACTACACGGCCTTGCAGCCTGGCGCCGACTGTCATGCCGCCTTCGCCGTGGTCCTTGGCTTCTTTACGGTTGTAGGCGAACGGTACATTACGGCCCAGGTCTGCCAGTGCCATGGCAGTCGCGGATGCCAGCGTAATACCTTTATAGGCCGGGCCGAACAGCATGTCGTATTCCAGACCCGATGCCGATAGCGTCCGCGCATAAAACTGCGCGACCCTGGCCAGGGATGCGCCTTCGTTGAACAGACCGGCATTGAAAAAATAAGGCGATATGCGACCAGCCTTGGTGACGAACTCGCCGAAGCGCAGCACGCCTGTGGACACGGAAAATTCGATAAATTCTTGTCGTAAGCCGCTCAAAATATCTTCCCGAAGCACGGTATGCAGAAAACTTCTGCACAACAGCAAAAAATGGCAAAAATCTGTAAGACCCTCATTTTAAATGAATCAGGTATCCTACACGCCTGACTTTCATGTGGGTTTCTTCATGCCGAAAATTATTTCCGCCAATCTCAATGGCATTCGCTCCGCTGCCAAAAAGGGCTTCTTCGAGTGGATGCATAAGATATCTGCCGACTTCATCTGCGTACAAGAACTGAAAGCGCAGGAAATTGACATGGCGCCGGAGCTTCTCGCGCCGCGGGGTTACATCGGCCATTTCCACTACGCTGTGAAGAAAGGCTATTCGGGCGTGGACCTGTACAGCAAGTGCATGCCGAACGCTGTGCGCATCGAAAAATTCGACAAGGAAGGCTGTTCGACAACTTTGCCTTGCGTGACCGTCGTGTCCTGTCGTGTTACCCTCCCGGCATGACTTGGAACGACTATATCCCCGACGACATCGCAACACTCTACGAAGTGCATGATTTCCATCACGCAGCAGCGGTTCTGGCGAACGAATTCCCCGACCAGTTCGCCGAACTGCTGGGGGCATTACGGCAATTCCGGATTACCACGACGGACATAACCACTGCTGGCGGGAACGAAAGCACCATCCCAAAGCTCGTTTCAACCATCCTTCGCCCTCTGGGCTGGCAGGAAGAGAAACTACAAGCTGAGCTTGTTGTCGATGGAGCTCCCGTCCGTTCGGACAGCCATTGGGTCGACTACGTCAAGGGTCGGGTAGCCTTCGACCTCGAATGGAACTCGAAAGACCAGACCTTTGATAGGGATCTTTTCGCTTTTCGATCCTTTCATGAGTATGGGAAAATCTCGGCCGGCGTCCTGCTGACGCGAAGCGAGGAACTTAACCCCGTCTTTTCTGCCTTGGGCGTCAAAGCCAAGTATGGGGCATCGACGACGTGGATGGGCAAGTTGCTCCCCCGATTGAATGCAGGACGTGGGGGCGGTTGTCCGATTCTCGTTTTCGGCATCACGCCTCGTTTGATTTCAGACTGGAACACCGAGGGAACCTAGACGATGCTATCTGCCAATGAAGATTTTCTACGCCGGGTAGGCGAGCAGAAGTTCAAGACAATACTGGCGGATCCTCCGTGGCAATTCCAGAACCGCACGGGCAAGATGGCTCCCGAACATAAGCGACTCAACCGCTACGGGACGATGAAGCTGGACGACATCAAGGCCTTGCCCGTTTCGCAGGTCTGCGAAGACACTGCGCATTGCTATTTGTGGGTGCCGAATGCCCTTCTGCCCGAGGGCTTGGAAGTCCTCAAAGCATGGGGATTCGAATACAAGTCCAATCTCGTATGGCACAAGATCCGTAAAGACGGCGGACCTGACGGTCGAGGAGTAGGCTTCTACTTTCGTAATGTCACGGAACTGATTCTTTTCGGCGTGCGTGGCAAGAATGCCAGAACCCTTGCTTCTGGTCGTCGGCAGGTGAATTTCCTGGCGACGATGAAACGGGAGCACAGCCGGAAGCCCGACGAGGCTTACGGCATCATCGAAGCTTGCTCCCCCGGACCTTTCCTTGAAATGTTCGCTCGCGGTTCCCGCGAAGGCTGGTCAACGTGGGGAAATCAGGCGGATGACTACTTCCCGACATGGGACACCTATTCGAACCACAGCCAAGCAGAGCGGGAGCCCGCTCGACTGGTTGCCGCAGATGGCACAGCCCTCGTTTAAAACCTTTGCAATCGCTCTTGAAGCGATTTTCAGTCCCCTTCCAATCGGATAATTCGCCGCCCTGCGGGGCAGCATTGCATTTTTAGAGTCATGAAAATCATCTCCGCTAATCTCAACGGTATCAGATCAGCGACTGCGAAAGGTTTCTTCGACTGGATGAAGACGACGGACGCTGATGTCGTCTGCGTCCAAGAGTTGAAAGCTCAATCCGTAGACCTGACCGACGAAATGCGGGATCCCGTGGGGTATCAGGGCTTCTTTCACTATGCCGAGAAGAAAGGCTATTCCGGAGTCGGGATTTACTGCCGTCGCGAGCCTGACCGCATCGTCGAGGGCATCGGACATGCGGGCTTCGACGCCGAGGGACGCTTCATTCGTGCTGACTTCGGCGACCTCTCAGTCGTGTCGGTCTATATGCCGTCGGGTTCGTCATCACCAGAGCGACAGGAAGTCAAATTCCAATTCCTCAATGAATTCCTCCCCGTCATGGATGCTTTGAGAGCCGAGGGACGGGAATTCGTCGTTTGCGGAGATTGGAATATTGCTCATGCCCCCATCGACCTCAAAAACTGGAAAGGCAACCTCAAGAACAGCGGCTTCCTGCCAGAAGAGCGAGCATGGCTCGACAAGCTGTATGCAAGTGGATGGGTTGATGTGTATCGGACCCTATACCCCGAGGCGGGAGACGAGGGGTATACATGGTGGAGCAATAGGGGGCAGGCATACGCAAAGAACGTGGGCTGGAGAATCGACCTTCACGTCGCAACGGCTGGAATCGCTGGCACCGCAAGGGAAAGCAGTGTCTACAAGGGGGAAAAGTTCTCCGACCATGCGCCGCTGATGATAGCTTACGAAGCGTGACAGCTCCCCTACTCCACCAGCCTGTTCAGTTGTGCGGCGTCGAATTTTTCCAATTCCTGCAATTTCTCGCAACCAATGCCGGCTGACCTGATCGCAGCCAGGATGGCTTCGGTCTGATGCTCTTGCGCGGCAGCCTGATCGATCAGGCTGTGCAGGGCTTTCGATAAAGGATCGTCGTTGGGCGTCACGCCGCCGTAAGCGGCAAACATGCGCGCGGCGGCTTGCTCGCATGTGTCCGGCGTTTCCTTGCGTATGACGTGCGCTGGATTACCGACTGCCGTTGCGCCTGGCGGCACTTCCCTGACGACAACCGCATTGGAGCCGACCTTGGCGCCGTCGCCGATGCAAAAGCCGCCCAGTACTTTCGCACCGGCACCGATGATGACGCCACGCCCCAGCGTGGGATGACGCTTGGCGCCCCTGTCGAGCGAAGTGCCGCCCAGGGTCACACCTTGATAAATTGTGCAGTCGTCGTTGATTTCCGCGGTCTCGCCTATCACCACACCGAAGCCGTGATCGATGAAAACACGACGACCGATGATCGCGCCAGGATGGATCTCGATCCCGGTCAGCCAGCGCGCCAATTGCGAGATCAAACGTCCCAGCCACTTCAAACCACTCTTCCAGCAAGCGTGCGCGATGCGATGCAGCATCACCGCATGCAGGCCCGGATAGCAGGTCAGTACTTCCCAGGCGTTGCGCGCCGCCGGATCGCGTTCGATGATGCTGGAGATATCTTCTCGAAGTTGGGTAAACATAATGTTGATTGATGCAGGGTGTGCAAGAACAGTTTTTCCGGAGATCAGGGAGAAAAACGTGACAAGGCCGCCGCTTCGCAGGAGCGGTTACCGGCGTCGTCTAGCGTTGTGACAGACGCTGCCGTTTGGCTTCATACAGACAGACGCCGGCGGCAACAGAGACATTCAGGCTTTCAACCAAACCGGACATGGGGATAGCGACCAGAATATCGCAGGTTTCACGTGTCAGGCGACGCATGCCTTCTCCCTCCGAACCCATGACCAGCGCCGCGGGGCCGGAGAAGTCGGCGGCATACACGTTCCGGTCGGCGGCGTCACTGGCGCCGATCAGCCAGATGCCGCGCTCCTTGAGGTCGCGCATGGCGCGCGCCAGATTCGTGACGGTGATATAGGGTACGGTTTCGGCAGCACCACTGGCAACTTTGGCAGCCGTGGCATTCAAACCAACGGCGCGATCCCTGGGCGCAATCACGGCATGTACGCCGGCGCCATCGGCCACACGCAGGCAAGCGCCGAGGTTGTGCGGATCAGTAATACCGTCGAGTATTAGCAGCAATGGCGGACCTTCGACGGTATCCAGAAGTTCGTCCAGATTGTGCGCCAGCGACAGTCCGTTGGCCCTGGCGACTACGCCTTGATGGCGGCGCGTGCCGACCATATTCGACAAGCGCTGGTCGTTTGCCTGGATGATACGCACGCCGCAAGTCTTGGCGGCATGCAACAAATCCCGCATACGGGCGTCATCGCGCTGTGCATCGACATATAACTCCTCCACTGACGACGCTTCGTGACGAATACGGGAGGTGATGGCATGGAAGCCGAAAATCATTTTATTTTTCATGAATCTTGTTTCTTCCTTCGATGAATCGACGCCGAATGTTGCAGCGCCTACTTGGCGTCCGGTCATGCTGACCGACGCATGCGCCGCTGCTGCTTCGACGCTTTTTCCGGCCGGACCGGAACAGGCCCTTTAGCCGGGCGTTTGCCTTTGCGCTGCGGCTCCGTGACGAGACGCAGATCAATTTTGCGCGCATCCAGATCGACGCGACTGACCTGCACTGTCACACGATCGGTCAACTGATAACGGATGCCGGTGCGTTCGCCACGCAATTCATGTCGCGCTTCGTCGTACTGGAAGTAATCCGCTCCCAGCTCGGTGACGTGTACCATGCCTTCGATATACAGCGCATCGAGCTGCACGAAAATGCCGAATGTCGCCACGCTGGAGATCGTACCGGTGAATTCTTCACCGAGCCTGTCCCGGATGAAATAGCACTTGAGCCATGCTTCGACGTCGCGCGATGCTTCATCGGCGCGGCGCTCGTTGGCGGAACAGTGGATGCCCAATGCCTCCCAGATGGCGATACTGTTTTCCGGCGTTTGCCTGTCGTTGGTCTTGCTCTGTGCCGCCATCTTACGGGCGGCCGATGACAACATGGTGTTCAGGATGCTGGTGTCGATGCCTTTCGGCGCGTAGCGCTGCCCCCGCAGGATTGCCTTGATGGCGCGATGTGTGAGCAAATCCGGGTAGCGGCGAATAGGACTGGTGAAGTGGATATACGATGCATAAGCCAGGCCGAAGTGACCGATGTTTTCCGGACTGTAGACAGCTTGTTGCATCGAGCGCAGCAGCATGGTCTGGATCAGCAAGGCGTCGGGACGTGACTTGATCTTGGGCATCAACTCGGCGTAGTCGGACGCGCTTGGCGCATTGCCGCCACCAAGGTTCAGACCGATCTGCTTGAGGAAGGTGCGCAACTGGTTGAGCTTTTCCTTGGTCGGTATCGCATGGATGCGGTATAAACCCGGCTGTTTGTGGCGCTGCAATAGGTCGGCGGCGCAAACGTTGGCCGCCAGCATGCATTCTTCAATCAGACGATGCGCATCGTTGCGGATGCGCGGCAGGATTTTTTCAATTTTGCCGTCAGCATTACAGACGATATATGTTTCCGTCGTGTCAAAGTCGATCGCGCCGCGCGCATGGCGCGCCCGCAGCAAGGCTTGGAAGACTTCGTAGAGGTGCAGCAGATGCGGCAACAGGCCAGAGTGTCTGGCAGCTTCCGGACCTTTGGTGTTGGCCAGCACGGCAGCGACTTCGTCATACGTCAGACGCGCTGCGGAGTGAATCACCGCTGGATAGAACTGGTAGGCTTTGATATCGCCTTTAGCGGTGATCACGGCATCGCATACTAGTGTCAGGCGATCGACGTCGGGATTTAGTGAGCACAGGCCATTCGATAGTTTTTCCGGCAGCATCGGAATCACACGGCGCGGGAAATAGACCGAGGTGCTGCGCTTTAGCGCATCGGCATCGAGCGCATTGTTGGGCTTGACATAGTGACTGACGTCGGCGATCGCTACGATCAGGCGATAAGCGTTGGAGCGGCCGATCTTGACCGGTTCGCAATAGACCGCATCGTCGAAATCGCGCGCATCTTCACCATCGATCGTGACCAGTGGCACATCGCGCAGATCGACACGATCATCCAGGTCAGCGGCGCGGACTTCGTCGGGCAATCTAGCGGCCAGTTTCTTTGCGGCGTCGGAAAATTCATGCGGCACGCCATACTTGCGCACAGCGATTTCGATTTCCATACCCGGATCATCGATGTCACCGAGGATTTCGGCGATCTTGCCGGTCGGCTGGGTATGGCGCGCAGGCTGTCCAGTCAACTCGACGCTGACCACCTGCCCTGCCCTGGCCTTGCCCGGCGAACCGGTCAGCAAGATATCCTGGCCGATGCGCTTGTCTTCAGGCGCCACCAGCCAGACGCCATTTTCGTTGAGCAAACGGCCGATGACGTGTGTATTGGCACGTGACACCACTTCGACGATGCTGCCTTCAGGACGGCCACGACGGTCAGTGCCGGTGATACGTGCCTGCACACGATCACCATGCAGGACTTTCTGCATTTCTTTTTCCGGCAGGAAGATGTCATCGCTGCCGTCGTCCGGCAGCAGGAAACCAAAGCCGTCGCGATGGCTGCTGACACGGCCTTCGATGAAACCGGGCGCATGCGTGAGCTGATAGTTGCCGGCACGGTCCGGCTTGATTTGGCCATCGCGTTCCATCGCGTTCAGGCGGCGCGTCAGACCATCCATTTCTTCGGACCCGACGCCGAGCGCTGCGGCCAGGGCCATCAAGTTTCGCGCGCCGGAAGAGGTACGCAGGACGCCGAGAATTTCCTCACGGCTGGGAATGGTATAGGGGAATTGGTTCAAAAGTGAAATCAAATAAATTGTTATTCATCAACATCGCGCCAGCGCTGGGCAAGCTGCAGGGTAGTTCCATCATAGCGCGGAACATCCACGTTATAACGTATCCTAGTGTAACGGAGGTTATCCTCATTTACCTAACGCATGCTTCTTCTTCGGCGCATGCATCGGATGTTGCGGGATTTCGGCGTCCAGAACAATTGACATTTCTTGCAATTAGGATATAATTTTCGTCTTCACGTGATTGCCCACGTGGCGGAATTGGTAGACGCGCATGGTTCAGGTCCATGTGCCGCGAGGTGTGGGGGTTCGAGTCCCTCCGTGGGCACCAGAACAGGAAAGGCCGGTTGAGGAAAATCGATCGGCTTTTTAGTTTCTGTTCCGTAAAGCGCTCCCACGCGCTGCAGCGCTGCCCTTCTCGATCCATGCTGCCAACTGATGCGGACCAAGGCCGTCGTATCTTTCGAACGGCTGATGAATCCACGGATTGGTGGACAGGTAGTCGAGATGGTAGTCCGGCTCGACGATGGAGCAGGCCTTCCACCACAGCACGGCCGATTTGATTTCGGTGACGGCGGGATAGCGTTCCTTCAGCTGCTTTTGCACCGTCTCCAGCGTCACGCCGGAATCGACCAGATCGTCCACCAACAGGACACAACCTGACAGGCTGCCATTGGTGATGGTGATGTATCTGGCGATGTCCAGGCTGCCGCGAATGGTGCCGGCGGCTTCACGGTAGGATCTGGTCGACAGGATCGCCAGCGGCACGTCGAAGATGCGCGAAAATACATCGCCGGGACGCAGACCACCGCGCGCCAGGCACAGAATCTGATCGAACCGCCAACCCGACTGGTACACTTTCAGGGCCAGCTTTTCGATGCCGCGATGGTAGTCTTCCCAAGAGACCCACAGGTCTTTATCATCATTTTTTTTATTTTCTTTGGTACGCGTCTTACTCATTTGAACGGATGGCGCAGGACAATGGTTTCTTCGCGGTCCGGGCCGGTCGAAATCATGTCGATCGGCACGCCGACCAGTTCTTCGATGCGTGCGATATAGGCGCGGGCATTCTGCGGCAAACCATCCAGCGATTGCACGCCGACAGTCGATTCTTTCCAGCCCGGCATTTCTTCATAAATCGGCTGGCAGGCGGCAGCGTCTTCAGCGCCAACCGGGAAGATGTCTATCTCGTTACCGTCGAGCATGTAGCCGGTACACAACTTGAGCGAGTCAAAGCCGTCCAGCACGTCCAGTTTGGTTAGACATATGCCGGACACGCCATTGATCTGCACCGAGCGCCTGAGCAAGGCGGCATCAAACCAGCCGCAACGGCGCGCGCGGCCGGTGACGGTGCCGAATTCGCGGCCGACGGATGCCAGCTGTTTGCCCACGCCGGTATCGGTCGGTAGCTCAGCCGGGAACGGGCCGGAGCCGACGCGTGTAGTGTAAGCCTTGGTGATACCCATGACGTAATGCAGCATGTCGGGGCCGACGCCGGCGCCCGCGGCGGCATTGCCGGCTACGCAGTTGCTCGATGTGACAAACGGGTAGGTGCCGTGATCGACATCCAGCAGGCTTCCCTGCGCGCCTTCGAACAGCAGGCTGGCGTTCTGTTGGTGGGCAATGCGCAGGTCGCTGGAGACGTCGGCAACCATGGGCTTCAGACGCGGCACGTTGGCCAGCGCGTCATCCAGAGTCTTCTGGAAATCGACCGGTCGGGTCTTCAGATATTGGGTCAGAACGAAGTTGTGATAGTCCAGGTTTTCCAGCAGTTTTTCAGCAAAGCGCTTTTCGTTGAGCAGGTCGGCAACACGGATGGCGCGGCGGGCAACCTTGTCTTCATAGGCCGGGCCGATGCCCTTGCCGGTGGTGCCGATCCTGGCTGCGCCGCGGACAGCTTCACGCGCCACGTCCAGCGCCACGTGGTAAGGCAGAATCAGCGGACAGGCTTCGGACACTTTCAGGCGCGAGGCAACTTCCACGCCGGCAGCTTCCAGCTTGTCGATTTCGCGCAGCAGATCGGGGACGGATAGTACTACGCCGTTGCCGATGTAGCAGGCCACGCCAGGGCGCATGATACCCGACGGGATCAGTTGCAACGCCGTCTTTTGACCGCCGATGACTAGCGTATGACCGGCATTGTGACCGCCCTGGAAACGCACCACGCCTTGCGCGTGATCGGTCAACCAATCGACGATCTTGCCCTTGCCTTCGTCGCCCCACTGCGTACCGATGACGACGACATTCTTTGCACTGCTTTTCTGTGACATGGCTCAATCCAAATTCTTGATGATCCAGCTTCCATTGTCGAATTCCACTGCGCGGTCGTAGTCGAATCCGTCCTGGTCGTTCCCGTATCCGGGAAAGCTTTGAATCACAATGTTCCCAGCCTGGCGCAATTCCGCCATTTTCTCACGCAAACCGGCCTCGGTACTCCACGGCGCGCGAATGGCGCGCTTCCTTTCCGCGTCAGGCACCAACCGCGCCAGCTCGCGTAAATCCATGGAAAAGCCGGTCGCCGGACGCGCGCGTCCGAATGCTTCACCGACATGATCGTAACGGCCACCGCGCGCCACTGCATTGGGCAGGCCCGGTACGTAGGCCGCAAACATCACGCCGCTGTGATAGTGATAGCCGCGCAGGTCGGCCAGATCGATGGTGATGTTGGCCTCTCCGGCCAGTTGCGCCAGCGCGTGCAGCTCATCAAGCGCCTGAGCGATGCCTGGCAGTGTCGGCAAGGTCTTGCGCGCTTCGGCGATCACGCCGATATCGCCATATAGACCCGGCAGTGCCAGCAAAGCGCCACGCGTCACCGGCAGATAATCTTGCGTCAAGACTTGCAGGCCGGGAGTATCCTTGGCCTCCAGCAGGTCGAATAATTGCGCTTCCTGTTTGCCGGCCCTGTCATCGTTGGCGATGATCGCGCGTAGCACGCCAACGTGGCACAGGTCCAGCCGCAGCTTGCGGATGCCCGCCAGCGCCAGTGAAGCCAGCGCCAGTTCCTGGATTTCAGCATCAGCTTCAAGGCCGGCGTGGCCGTAAATTTCGGCGCCGATCTGTAGCGGTTCGCGCGTGGCGTGCAAACCGGAAGGGCGGGTATGCAGCACACTACCGGCATAACACAGGCGCGTCACGGAATCGCGGTTGAGCAGGTGTGCATCGATACGCGCTACTTGCGTAGTCATGTCAGCACGTACGCCCAGCGTGCGCCCCGATAATTGATCGACCAGCTTGAAGGTGCGCAAGTCGGTATCCTGCCCGGCGCCGGTCAGCAGGGACTCCAGATACTCGAGCAGCGGTGGCATGACCATTTCATAACCGTACAAGCAGAAATTGTCGAGCATGCGGCGCCGTAATTTCTCGATCTTGCGCGCTTCGGAGGGCAAGACATCGGCGATGTTTTCAGGAAGAAGCCAGTTAGGCATACACGAATCAATCAGAAAAACCAGGGAAACAGACAGGCAGTCGACAGAAACAGAAAGATGCTCTCAACAAGCAGCATCGATCCCCACATATGACGACTCTGAACCTGTCTTGCTACTTCCTGGCGCTGACGCCCTCCACATTTTTGAAATATCTGAAGAACTCGGAACTGGGATCGAGCACCATCATATCGTGCCGGTTCTTGAAGCTGGAGCGATATGCTTCGAGACTACGGTAGAACTTGTAAAATTCGGGACTTTGCCCAAATGCCTGGGCATAAATCTGCGAAGCCTTGGCATCGCCTGCGCCGCGGATCTTTTCAGCATCGCGGTAAGCTTCCGCCAGAATGACGACACGTTGCCGATCGGCATCGGCACGAATCTTTTCTGACTCTGCCGCGCCGGTGGAACGCAGCTCATTGGCGACGCGGGCACGTTCGGATTTCATGCGATCGTAGACTGAGTTATTGATCTGATCGACATAATCGACGCGGCGCAGACGCACATCGATGATCTCGGCACCGATCTGCTTGGCTTCGGCCGCTACCTTGCGTTGAATGGCATCCATGACTTTGCCGCGCTCGCCGGAAATCACTTCACGCACGGTGCGCTTGGTGATTTCTTCATTCAGCGCTGCCTTGACGATCTGTGACAGCCGATCCTGCATACGACGATCGTCACCACCAAAACTGATGAAAAACAGGCGCGGATCGACGATGCGCCACTTGACGAACGAATCCACCAGGACGTTTTTCTTCTCGGCCGTGATGAAACGGTCAGCGTCGAGAGAGTCCAGCGTCTGAATGCGCTTGTCGAAGTAAATCACATTCTGGAACGGTGGTGGCAGTTTGAAATGTAGGCCCGGCTCGCTCACTACCTGCTTGACTTCACCGAGGGCGAATACGATCGCTGACTGGCGCTGCTCGACGATGAAGATGCTCGACGACAGCAACCAGAGTGCGACGGCGACAATAATACTGGTGATCAAATAGCGCATCAGCGTACCTCCCGTTCGGAATCGGGCACACCCCGGTTACGGGCATCGCGCTGAACATCGGCGGAATCCACTGGATCGACTCCTGGGAATGTTGGTGTCGTTACTGCCATCGTTGGTTTGATGGCATTGGCGCTGTCGGTTTGCTGAATCAGTTTGTCCAATGGCAGATACAGCAGATTGTTGCCGCTCTTGGCGTCCACCATGATTTTGGTCGTGTTGGAGAAAATCTGTTGCATGGTCTCCAGATACATGCGGTCACGCGTCACGGCCGGCGCTTTTTGATATTCGTTCAGCACCTGCTTGAAGCGTGCCGCATCGCCTTCCGCATTGGCGACAATGCGCGAACGATAGGCTTCAGCCTCTTCCAGCAGACGCGAAGCAGCACCGCTGGCTTTGGGAATCACATCGTTGGCATAAGCCTGTCCTTCATTCTTTTGACGCTCACGGTCCTGCCCTGCCTTGACAGCGTCATCGAAAGCGGCTTGTACCTGCTCGGGCGGTTGCACACCCTGCATGGTGACGTTGGTGATGTGTACGCCGGACTTGTAGCGATCGAGAATTTGCTGCATCAGCTGGCTGACGTCGAGCGCCACTTTTTCGCGACCTTCATACAGGACGAAGTCCATTTTGCTGCGACCGACGATCTCACGAATCGCGGTTTCGGCGACCTGGCGCACGGCGTCATCCTGATCACGGTTATTGAATAACCATTCGGCCGCGTTTTTGAGCTTGTACTGGACTGCGAACTGGATGTCGATGATATTTTCATCATCGGTCAGCATCAGGGACTCTTTGAGCTGCTTGTTCTTGGCGTTGCCGCGATAGCCGATTTCAGCCGTGCGCACCTGCGAGACATTGACAATCTCATGATCCTGTACCGGATACGGCCAGCGCCAGTTGAAGCCCGGTAGCGTCGTATGACTGTATTTACCGAAGGTCATGACCACGGCGGTCTGGCCTTCCTGCACAATGAAAAAGCCGCTGGCAAGCCACAGGAAAGCGATGATCACCACGATCACACCGGCACCGATACCGGCACCCTTCGTGTCACCGCGATTGAAATGGTTATCATTGTTATCGCCGGCGCCATTACCGCCGCGTTTGCTCAAAAAACGGTTCAGACGCTGGTTGAAATCGCGCCAGAGCTGATCGAGGTCAGGAGGTCCGTTTTCCGGCTTTTTATTGCCGTTGCCGCGGTCATTCTGCCGTTGACGGTCGTCGTCATCCTGCGAACCATGCCCCCAGCGAGGATCGTTCAGCGAGAATTTCAGACCGAGTTTTTTGAATAGAGAAACAAGCATGCGTTGCGAATCCGGCTTAATTATCAAATTGAATCAACAGGGAATGCCCGCCAACTTCCGGGTGATGCGCGTGTGACCATCTGCGTATCGATAACCGGAAATGCTCCCCGACGCGCCTCGATCGACGACCTGAGTGAATCGGCAATTGCCTGCCGCAAAAAATCCAGGCCGACATTAGTTCTCGCACTGATAAAAACCCGACGAATTTTACCATACTCGTCGTATTCGATTGATGGTTCCAGCTCGGCGGCATCGATCTTGTTCCAGACCAGAATCTGCGGGATATGATCTGCGCCGATTTCCTTGAGCACGAGGTTGACCTGTTCGATCTGCTCCATGCGGAGTGGACTTGCGGCATCAACGACGTGCAGCAGCAAATCGGCGTGAATGGTTTCTTCCAGGGTCGCGCGAAACGCTGCCACCAGCTGGTGCGGCAGGTCACGAATGAAGCCGACCGTATCGGAAATGACGACGTGTCCGACTTCGCCCAGATAGACACGACGCGAGGTGGTGTCCAGCGTTGCAAACAGCTGGTTCGCCGCGTACACGCTGGCCTTGGCCATAGCGTTGAACACCGTTGATTTGCCTGCATTGGTATAACCGACCAGAGAAACGGAAAACGTGTCATTGCGCCCGCGCGCGCGACGCTGCGTGGCATGCTGACGGCGTAGCTTTTCCAGAAGAGCGCGCAATGCCTTGACACGTTGACCAAGCAGACGACGGTCGGTTTCCAGCTGCGTTTCACCGGGACCGCGCAAGCCGATACCACCCTTTTGCCGCTCCAGGTGAGTCCAGCCGCGAATCAATCGCGTCGACAAATGTTGCAGTTGCGCCAGTTCGACTTGCACTTTGCCTTCGTGGCTTTTGGCGCGCTGGGCAAAGATATCCAAAATCAGACTGGTGCGATCGAGTACCCGCGTTTTCAGCAGACGCTCAAGATTACGCTGTTGCGCAGGAGACAGGGCATGACCGAAGATGACGACATCAAGTTGCAGATCCGCGACCGCGTCAGCAATTGTCTGAGCCTTGCCGGAACCGACGAACAAGGCGGCATCCGGACTGGCGCGCTTGCCCGTAATGGTCGTTACAGGCTCGGCGCCGGCGGACTTCGCAAGCAGGAATAATTCTCCCAGACTTGCGGCAAAATCGCTCTTGCCGAAATCCAGGCCGACTAGCGCGGCACGCATATCAATATGCACACGGCGTAGCGCCGGCAGGATAAACCATTATTCCGCGTCTGCAGAATCGAGACTCAAATTGACGGCGCGGGCGGGAACGACGGTAGAAATGGCGTGTTTGTACACCATTTGCGTCACGGTATTGCGCAGCAGAACGACGTACTGGTCGAACGACTCCACATGGCCTTGCAGTTTGATACCGTTGACCAGATAAATGGAAACGGGGACGTGTTCTTTTCTCAAGGCGTTGAGAAATGGGTCTTGTAACAATTGCCCTTTGTTGCTCATGGCAGCTCCGCTGTGTTGTTGTGATTAGGGATTTGGAGGCACTTGAGAAAACTTCAAGTGCTTTACCAAGCTATGCAGTACGAATGTAAACGATTTCCTTCCTCCAGCCAAGAATTATGGCAATTTGTTCTGGCCGACGAAGGGATTCCTGCTCGAGCGAAACTCGATACGCAATGGAGTGCCGACTAGCAGGAAAGTTGCACGAAAATGCTTTTCGAGATACCGCTTATAGCTGTCGTCCACGCTTTCGAGAGCATTGCCGTGGATCACCACGACCGGCGGATTCATCCCGCCTTGATGCGCGTAGCGCAGCTTGGGACGGATCGCCCCTTTACGGCGCGGCTGCTGATGCTCGACGGCTTCGATCAGCGCGCGCGTGAGTTTCGGCGTGGTCAGGTTGGACATGGCGGCGGCATAGGCAGCATCGATCGATTTCATGAGCGGGCCGATGCCGGTCGATTTCAGCGCGGAAATAAAATGAAACCTGGCAAACGACAGGAAACTAAGTTTACGCTCCAGATCCCTCTTGATCTCATCGCGGCGATCGCTTTGCAGACCGTCCCACTTGTTGACGCCGACCACCAGAGCGCGCCCCGACTCCAGCACGAAGCCGGCGATGTGGGCGTCCTGTTCAGAAATATCCTGCTGCGCATCCAGCAGCAACAGGACGACATTGGCTTGCGAAATCGATTGTAGTGTTTTCACCACCGAGAATTTTTCAATGGCTTCGAATACCTTGCCGCGTCGGCGAATACCGGCCGTATCGATCAGCGTGTACTGCTTGCCATCACGCTCGAATGGAACGTCGATGGAATCACGCGTCGTGCCTGGCATATCGAATGCGATGACGCGCTCTTCACCCAGCAAGGTATTGACCAGCGTGGACTTGCCGACATTCGGACGGCCCACGATGGCAATCTTGATGCCACGTGCGACATCCACTTCTTCGCCGGGATCGGGACGTCTGGCAACTGCGATATCGAGGGCTTCATCGACCAGATCGGCCACACCATCGCCGTGCGCGGCAGAAATCACATACGGATCGCCCAGGCCGAGTTCGTAGAAATCGGCGGTGACCGAAGTGTATTTCATCCCTTCGGCCTTATTTACCACCAGCATGACCGACCGGTCCGATTTGCGCAGAAAGTCGGTGATGGCTTTGTCATGCGGCGTCAACCCCTGACGACCATCGACGATGAACACCACGACATCGGCCTCGGCCACGGCCTGCCTGGTCTGCCTGGCCATCTCATACATGATGCCCTTTTTGGCCACCGGTTCGAAACCGCCGGTATCAATCACCAGAAAGGGCCGCTCGCCCACCCGGCCTGCGCCGTAATGACGATCCCGGGTCAGCCCGGGCAAATCTGCGACCAGCGCATCACGCGAACGGGTAAGCCGATTAAACAATGTCGATTTACCGACATTAGGACGACCAACAAGTGCAATAACCGGCTTCATCGAATCTCATTCTGCCGCCAGGGCGATTAGTGTTCCTGCCTGAGTTTGAAAAACGACATTTTGCCCGGCGGCAATCGGCGTCGCCTGAATCGGGCTGCCGTCGGTGCTCGTGCGTGCGATGAGGGAACCATCGTCACGCGATAGAAAATGGATATAACCCTGGTAATCGCCTACAGCCACCGCTTTGCCAACAGCAATGGGCGCGGACGGGCGGCGGTAAGCCAGCTGGGTGTTGCGCCACATCGATGTGCCGGTATCGCGGGCGAACCCGGTGACAGCGCCTTTTACATCGGAAGAAAAGACCAAACGCTCATCCAGCGTCACGCCGGAATCGCTGGAAAACTCCTTGCCCCAGCGCAGGTTACCGTTACCGATATCGAAACAGCCGATGCGGCCCTGATACGCCACGGCGCAGACTTCGCGCGTACCCAGCGCAGGCACGCCGGACACGTCGGCAATACGCTCAAGCTCTGTCGTGCCGCGCTGATCGCCAACGGCAACTTCCCAGCGCAGACCGCCATTATTCAATGCCAGTGCAGACAGACGACCGCCAGGCAAGCCGACATAAGCGGTTTGCGCATCCAGTACGACACCGGGCGCGGTACGCAGCGTCAGCGTCGGCAGCGGACGCTGAATACTCCAGCGACGTGCGCCGCTGTCGATGTCGAAGGCAGTGATGCGGTTATCGATGCTGCGCACGATCACGAGGCCATAGCCAACTGCCGGCGCCGACAACACTTCAGTTGGCGCTACAGCTTTCCACAAAAACCTGCCATTGGTGTCGAACGCCTGCACCACGCCCTTGTCGCCAACTACGGCAACGATGTTGCCATCGCTACCGACACCGGCAGTCAAGTCGCCGGCATTGATGCGCCAGACAGTTTGACCGGTAGCGGCATTCACGCGCATCACGCTGCCATCAGTGCTGGCAGCGAACACGCTGTCATTGGCGTAAACCGGGCTGAACTGAAAGCTGCCGGCCTTGCCGACCGAGGCAGTCCAAACAGTCTGCGTGCGCAAGCTTTGCCTGAACTCAAGCAACAGCGCCGGCGGGTTGATTTCTTTTTTGCCGGAAGACAGCGAACATCCCCCCAGCATGGCGACGGCAGTCAATGCTCCCAGCCCGATCGCCAGGGAAGCTGCATACCTGGAAACGATTTGTGAATCACGACGCATATGGTTTTTCCTCTTATCGGATTTGACGATGATGGAGTGATGGTTGAAACGACGATCAGGCAGCAGCCTTGGCTGAAGCGCCGCCGATCGCGTCAAGCTTCAGCTGAATCACCTGGTAGCCTGGGCTGCGTGGATCGGTTTTGTCCAGCGCCAGTTGATACGCTGCACGCGCTTCGTCACGCTTGCCTTGCGCTACCAGAATATCGCCCTTGCGATCGGCCACAGCGCCAGCAAACTGCACCGGGAAATCGCTGGCCAGCAATTTCAGCGCAGCGTCATACGTTCCGGTGTCCAGTAACAGGCCGGCCAGACGAATCGACGCAATCGCCTTGTATTCGGCATCGCGCGCATGATCGACCACCCATTGCAACTGCTTTCCGGCGGTGTCCGTGTCATTGGCTTCAAATGCTGCCTTGGCTGCTACCAGCGCGCTCATCTGCGCATACGCGCTAGCGCTGAATCTGGTTTGCATGTCGGTCGCGGCACGCAACACCTTGGCATTATCCCCGGCTTCGACAGCCCTTTGCTGTTCGTCATACAGTTGCGAGGCTTGCTGCGCTTGCCTGTTCAAATAAACATTCCAGCCGCCCCATGCCATATAAGCAGCCAGCGCAGCGATCAACGCCCAGCTCAGAAGATTGCCATACTTGTTCCACCATGCCTTGATGGAGGCCAATTGCTCTTGCTCTTCCAGATCGTATGCCATGAAATATGTCTAAAAATCAGGAGTGATAATGAATATGGTCGTGGCCGACAATCTGATCGACCACATGATCAGGCACGCCATCGAATGAAATTGTGACCTGCTGGCTGTTTTTGCCTTCCGGCGCGCGCAAGTTCTTCACCGTTGCCGTTGCATTGGCGACTTCATTTTCACCGATGATGACCGCAAACGCTGCACCGCTGGCATCCGCCCTCTTCATTTGCGATTTGAAGCTGCCGCCAGCATTCGCCGATGCGCAATGTAGCACAACATCCAGCCCGGCACCGCGCAATCTTTCCGCCAATACGAAGGATTGCAATTGCGCGGCCTCGCCCTGATGGGCCAGATACACATCGCATTGATTCGGCGCATACTGCTCGCCGCCAGCCTTCATCAATTCGAGCAAACGCTCGACACCCATGGCAAAACCGCAGGCTGGCGTCGGTTTGCCGCCGAACATTTCGATCAACGGATCGTAGCGGCCGCCGCCGCATACCGTACCCTGCGCGCCGAGCTGATCGGTGACCCACTCGAACACGGTGCGATTGTAATAATCCATGCCGCGTACCAGACGCGGATTGATGGTGAACGGAATATTATTGTGATGCAATATCTTTTGCACGCCTTCAAAATGCGCGCGCGATGCTGCATCCAGGTAATCCAGCAGCCTGGGCGCAGCATTGACCATGTCTTGCATGGCTGGATTCTTGGTATCGAGAATGCGCAAAGGATTGGCGTGCAGGCGACGTCGGGCATCCGCGTCGAGCAAGTTCTCGTGCTGCTCGAAGTAAGCGATCAGATCGGCACGATGCCTGTTGCGCTCTTCGGCATCGCCGATGGAATTGAGTTCCAGGCGGATTTCCTGCAGGCCCAGGTCGTCCCACAGGCGCTGGCACATCATGATCAGTTCGGCATCGATGTCCGGACCAGTAAAGCCCAGTGCTTCCGCGCCGACCTGGTGGAACTGGCGATAGCGGCCGCGCTGCGGACGCTCGTGACGGAACATCGGACCAGCGTACCAAAGACGCTTGGGGCCATCATAAGTCAGATTATGTTCGAGCGCCGCACGCACCACGCCGGCGGTATTTTCTGGACGCAGGCTCAGCCTGTCACCGTTCATCGCATCAGTAAAGGAGTACATCTCCTTCTCGACGATGTCGGTGACTTCGCCCAGGCCACGCGCAAACAAGGCAGTCGGCTCGACGACAGGCGTGCGGATTTGCTGGAAACCGTAGCTCTTCAGCACTGATTGCACGGTGTTCTCGAAGAGTTCCCACAATGGCGCATCGGCGGGGAGAATGTCGTTCATTCCTTTGACTCCGACGATTTTTTCGATTTTCCTGTTTTCAGACATGCTTGTAATCAATAAAACTCGTTCACCTGGAGATGTCCAGCCTGCGCTGGACGCTGCCGCAAATGCAGCGTTCAGGCTGCCGTTTGTTTGCGGTAATGCGTTTGCACATAATCCAGCACGACGGACTGGAATTCTTCGGCGATCCGGTCGCCGCGCAAGGTCATCCGTTTTTCGCCATCGATGAAGACTGGCGCCGCAGGCGATTCGCCGGTGCCCGGCAGACTGATGCCGATATTGGCGTGCCTGGACTCGCCGGGGCCGTTGACGATGCAACCCATGACAGCGACCTTCATGCTTTCCACTCCGGGATACTTATTCTTCCATACCGGCATCTGGTCGCGCAGATAGGCTTGAATTTTGTTCGCCAGATCCTGAAAGACGGTCGAGGTAGTCCGGCCACAGCCCGGACAGGCGATCACCATCGGCGTAAATTTGCGCAAACCCATGGTTTGCAGGATTTCCTGTCCAACGATCACTTCGCGGGTACGGTCACCGCCTGGTTCCGGTGTCAACGAGATGCGAATGGTGTCCCCGATACCCTCCTGCAGCAGTACCGACAATGCCGCCGTCGAAGCGACGATGCCCTTGCTGCCCATGCCGGCCTCGGTCAATCCCAGATGCAGGGGATAATCGCAGCGACGCGCCAGTTCTCGATAGACGGCAATCAGATCCTGCACGCCGGAGACTTTGCACGACAGAATGATTCTGTTGCCATCCAAACCCAGTTGTTCGGCGCGCTGCGCATTCTCGATGGCGGACGTCACTAGCGCTTCATACATCACCGCCTGCGCTGGCCAAGGCTCTCGACGCTGTGCGTTTTCATCCATGATGCGCGCCAGCAGAGCCTGATCCAGACTACCCCAGTTGACGCCAATGCGTACCGGCTTGTCATAGCGGCGAGCAGCAGCGATCATTTGTGCAAACTGTGTGTCGCGCTTGACGCCTTTGCCGACATTGCCCGGATTGATACGATATTTCGACAAAGCCTTGGCGCAATCAGGATAGTTATCGAGCAAAGTATGGCCGTTATAGTGGAAGTCGCCGACCAGCGGTACATCGACCCCCATGCGGTCGAGCTGCTCACGAATGGCCGGCACTGCTGCTGCTGCTGCTGGCGTGTTGACTGTGATGCGCACCACTTCTGAACCGGCCTGCGCCAGATCCCGGACCTGTATCGCGGTGCTGATGGCGTCGGCGGTATCGGTGTTCGTCATCGACTGCACCATGACCGGCGCGCCGCCGCCCACCGCAACCTGACGGTCACCATGACGGATGACGGCGCAACGGCTTTGACAGCGCATCAGCGGACCGGATGCAATCGGAGCAGGTGAAGAAGACATAGATGCGTTATTTCAGTTCGCTTCAGCGGTTTATCTCAGGCTCAGACGCGCCACGCTGCTGTCCGTCTGCCAATCCAGTTTCGGGCATTGCCGCTTTTGCCGGAGACGAAGACGGCATCACGGCATCGGCGACGCGCTCTGATACCGCAGCAATCACGGAACCGGCCGCGCTGGACTTCAGCCATGCCAGCTGCGGCGCCTCATTGAACCAACCCGCCCGGTCGATGACGAAAGCTGCGCCGGCCAACACCGCCACGGCAATACCGCCGGCGATCGATACCGGCAACAGCCTGCTGTGATTCTGAAGCGGCAGCGATGACTCCGAAAAAGGCATAGACAGCATACGTTGCGACATGACCGGCGCATGATGCGCGGCTCCCTCCTGAGGCAGCAAAGCAACCAGGACATTGGCATCCAGACCCAGTAATTTGGCATACGCGCGCACGAAGCCGCGCACGACGGCCAGCTCCGGCAAAGCCATGTAATTATCTGTCTCCAAGGCGAGAATCTGCCGCGGCGCAAACTTCAACCGGCTTGCCGCATGTTCCACAGACCAGCCCCTGGCCCGGCGTTGCGCCGCCAATTGCGCGCCGGGTAGCGCGACCTGCCCTATCTCTTCCGCTTCCGATGCGAATGCAGAGACCGGCGCCTGGTTTTCCTGCAGATCATTCATCAAATGCTCCACGTTGATAAGCCGCGTATTCTGATGAAGACGGATAGCGACGACGCAACTGCGCCGTCAAATCATTTTCAGCTGACTGGTTGCCAAGTTTACGTTCAATCCTGATGGCAAGCCATAGCGCTTGTGCATTCAAGACATGATTGTTTGCCGCCAGACCGATATGAAAACGGGCGCGCTCGAACTCGCGCCGCCCGGCATACAATCTGGTCAGATTGAGGTTGGTCGCCAGGCCGGTCGGATCATACTGAAAAGCACGGGTCAAATAACGCTCTGCGGCCTGCGCATCCTGCCGTTTCAGACTACAGGCGCCGGCATTGGTCAGGGCCTTGCCCGGCGACTGATACGCCCGATTGGCGATGGCAGCCTCGAAGTAAGGGATAGCCTCGCCAGGGCGATCGCTATTGCACAAAAACCAGCCATAGTTGTTGGCAAAATCCGGATTGCCGGGCGCCAGCCGGATCGCTTGCAGAAAATCCTTCTCCGCCTGCTGCTCCTGCCCCATCTCCATATATGCCAACGCTCTCACGCTATAGGCATCAGCAAAATCGGGTACAGACTGCAAAGCCAGCGCAAGCTCATCCAGCGCGACGGCAAACTGGCGTTGCTCGAAATAGCTGATTGCCAGTTGAAGACGGATAGCGGCGCGCGTTTGCGCATCAGCCCGGAGGGGAAGACGCGCAACCGGCGCTCCGGCGGTTGCCGCAACTTTATCGGATGGGGACGAGACACATCCGGTCAGCAGCAAGGCAGGTATCAAAGCGAGAACGACGATATTCTTGCACACGCCCTTCCTCACTCGAATATCTCCACGATGCGGCCAAAATCCGCGCCGGATTTCTGCTGATACGCAGTCATTTTCCGCATACGCTCCTGCACGCGCGTGCGATCCTTTACCTCTCCCGCCAACTGGCCGCAGGCGGCATCGATATCATCGCCGCGCGTCTTGCGTACTGTCGTGACAATGCCAGCATCCATCAGGATTCGCGCGAACGCCTCGATGCGCGAATGAGGCGAGCGCTGCAAACCCGACCCTGGAAAAGGATTGAAAGGGATCAGGTTGAACTTGCACGGCACGGCCACCTTGGCGTCGCCGCCTCCCTGCACCAGAGTCACCAGTTCGTGCGCCTGCGCATCGCTGTCGTTGATGCCATCCAGCATGCAATATTCAAAAGTCACGAAATCGCGCGGCGCAAATTCCAGGTAGCGTCTGCAAACGGCTATCAGTTCGCGCAACGGATATTTTTTGTTTAACGGAATCAAACTGTCGCGCAAGGCATCGTTGGAAGCATGCAGCGACACGGCCAGCGCCACAGGGCATTCCTGCGACAGCTTGTCGATCATCGGCACCACACCACTGGTCGACAGTGTCACACGGCGACGCGACAGGCCATACGCATTATCGTCGAGCATGAGCTTCAAGGCGGCAACGACAGGCTCAAAGTTCAGCAAAGGCTCGCCCATGCCCATCATCACCACGTTGGTGATCTGGCGTTCGCCTTTGGGGCCTGATTCGATACCCCTGGTTTTACGCAATGCAAACTCGGCCGTCCACAGCTGGCCGATGATTTCACCGACACCCAGATTACGGTTGAAGCCTTGTTTGCCGGTCGAGCAGAAACGGCAATTGACCGCACAGCCGGCCTGCGTCGAAATACACAGGGTGCCGCGGGTTTCTTCAGGAATGAAGACGGTTTCAACGGCGTTCCCGTTACCGACATCCAGCAGCCATTTGCGGGTGCCGTCGGAAGAAGTATGATCGCTGAGGATGGCTGGCGCCGTCACATGAGCGCGCGTAGCTAGCTTTTCACGCAGCGATTTGGCGAGATCGGTCATCCTGGCAAAGTCGGCAGCGCCGTATCGATGTATCCAGCGTTGCAATTGCCTGGCGCGAAATGGCTTTTCACCCAGTTCGCCGCAATAAGCGACGAACTGCGCAGGATCCAGATCCAGCAGATTGGTGAAAGCTGTCATCATGACCTATACCATTTTCCGTCAAGCATGGATCACTCGACATCAAAGGCAAAAATCAGCGCGAATGGATATTCAGCGCTGGGAAGAAATAAGCGATCTCAGCCTTCGCTGTTTCTGCCGCGTCGGAACCATGCACCGCATTGGCATCGATCGAATCAGCGAAATCAGCGCGGATCGTGCCTTTTTCCGCCTTTTTTGGATCGGTTGCGCCCATCAGGTCGCGATGCTTCAGGACGGCATTTTTACCTTCCAGTACCTGCACGATCACGGGACCGGAGACCATGAAGTCCACCAGATCCCTGAAAAAAGGACGCTCGCGGTGAACCGCGTAGAAACCTTCAGCTTCCGCACGCGATAAATGCATCATGCGCGCAGCGATGATGTTCAGGCCGGCGTCTTCGAAACGGGTGTAAATCTGACCAATCACGTTTTTCGCCACTGCATCCGGTTTGATGATCGACAGGGTGCGTTCGATTGTCATAGGTGAAAGCTCCAATGAAAAAAAGTTGAAGCATGTCAATCAACATGCAGGCAACCTTCGATTTTAGCATGAAATCAAGTTTAATCCGCCAGGAAATATGGCATGCGCCTCGCGACCCGGACCATGCGGCATCGTGATATGCTTGCCCGCATCGAGAACCGCCAATGAGAGGCTCTCGATTCAATCAATGGCAACTGGAGGAAAAATGAATCCATACCCGCAAAACACACTTGATACCGTCAGCACCGACACCGTCGCACGCAACCGTGTACTGCGCAATACTTACTGGCTGCTCGCCTTGTCCATGATACCGACCGTGCTGGGTGCGTGGCTGGGCGTGCAGATGCATTTCAGCCTGTTCACCGACAGCCCGATGCTCGGCTTCGTACTGTTCATCGCAATAGCATTCGGTTTCTTCTATGCTATCGAAAAAACCAGGAACTCTGGTTTGGGCGTGGCCATATTGCTCAGCTTCACCTTCTTCATGGGACTGATGTTGTCTCGCCTGATCGAGTACACCCTGGGCTTTTCCAATGGCGGCTCGCTGATCATGGCAGCATTCGGCGGTACCACCCTGGTTTTTGGTGCAATGGCGACGGTGGCAACAGTCTCCAAACGCGATTTTCAGGGCATGGGCAAATGGCTGTTCGCTGGTCTGCTCGTCATCATCGCAGCTTCGCTAGCCAATATTTTCCTGCAATTGCCGGCACTGCAACTGACGGTTTCCGTGGTGGCTATCGCCATCTTTTCGGCTTACATCCTGTTCGATGTGCAACAAGTGATCAACGGCGGCGAAACCAACTATATTTCCGCGACGCTGCGTATTTACTTGGATGTCTACAACATCTTCGTCAATTTGCTGTCGATCCTGGGAATCTTCGGTGGCAATCGCGACTGATCCCGCAACGCCTGCAAAACCATTATGCGGAAGCCTGGCTGGATTGCTTGGTTTCTTCCCACGTCGCAGGATCACAGCCGGATCGCATGATATTGATGCTGGCAGCAGCAATCGCATGCTGCAAAGCGCAGCGCAAAAAATCCTGGTCCACTTGCCGCAGGCTTGCCGCTGAGGCAAGCCTGCCGGCGCGTGTCAGATAAGAGACTAGTCCGGCATGAAAGCAGTCGCCCGCGCCAACCGTATCAACCACCTTCAGATCGTTTGGCACCGGCAGCGTCATCTGGCATGCGCGTGTCAGTAATGTTGCTCCTCGCGCACCGTGTGTGATAGCGATCAGTTGCAACGTCGATTCATGAAACAGAATAGCCGCAAGCATTGCCGGCGTCGCATTGCCGAAACCAAGAACCGCTAGGTCTTCGTCGCTGACCTTTAGGATATGCGCCTGTGCCATCGCCTGTTTCACGCCTTCGACATAGGCCTCGCATGCCGTGACCGCTATCGGCCTCAAGTTGGCGTCGATCGACACAAGCGCCTTCCGTCTTCCCGCTTCGCGTATCACTGTTAGGATTTTCTCAAGATCATCCGGAACCAGCGCTAGGCCGCCGGTATGCAGCAATTCCAGCGCCTCAGGCAAACTGGCAATCAGCTTCTCAGCGTTGACATCACGATCGGCCACGCCTTGCCGGTGAAATGCGTATGTCGGCGAACCCTGATCATCGAGGCTCACCACGGCCAGCGCGGTCGGCGACGCACTGCCGCCATTTGCCCTCAGAACGACGCCATTGCCTGATAACAGGGCAGAAAATTTCTCTCCGAATTTATCCTTCGATAAGGGGTTGAGATACGTTGTCGATATACCCTGACGCGCTACTCCCAGTGTGAAATTGCATACCGAACCGCCCAGGCAAGCCTGAAACCGGCCGTCCTGCTGTTCAATCAGATCAACCAGTGTTTCCCCTACTGTTGCAATCATGATGTCTTCAATATTCCGTCAAATGCGTTCAAATTAATTTTTCTGCTTGAAAAACAGGGCATGATCCGGCGCAAAGTTGGCATAAAAAGGCAGCAATGCGCCACCTATTGTCCGTGCATCCAGCCGATGGTGCCTGCCAGCACTTCTGGACGGGCTACGCCCGCCCCGCCCTCCCAACTGTAATAACCAAGCGCTATCTCGATTTGCGCCAACAGCTTTTCGAGCAACGTATGGTCTGCAACACCACGCGTTCGCGAATTAATTGGCGTCTGCCAGCGCACCTTCATCCCTATGTCCCATTTCGCACAAGACTTTGAGCAAATCCGGCGACAGCAGCAGATCAATACCTTTAAGCATACGCATCCTCCGGCAAGTCCTGCGGATTCACGGCTCCCGTCATCACGGCAACCGTATCGGCCATACTGACTTTCTTCGGATCGACAACGGCGACACGTTTTCCCAGGCGCTGAATATGAATGCGATCCGCAATCTCAAATACATGCGGCATATTGTGGCTGATCAGAATCACCGACAGGCCGCGATCACGTACCCTGCGGATCAATTCCAGGACCATATTACTCTCCTTCACGCCGAGCGCCGCAGTCGGCTCGTCCAGGATCACCACATGCCTGGCAAATGCCGTACTGCGCGCGACGGCCACACCCTGACGCTGACCGCCGGACAAGGTTGATACCGGCTGGCTCATGGAACGAATACCGATTTTCAGGTCCTGCATATATCGGACGGCCTCGGACAGCATTTTCTTCTTGTCGATGATGCGCAGACATTTCCCGAAAATACCCGGCTTCAATACCTCCCGCCCGAGAAAAAGATTTTCGGCAATCGTCATCGCCGGCGCCACCGCCAAATCCTGGTAAACCGTCTCGATACCATGCCGACGCGCATCGATCGGAGATTTGAAATGCACCTTGCGACCATCCAGCAACATCTCGCCGGAGTCCGGAATCAACGCGCCTGACAATGCCTTGATCAAGGAGGATTTGCCGGCGCCGTTGTCGCCGATGACTGCCAGAATTTCGCCGGCGCGCAAATCGAAATCGACACCGTCGAGCGCTGTCACATGACCATATCGTTTAACGATGTCATGCGCCTGAAAAATCGAAATTGAAGTATTCACAATCATTTTTTCAAGCTTTTTTGTGCGTAAACTGATCTGCCGCGACAGCCAGAATCACCAGAATGCCGGTCACCAGAATCTGGAATACCGATGGCACGCCCATCAAAGTCAGTCCATTGCGAAACACACCCACAATCAATACGCCGATCAATGTACCGACGATCGTGCCACGACCGCCGAACAGACTGGTGCCACCCAACACCACCGCCGTGATGCTGTCGAGGTTATCCGTCTGCCCGGCCTGCGGATCGCCGACTCCCATCCGCGCCACGGATAGCAGCGCGGCAACGCCATATAAAAACCCGGCCAGTACATACACGCCCAATAACACCCGATGGGTGGCAATGCCGCTCAGGCGCGCTGCTTCCGGACTGTTACCGACCGCATAAATGTGACGCCCGGGTGCCGTATCACGCAGATAAAACCAGATCAGCGCATAGATGCACAGCATCAATACCGTGCCATACGTGATATTGGTCTGACCGATCTGAAAGGTACTGCCCAAAAACAGCAGCGCGTCCGGCAAATCGGTGACGGTTTGCGCGCCGGAATAAAGCTGGGTGACGGCGAATACCATATTCATGGTACCCAAAGTCACGATGAACGAAGGCAGTCTGATTTTTGTCACCAGGAAGCCGTTAACGTAACCGATCAAGGTGCAAACCAGCATGCTACAGGCAACGGCAAAATAAGGATTCATACCGTGATCGGTTGCAAGCTTGGTCATCACGATGGAACCCAGCGCCATCACCATGCCGCATGACAGATCGATACCGGCTGTCAAAATGATCAAGGTCTGACCAATTGCAATCACGCCGATCACCATGACCTGTTGCAGGATCAGCGAGAAATTCTGGCCACTGAGGAAACGATCTGATTGCGTTGCAAAAAAAATGCAGGCTGCCAGCAGTGCAAGACAAGGGCCGAGCGAAGACAGGATGGCGCGTATTTGCCCAGTGTCCTTGGCTGCCAGCAGTGCAAGACGAGGAGTGAGCGAAGAGAAAGAGGGCAAGTGTCCCAGGCGAAGTTTCATCAACGAATATCCTTATTGGTCCGGGAAAAAGGCCAGCGGCATGTTGGCTAGGGCTGCTATTGAAGCCGGCCCGGCTTCACCTCATTTCCTGCCCCAGCAGGAGTCCAGACCGAAGTTGGTATCTTTGCTGTCGATGTCTTTTTGTTTTTTATCGGTAATCAACGTTACGCCGGTGTCGACATAGCCGCTCACCTTCTTGCCAATCCTGGCATAATCGCTCCCCGCCTCAACGCCAAGTACGGCCATTTTCAGCGGATACTGCTGCGAGGTCGCGGTCATGAAGCCAGCCTTTATGTTGCGCACACCCTCACAAGCGCCATCGATGGAGACGAGCATCACGCTTTTTTCTTTGCCGGCCGCTTTGAGCGCCTTGTAGGCACCGGCAGCGGCAGGCTCATTGATGGCGTAAACAAGGTTGATGTCCGGGTTTTTTTGCAGACAGTTTTCCATGGCGGTCTGGCCCTTGGCCTGATCGCCATAGCTATCCTGCGCGCAGACCACGCTTGCATCTCCCTCCTTGATACCTAAACCTTGCAGGAAACCGCCATGGCGCTGAATACCGCTCAATTTGCCGGGAGACAGATTCAGGGTCGCGATCTTCATTGGCCTGTCGCCAAAGGCGGCTTTCGCATACTGACCGATCAAGATGCCAGCTTTGACATTGTCGGTGGCAAATAGCGCATCAGCCGCCTCCCTGGGATCAGTGGGGGTATCGAGCGCAATCACCATCACGCCTTGCTCACGCGCCTTCCTGATGGCTGGAACGATGGCTTTGGAGTCATTCGGTGCGATAAGAATGGTTTTCGCGCCAACCGCAATCATGTTCTCGATCGCGGCGACCTGGCTGGCATTGTCGCCATCGAATTTGCCGGAAGCCGTCAATAATCTGACGCCCCTGGCTTTGGCGGCCTCCTGCGCCCCTTCTTTCATTTTTACGAAATATGGATTGATTTCTGTTTTGGTGATCAAGCCGATGATGGGCTGATCAGAAGCAAAAACAAGGCCAGAAACGAGGCTCAACACAGATATGGCAATGCGGTTTTTCAATTTCATTTTGTGTCCCCTAAAATTTTTAGTTATAGCAATCCGGTTATAGCAACCTGCGGCAAACAACATCCTGTAAAACAAAGTGTTTCATCGCGGGCAACACGCTATTCCGGTTCGGAATATATTCCCGCCAAATTAATAAATCAAGTCGTTTTATTAATATGATGACACTGCTGCTGATATTTTTTGCACATCGCCATGCTGGGCGCGGCACACAAAAAGTAAACGTTGTCACTCATCTATCGTGCGTTTGAAATATCTCGTGTACATTGGAAAGTATGCAAAAGATTCTCTCATTAAGGAGTGAAGATGATGCAAACTGAAAATACCAGCAGGCCCAGATTCAGCTGTGCTTCCGATGTATCGACGCAGATGACGCACGCAGCCACGCCACAGCAGTCTTATCTGGGCAGTCATCAGCCCCATGTGTTGACGGACGCTCTCAAAGCGCAGCTGGCTGTCGCCAACCAGCAGCGACGCAAACGTCTTTATCCACGACTAGAGCAGGCCTTGGCCACCATCGAACAGAATAACATCACGCGCAGCTAGCAACTGCTATCGCTAAGCTGTGTGAAGCCGCATGACACTCAAATCATTCCGGTGGCGTAGGCATATTTGATCAAATCAGCATCCGTTGTCAGTCCCAGTTTGCGCATAGCGTTGTTTTTGTGAGTGCTGACTGTACTTGGCGTGCGCGACAGGCGTTCGCAAATGTCGCTGAGCGAACTGCCGCCGACAAACAGGCGCATCACTTCGAGTTCGCTCATGGTCAACTCCTTGTTCTGGGTAAAAGCATCGCCCTGCGCCCAGCTCATCTCCAGTTCGCCGCGCAGGGAAACCGGGAAATAAACCTGCTTGTCCAGTTGTGTTTCCAGACAGGCATTGACTAATTCATTGGCTTTTTCCTTTTTGCTGATCACCGAAAATACACCCATCCGATAAAGACGTTTGACGACCGCGTTATTGCGCATGGCCGTGTAGACGATCAGCTTGGCCGCAGGAAAGTTGGTGCGGATACGTTTGATCAATACAAAACCATCTGCTTCATCCTTGTCATTGGTCGGCATGGCGAAATCGGTAATCACTACTTCGCATGGCGTGCATTCGAGCAACTCCAGTAACGCTTCTCCGGTATGCGCTATCAGTACGATACGGAATGCCGGCAGACGGCCCAATTCATGTTTCAAGGCATTCAGTACCACCGGATGGTCGTCCGCGATGGCAACGCGCACTACTTTAGTCGCAGTCAGGCTCATACATTCTCCAGTCATTGATTTACACGCTTGGCGTGCTTTTGAGCATACGTACTTCGTATATGTGCTATATGTCCCTCCCCAAATACATACTCTGGAGCAACGATACTTGCGCTTGGTTCCCGTCCTATCTTTCCAAAAAAACTACCAGTTGCCTTTTCTCCTATGAACACTCATTAATTTTTTTTTTTTTGATCAGCAGCAGAATTGGCGTAAAGCAACAAAATACAATATTATTTCTGTATATAAGATTAAAAAATATTAAATATTCATCGAAATTATTCGATATATGGATTAAATTTTTTATATACGATCGCGAAATTCTGTTTCTTTTCTGGTTATTTCAAGGAGTATCACCATGTCAAATATGCATAAATGCATCCATGGTTTGGCTATTTTATCCCTGAGTATTCTTTGCATTCCACAAGCATCTGCCTTTGGCGGCACCGCGTATTTTGTCGGTTCGATCGTCGAACCAGCATGCTTCGTCAACACTCAACACATTGCTCCAGTTACACCAGCAACGCCCAGATCTACGCATCGAATCCCTCTGAATGTCCATTGTAATGCAGGCCAGTCCGTGCAGATTTCAGTACAAAGCACCGATACCACTATTGACAACAACATGCTTAGCAATAGCGCCAGAGAAAATATTGTGATCAGTCGCCATGCATCATCGACGGACCACGGCAGCACAGTCAATTATCAGCTCGGTAGAAAAAAGGATAGTGGAAAAAAGGAGATGGTGATCCCGTTGACAGCTATTCTGCGCAAAGCAGACAACACCGACACGACACAGATGAGTGGTAACGTTCTGGTGTCGTTCAACTATCACTGAATGCTGTGATGCATGCTGGCGCAAACCTGTACGCTGGTGCAATTACCTGCACCAGCACGTCATCATACGCTGGCTGGATCACGGCTTCACAGCAGAATGTCAGGCAAGTATCTCAAGTCTGATCGGACCTGGGTTTGGCAGCCTCGCGACGGTGGAAGCCCGCCACCATGTCGAAGCGGAACAGGCGGCATTCCAGCGCGCCGTTGAAGAGCGGCGTCTTGCGTGCTTCTTTCAGACGCAATAGTTTCGGCAGGCTGGGATCTGCCGAAAACAGGAAGACGCTCCAGTTAGTGAAGCGCTGTTTGAGCGTGGTGCCGAAGGCGCTGAAAAAGGACAGCAGCAGCTCATCGGTCGGCAATGCGTTGTCGCCACGCACGCTGATGCGCTCGCCGTAAGGCGGGTTGGTTAGCATGATGCCGGTGACCGGTTTACCATCGGCATCCACTGGCGGTCTGATTTCCTGCGCTTCGATCTGCTTCAACGGTACCTCGAACTGGATGCCGGCTGCGCGTAGGTTGCGGCGCGCGATGGCGACCATGTCGCCGGAAATGTCGCTGCCGAAAATGGTCGGCACCGTCGGTAACGGATTTGGCTTGACATCACCCTTGATCGCCAGCCAAATGCCGGCGTCGAAATTGTCGAATTTTTCAAATGCAAAATGGCGGCGTGTACCAGGGGGAATGCCGGCCAGCATTTGCGCCGCTTCCACAAGGATAGTGCCGGAGCCGCACATCGGGTCGAACAGCGCCATGCCGGGCTTCCAACCGCTGCTGCGCAGCAGGCCGGCAGCAAGGTTTTCACGCAGCGGCGCCACGCCGGTCTCGCCGCGCCAGCCGCGCTTGAACAGCGCTTCGCCAGAAGTGTCGAGATAGATGGTGAAATTGTGTGTATCGAGGAAGCCGGCGATGCGCATGTCCGGCGATTTGGTGTTGACCGATGGCCGTTCGTCGAAGCGCTCGCGGAAACGGTCACAGATGGCGTCCTTGATTTTCAGCGTGACAAACTCAAGACTGCGCAGTGACGATTTGACTGCGGTGACATCGACGCGGATCGTGCGCGACACCTTGAACCAGCTTTCCCACTCCTGCTCGAGCGTGAGGTCGTAGATGTCATTTTCGTTTTTGTAAGCACCGTGGGCGATGCGCAGCAGCACACGACTGGCGATGTGCGAACGCAAGTTGAGCTGATAGGCGCCGATGATGCTGCCAGAACAATGCACGCCGCCGGGAACCTGATTGTGGACCTCGAGGCCGGCGTCGGGGCCGGCCAGTTGAGCGATTTCGCCAAGCTCTTCGGCGAGCGTGGCTTCAAGGCCGCGCGGACAGGGGCAGAAATAGGAATGTCTGGCGCGCATGATCAAAAAGGTTTGACGACGACCAGAACTACAATCGCCAGCAGCAGCAATGCAGGGATTTCATTAAACCAGCGCAACCACTGATGGCTACGCTGATTTTGACCACGCTCAAATTTCCTGAGCAGCGCGCCGTAGGCGTGATGGTAGCCGATCGCCAGCACCACCAGCAACAGTTTGGCATGCATCCAGGCGTTACCGGATCCTGTGCCGATGCCGTAGCCGAGATACAGCCACAGGCCAAACGCAAGCGCAGGCAACGCCAGGACCGTGGTGAAGCGGTACAGACGGCGCGCCATCCCGAGCAGGCGTTGTGTCGCCGCCTGTTCGGTCTCCTGTGCCAGGTTGACGAAAAGGCGTGGCAAATAAAATAGGCCGGCGAACCACGAGGTGATGAACACGATGTGCAGGGCTTTGATCCAGAGCATGCAGTTTCCTTTGTGATGGGTGATATTAGAACTTGCTCACGATCTTACTGACGCACCTGCCCTTGCCCCAGCACCACGTACTTGAGCGAAGTTAATCCTTCCAGTCCGACTGGACCGCGTGCGTGCAGTTTGTCATTGGAAACACCGATTTCGGCGCCGAGGCCGTATTCGAAACCGTCGGCAAAACGGGTCGAGGCATTGACCATGACCGAAGCCGAATCGACTTCGCGCAGGAAGCGCATGGCGCGGGTGTAATCTTCGGTGACGATGGCGTCGGTGTGCTGCGACGAGTAGGTGTTGATGTGCCTGATCGCTTCGTCCACGTCGGCGACGATCTTGACGGCTAGTACCGGCCCCAGATATTCGGTGCGCCAGTCTTCTTCGGTGGCTTCCTGCAACAGCGGGTAAGCGGCCAGAATCTGCCGGCTTGCGGCATCACCGCGCAACTCGACATCCCTGGAGCGATAGCGTTCGGCCAGTTGCGGCAGGATCTCGGCGGCAATGGCGCGCGCCACCAGCAGTGTTTCCATCGTATTGCAGGTGCCGTAGCGCTGGCATTTGGCATTGAAGGCGATATCCAGCGCCTTGCGCCGGTCAGCCTTGTCGTCGATGTAGACGTGGCAGACGCCGTCCAGATGCTTGATCATCGGCACTCTGGCTTCCTTGATCAGACGTTCGATCAATCCCTTGCCGCCGCGCGGTACGATGACGTCGACGTAGTCGGTCATGGTGATGAGCGCGCCGACAGCAGCGCGGTCAGTGGTATCGACTACCTGTACGGCGTCTTGCGGCAAGCCGGCGTCGGCCAGACCTTGCTTGACCAGCTGCGCCAGCACCTGATTACAGTGAATCGCTTCGGAACCGCCGCGCAGAATCGTCGCGTTGCCGCTCTTGATGCATAGGCCGGCAGCATCGACGGTGACATTGGGACGCGCTTCGTAGATGATGCCGATGACGCCCAGCGGCACGCGCATCTGGCCGACCTGGATGCCGGTGGGGCGGTATTGCAGATTGGAAATTTCACCGATCGGGTCGGGTAGAGAGATGAGCTGCTCCAGGCCTTCGGCCATGGTGGCAATGGCCTTGTCGGACAGCGTCAGGCGATCCAGCATGGCGTCGGACAGGCCGTTGGCGCGCGCGATGGCCAAGTCTTGCCGGTTGGCGGCGCGCAACGCGGCGG